>NZ_JACCWG010000006.1 GCF_013697775.1 Ramlibacter sp. | reverse complement strand
GGTGCAGCGTGGGCTTGCCGTCGCGCTGCTCCCAGCGGCTGGCGTTGAGCGGCAGCGGCTGGCCGCCCCAGGCGTTCAGCCGCCGCAGCGCCTCGGCCTGCGGCAGCGCGAACACCAGCGTCGCCTCGGCCGGCGCCACCGGCAGCACCTTGAGGCTGACCTCCGCGATCAGGCCCAGCGTGCCGAGCGCGCCGGCCATGAGGCGCGACACGTCGTAGCCGGCCACGTTCTTCATCACCTGCCCGCCGAACGCCAGCAGCTCGCCCTTGCCGTTGACCAGGCTCAAGCCCAGCACGTAATCGCGCACGGCGCCGGCGCTGGCGCGCGCCGGGCCGGACAGGCCGGCGGCCACCATGCCGCCGACGGTGGCGCCGGGACCGAAGTGCGGCGGCTCGAACGGCAGGCATTGCCCGCTTGCCGCCAGCACCGCTTCCAGCTCCGCCAGCGGCGTGCCGGCGCGCACCGTGACCACCAGTTCGCTGGGTTCGTAGCTCACGATGCCGGCCAGCGGCGCGGTGTCCAGCACCTCGCCTTGCAGCCGTTCGCCGTAGAAATCCTTGCTGCCGCCGCCGCGGATGCGCAGCGGCGTGTGCGCCGCGGCCGCAGCGCGGATGCGCTCGATGGTGTCGTTCAGGCCCGGGTGCATCCCAGGATGGTAAGGCGCGCCCGTCAGTCGATAAAGAAATTGACGGGCAGCCCGGGCGAGTCCACTTGCATCGCGATCAGACGGCCCGACAGCGGCAGCTGCGACAGCTCCTCGGCGGACCGCTTGTGGGTGGCGCTGGTGACGTACAGCGTGCGCAGGTTCTCGCCGCCGAAGCACGGCATGGTGGGGCAGCGCACCGGCAGCGGGAACTCCTGCAGCACGGCGCCGGCGGGCGAGAGCTTCACCAGCCGCTGGCCCTCGAACATCGCGACCCAGTAATTGCCCTCCACATCCACCGCCGCGCCATCGGGGCGGCCGCCGTAGCCGGGGTCGCCGGGCTGCCAGCCGGAGGGCTTGCCAGCGAACTCGTGGAACACGCGCTGGTGGCGCAAGGCGTTGGTCGCCGCGTCCCAGTCCCAGGCATGGACCACGTGGCGGGTGGTGTTGGCCCAGTACAGCACGCGCGTATCGGGCGACCACGCCAAGCCGTTGGCGATGATGTTGTTCTGCGCCTTCAGCTGCACGCCGGGCACGCCCTGCTGGCCGTTGTCGGGGCGGCAGTCGATGCTGTAGAGCTCGCCCTTGCTGGCGTCGCGGGGTTCGTACATGGTGCCGGCCCACATGCGCCCGAGTGGGTCGGCCTTGCCGTCGTTGAAGCGCGTGATAGCGGGGTCATGGTTGAAGCGCGCGATGCATTGCAGCGCGGCGCCCCAGCTGCGCGCGCGGTAGACGCCGTCGCGCAAGGCGATCACCAGCCCGCCCGCGGCGGCCGGCGCGATGCAGCCCGGCTCCGTCGGCATGGGCCATTCCTCGGGCGCGCCGCCGTCCGCATTGCAGCGGCGGATGCGCCTGCCGTCGATGTCGACCCAATACAGCCGCTGCTCCGCGGCATGCCAGAACGGCGATTCGCCCAGCGTGTCGGGCTCCTCCACCACCGCCTGCCAGTTCATCGGGCGGCCTCCACCTCGATGGTGCACTGCGCCGTCAGCGACTCGCCCGGCTGCAGCACGCACAGGCCGAGCGCGTCGGCCGACAGGCCCGCCGCGTGCAGGTTGATCGCATTGTTGACGTGGCTCACCGGCTCCACCGCGATGTAGGGCCGCGTGTCGTTGGTGAACACCACCAGCCGCGACAGGTTGCTGCGCACGCGCACGCGCAGCCGCTCGTCGCGCAGGTGCGCCACGCCGTCCCAGCCGTCGTAGCAGTTGTCCACGTCGAGGAACGCGCAGTCGGCGTCCAGCCCGTGCGCCGGCTTGTGCGCGGTGGGCAGCTTGTCGCCGCCCATCTCCCAGCGGCCGGTGGCCTCGAACGAAATGCGGCTGCGCTCGCGCTTGACGAAATACGGGTGCCAGCCCAGGCCCGCCGGCGCGGGCTGGTTGGATTGGTTGGTGACCGACAGCGTCATGCCCAGGGCGCCTTCGCGCAGCCGGAACGCCTGCGAGCAATCGAAGGCGAAGGGCCAGCTCGGGTCGGGCGCGTGCTCGTACGCCAGCAGCGCATAGCGGTCGTCCTGCTCCAGCACGCGCCAGGGCCGCTGCCAGCCGACGCCGTGGATCGCGTGCGGCTCGTCGCCGTTGTTGGGCATGAGCGGATACTGCGTGCCCATATAGTCCAGCCGCGCCTGCGCCACCCGGTTGGAGAACGGCACCAGCGGATAGCTGCCGGCCTGGCGCACCGACGTCAGCTGCTGCGCCGGCGTGGAGCGCAGTACGGGCACGTCGCCCATCCAGAACCCGCTGATGCAGCCGCCCAGCTGCGGTTCGATCTCACAGCGCAGTGCGCCGGCCTGCAATGACACCATGACAGCTCTCCCGAAAGTCTGCCCGTCCATTGTGCGGCATGCACCGCCGTCCGTCTGCACCGGCTAACATCCCCGCATGCAAATGAACGTCCGGCATGCTGTCGAGCAGCAACGCCTGGAAGCGGCGCGCTACGCACTGCTTCGCCGCCTGACGCTGGCCATGCGGCACCAGCTGGTGGTGCACCTGCAGCCGATGGGCCTGATCACCGAACTGCTGGAGCGCCGGCTGCAGCAGCCCGCGCCGCCGCTCGCGCAGATCCGCGACAGCATGGACAAGGTGCACACGCTGTCGCGCGCCGCCGTGCAGGCCTGCCTGGACGTGGTGAGCTGGCTGGCGCCCGAGCCGGGCGACCACGTGGCGCTGCAGGACGGCGTGCGCGAATGCGTCGACCTGCTGCGCAGCAGCTTCAGCTTCCGCGGCTTCGCCCTGGCCGAGCACGTCGATGCTGCACCGCAGCAGGTGTCGCGCGGCGCGTTGCGGCAGGTGCTGCCCGCCGCCCTGCTGGCGCTCACCGACCGCGCCGCCTCCCCCGCCGACGTGATCCTCACGGCCGAGCCGCGCGGCGATGCCGTGGCGCTCACGCTGCAGCTGCGCCAAAGCGCCGGCGAACCCGGCTTTCCCGGCAACCAGCCGTACCGGCTGATCGAGTGGGACGACGTGGAACTGCTGGCAGAAGCCGAAGGGGTGCGCGTGCACCGCATGGAGGGTGCCGCGCAGCTGGTGCTGGACGTGCTCGCCTAGGCGCGACCGCCGTCCTTCAGGCTTTCCTCAAGCGTTCTTCACGCGTACTTGTCGCCCACGTCGGCGCGGATCGGGTGCGTGTCGTACACGATCGCCATGTGCGCGATGCGGCTGTCGGCGCCGAACTCGAACACGTCCACGCAGGCGAAGCGGACCTGCGTCCCGTCCTTCAATTGCTAGTGGTAGGTGAAGTAGCCGGTGGCGCGCGCATGGCCTGCCGCGCTCACCAGGATGTCGTGCGTCTCGATGCGGCTCTGTCCCGATGCATCGCGCACCTTGGTGAAGAAGGGCTCGGGCCGCATGCGGCCGAGGAACGGCGAGTCCACCTCGGCGTCGGGCGCGAAGAGCGCGGTGAGGCCGGCAACGTCGCTGGCCTCCAGGCAGGCGAGGTAGCGGCGGATGGTCTCGGCGTGCCGAGCGGCATCGGGGTGCAAGGTCATCGTGTGGCGCATGGGTTGGTTGAGAATCAGGGCCATGCTAACGGTGAAAATCGCCGCCAACCAGCGAAACGTTTGACGCACAGCCATGCGCCCGGCGCATGGCTTGATCCACCCCATGCCGAACCACCTGCCGCCACTGCACAACCTGCAAGCCTTCGCCACCGCCGCCGAGAGCGGCAGCTTCACCGCCGCGGCGCCCGCGCTGCACCTGACGCAGGGCGCGGTGAGCCGCCAGGTGCTGCTGCTCGAGCAGCACTACGGCTGCGCGCTGTTCGTGCGGCAGGCGCGCGGCCTGGCCCTGACGCCGCAAGGCGCGCTGCTGCTGGCAGCCGTGCGCGAATCGTTCTCCAGCCT
>NZ_JACCWG010000003.1 GCF_013697775.1 Ramlibacter sp. | reverse complement strand
TGTACCGCGCCGAGTCGCGCAACGCGGAAACCATGGTCAAGTACGGTGCAGGCACGCCCGACGACTGGATCGAGCGCAACCTTTACACACGTTTTTCGTGGCAGGGCGTGGGCCTGATGCTGATCCTGAACGTGAGCCTGTTCGGCGCGATCGGCCTGGCTGTCTGGGCCGTGCAGATGGCATGGATTCCGGTGATGGCCACGGGCATCATCAACGGCATCGGCCACTACTGGGGCTACCGCAACTTCGAGGCGCCGGATGCCAGCACCAACATCTCGCCCTGGGGCATCATCATCGGCGGCGAAGAGCTGCACAACAACCACCACACCTACCCGACCGCTGCCAAGTTCTCGGTGAAGCGCTACGAGTTCGACATCGGCTGGTTCTACATCCGCGTGTTCGAGACGCTGGGCTGGGCCACGGTCAAGAAGGTGCCGCCCAAGCTGCGCCTGGGGGCCATCAAGCCGGTGGCCGACGAGAAGACGCTGGAGGCGCTGATCGCCAACCGCTACGAGGTGATGGCGGGCTACGGCCGCGAGATGCGCCGTGCCTGCACGGCCGAAATCGCGGCGCTCAAGGCGCATGGCCAGGATCTCTCGATGCTCAAGTCGGCCAAGCGTTGGCTGCACCGCGACGAGGACCGCGTGCCCGCCGCTGCGCGCACGCAGCTTGCCCAGGCGCGCGCTGCCCATCCGGCGCTCGACAAGATGGTCACCATGCGCGAAGAGCTGCGCCAGATGTGGCTCAACACCTCGCAGTCGCGCGAGCAGCTCGCCGCCGACCTGCAGGCCTGGTGCCGCCGCGCCGAAGAAAGCGGGATCGAGGCCCTGCGGCAGTTCTCGCTGAAGCTCAGGTCCGCGCACGCCTAAGCCTGGTCGGACCAAAGAAAAAGCCCCGCATTGCGGGGCTTTTTCTTTGGTGAATGCAGCTGATTACTTCAGCTTCATTTCCTTGTATTCCACGTGCTTGCGTGCCTTGGGGTCGAACTTCATGATCGACATCTTTTCAGGCATCGTCTTCTTGTTCTTGCTCGTGGTGTAGAAGTGCCCGGTGCCCGCCGTGGACTCCAGCTTGATCTTCTCGCGTCCGCCTTTGCTTGCCATGATCGTGTTCCTTCAGGGGGGTTAGGCTTGGCCGCGGGCGCGCATGTCGGCCAGCACGGTGTCGATGCCCTTCTTGTCGATCAGCCGCAGCGCGGCGCTTGAAACACGCAGGCGCACCCAGCGGTTTTCGGTCTCGACCCAGAAGCGGCGGTATTGCAGGTTCGGCAGGAACCGGCGCTTGGTTTTGTTGTTGGCGTGGGAAACGTTGTTCCCGACCATCGGGCCCTTGCCCGTGACTTCGCAGACGCGTGCCATTCAGCACTCTCCTAAACGCCCGGCACTCACCGCAAACGCTTGTGTTTGCTCCGAATGCTGGGCTCACCTCGCCCTGACGGGGGCGGTAATCCGGCTGAATGTCCGAAGCAGGAATTCAGCAAAGCCCTGGATTATAGGCTGCTTCAGGACTCGGCCTGTTCCAGGAAGCGCTGGGCGTCCAGCGCGGCCATGCAGCCGGTGCCTGCACTGGTGATCGCCTGGCGGTAGATGTGGTCCTGCACGTCGCCGGCGGCGAACACGCCCGGCACGCTGGTCATGGTGGCGAAGCCCTGCAGGCCGGCGCGCGTGAGGATGTAGCCATCCTTCATTTCCACCTGGCCCTTGAAGATGTCGGTGTTGGGCTTGTGGCCGATGGCGATGAAGCAGCCCTGCAGGTTCAGGTCTTCGGTTGTACCGGTGCGCGTGTCCTTCAGCCGCACGCCGGTCACGCCGCTGGCGTCGCCCAGCACTTCGTCCAGGGTGTTGAAGAGCTTGAGCTCGATCTTGCCGGCCGCGACCTTCTCCATCACCTTGTCCACCAGGATCGGCTCTGCGCGGAACTTGTCGCGCCGGTGCACGAGGTACACCTTGCTGGCGATGTTGGACAAGTAGAGCGCTTCCTCCACAGCCGTGTTGCCGCCGCCGATCACGCAGGTGGTCTGGCCGCGGTAGAAGAAGCCGTCGCAGGTGGCGCATGCGCTCACGCCCTTGCCCATGAATGCTTCTTCCGAAGGCAGGCCCAGGTATTGCGCCGAGGCGCCGGTGGCGAGGATGAGCGCGTCGCAGGTGTATTCGCCGCTGTCGCCCTTGAGCACGAAAGGCCTGCCCTGCAGGTTCACTTCATTGATGTGGTCGAACACGATCTCGGTATTGAAGCGCTCGGCATGCTCCAGGAAGCGCTGCATGAGATCGGGCCCCTGCACGCCGTGCACATCGGCCGGCCAGTTGTCCACCTCGGTGGTGGTCATCAGCTGGCCGCCTTGCGCGATGCCCGTGATGAGCATGGGCTTGAGATTGGCGCGTGCGGCATAGACCGCGGCCGTGTAGCCGGCCGGGCCGGAACCGAGGATCAAAACTTTGGCGTGTTTGCTGCTCATGATGGGAGAAACCTGTGTGAGAAACACAACAGGCCGGTGTACATTTCGGGGCCAAGGCCGCGAGTATCAATCGCACCGAGCGCCCGGTCCATTGCGGCCTGTCAATCGAGGCGATTGTAAGAACGCATTGCAAAGGCGGCCGGGCTGCTTCGAATGAGCCCCGTTGTTGAAGGGATCCAAAGACGATGTCGATGCTGTCAAACCTCGAACTGATCCGCCGCGTGCCGCTGTTCGCGCTGCTGACCGCGGCACAGGCGGAAGCGGTGGCCGATGCGGTGATCAAGCGCCGCTGCAAACGGGGCGAGGTCATCGTCGAGCAGGGCGAAAAGTCCAACACCCTGTTCATCATCCTCACCGGCCGGGTGCGTGTCGTCACCTCCGACAAGCGCGGCCGTGAAGTGATCCTGGCAACGCTGCAGCCGGGCGATTACATCGGCGAGATGAGCCTGATCGACAACGAGCCGCACTCGGCCACCTGCCGCGCCGAGGTGCAGACCGACATGCTGACCTTGGGCCGCGCCGAGTTCGCGCGCTGCCTGCCCGAGAACAGCTCGATGGCCTACGCCATCATGAAGGGCCTGGTGCAGCGCCTGCGCCAGGCAGACCGCAAGATCGAATCGCTGGCGCTGATGGACGTCTACGGCCGCGTTGCGCGTGCGCTGCTGGAGTTCGCGCAGCCCGACCGCGAAGGCCAGTTGACGATCCGCGACCGCATCTCGCGCCAGGACATCGCCAAGATGGTGGGTGCGTCGCGCGAGATGGTCAGCCGCGTCATGAAAGACCTGGAAGACCGCGGCTTCATCGAGACCCGCGAGGACGGCTCGATGCTGGTGAAGGACCGGCTGACCACGCTGGGTTGAGCCGGCGCCGTGTAACTGCTGCGCTGCTCGCGGCCCTTGCGCTAAGCTTGCCGGCGCAATGACGTATTTGCTGCACACGCTCACACAACCCGCTCCCGCTTTGCCAGGCCCCCGCGCCGGCACGGTCCGTTTCCTGCACGAACTCGCCTTGGTGGCCGGCCTGGCCGCCATGGTGTTCTGGCTGCTCGCCATGCTGAGCTATTCGCCGCAGGACCCCGCGTTCTCGACCTCCGGTATCGGCGCACCGTTGCGCAACTGGGGCGGCCGCCTGGGCGCCTGGATTTCCGACGGCAGCTATTTCCTGCTGGGCTACTCGGTGTGGTGGTGCTTCGCGGCGGGGCTGCGTTCCTGGATGGAAGTGCTGGCGCGCTGGCTGCGCGGCGAGCCGCGGGCGGTGGGTGGCCTGCTGCGTGGCCGCCTTGCGTTCTGGGCGGCGCTGGCCGTGCTGCTGGCGGCGAGCACCGCACTGGAGTGGTCGCGCCTGTACCGCCTGGAGGCGCGCCTGCCCGACCATGCCGGCGGCGCCTTGGGCGAGTTCGTCGGGCCGGCCGCGGTGAAGTGGCTGGGCTTCACCGGCTCCGGCTTGGTTGCCATCACCTTGCTGGTGCTCGCTGCCGCGGTGGTGTTCCGATTTTCCTGGAGCCATGTGGCCGAACGCCTGGGCGGCGCCCTCGAAGGCTTCGTCGTCGCGCGGCGCGAGAAGCGCGAGATCGCCGAAGACGTGGCCCTGGGCCAGCAGGCGGCGCGCGAGCGCGAGGAGACCGTGCTGGAAGAGCGCGAGGAAGCCGAGGAGATGCCGCCGCTGCCGGTGATGATCGAGCCCGAGGTGATGGACGTCCCCAAGAGCCCCCGCGTGGCCAAGGAGCGGCAAAAGCCGCTCTTCGTGGAGCTGCCCGACAGCAAGCTGCCGCAGGTGGACCTGCTGGACGGTTCCATGGGTCGGCAGGAAACCGTGTCGTCCGAGACGCTGGAGATGACCTCGCGGCTGATCGAGAAGAAGCTCAAGGATTTCGGCGTGGAGGTGCGCGTGGTCGCCGCCGCGCCGGGGCCTGTGATCACCCGCTACGAGATCGAGCCGGCCACGGGCGTGAAGGGCTCGCAGGTCGTCAACCTGGCCAGGGACCTGGCGCGCAGCCTGAGCCTGGTGTCGATCCGCGTGATCGAAACCATTCCGGGCAAGAACTTCATGGCGCTGGAACTGCCCAACGCCAAGCGGCAGTCGATCCGCCTGTCGGAGATCCTCGGTTCGCAGGCCTACAACGAGGCCAAGTCGCTGCTGACCATCGGCCTGGGCAAGGACATCGTCGGCAACCCCGTGGTGGCGGACCTGGCAAAGATGCCGCACGTGCTGGTGGCCGGCACCACCGGCTCGGGCAAGTCGGTCGGCATCAACGCGATGATCCTGAGCCTGCTGTACAAGGCCGAGGCGCGCGACGTGCGCCTGCTGATGATCGATCCGAAGATGCTGGAGATGTCGGTCTACGAGGGCATTCCGCACCTGCTGGCGCCGGTGGTGACCGACATGCGCCAGGCGGCCAACGGCCTGAACTGGTGCGTGATGGAGATGGAGCGGCGCTACAAGCTGATGAGCAAGCTGGGCGTGCGCAACCTGGCCGGCTACAACGTCAAGATCGACGAGGCCAAGGGGCGGGGCGAGTTCCTCTACAACCCGTTCTCGCTCACGCCCGACGCGCCCGAGCCGCTGGAGAAGCTGCCCTACATCGTGGTGGTCATCGACGAGCTGGCCGACCTGATGATGGTGGTCGGAAAGAAGATCGAGGAGCTGATCGCGCGGCTGGCGCAGAAGGCACGCGCCGCCGGCATCCACCTGGTGCTGGCGACGCAGCGGCCCAGCGTGGACGTGATCACCGGCCTGATCAAGGCGAACATTCCCACGCGCATTGCGTTCCAGGTGTCCAGCAAGATCGACAGCCGCACCATCCTCGACCAGATGGGCGCCGAAGCACTGCTCGGCATGGGCGACATGCTCTACATGCCCAGCGGCACCGGTTATCCGGTGCGCGTGCACGGCGCGTTCGTCAGCGACGAGGAAGTGCACCGTGTCGTGGGCTACCTCAAGCAGCAGGGCGGCGCGCCCAACTACATCGAGGGCGTGCTGGAAGGCGGCACCGTCGATGGCGACGATGGCGCGCCTGGTGGCGGCGCAGGGGAGGGCGGCGGCGAAGGCGACCCGATGTACGACCGCGCCGTGGAAATCGTGCTGAAGAACAACAAGGCCAGCATCTCGCTGGTGCAGCGGCACCTGTCGATCGGCTACAACAAGGCGGCCAACCTGCTCGAAGCGATGGAGAAGGCCGGAATGGTCAGCGCCATGAACGCGCGCGGACAGCGGGAAATCCTCGCTCCCGGCCGCAGCGAGTAACTTGGAAAATCGCTGCGCGATTTTCCAAGTTGTGTGAAATGTGGGACGAGGCCCGGCAAAGCCGGCTCCTCGCCCCAAGTGGAACCATGCTGCATTTCATTCCGCCTGGTTCATGAGGCTGTGGTCGCCGCGTCGTTCCTTTATGGATCGCGTGAAGCAACGCGTAGCGCGGTCCCTCTTGCGAGAGGAGCCGGCTTTGCCGGGCCTCCCGCACTGATCAGCCACTGGAAAAAAGCGAAGCTTTTTTCCAGTGATCCGATAACGTTCGGTAACGAACTTCGCCGCGCGAGCGCGACCGAACGGACAATGAGGCTCATGAAAAAGACGATTGCAGCGGTGGCCCTGGCCGCCATGGGCGTGTCCGGCGCCTGGGCCGACGGCCTGTCCAGCCTGGAAAACTTCATCCGCACCGCCAAGAGCGGCCGCGCCGACTTCACCCAGGTGGTGACCGGGCCGGCCAAGGATGGGCAGGTGCGCACCAAGACATCGTCGGGCACGTTCGAGTTCGCGCGGCCGGACCGCTTTCGCTTCGCCTACAAGAAGCCGTTCGAGCAGACCATCGTGGCCGACGGCAAGAACCTCTGGCTGCACGACGTCGATCTGAACCAGGTCACCCAGCGCACGCAGTCCAAGGTGCTGGGTTCCACGCCGGCGGCGCTGCTGGCGTCCTCGCCCGATCTCGAGACGCTGCGGCGCGACTTCGAGCTGCAGTCGCTGCCCGAGAAGGACGGCCTGCAATGGGTGCAGGCCACGCCCAAGGCCAAGGAAGGCCAGCTGCGCAGCATGAAGGCGGGATTCCGCGGCAACGACCTCGCGGCGCTGGAGATCCTCGACGGCTTCGGCCAGCGCTCGGTGCTGACCTTCACGTCCATGCAGCTCAATGCGCAGATCCCGGCCGAAACCTTCAGCTTCAAGGCACCCAGCAGCGCCGACCTGGTGAAGCAATAGGCACGCTGCGCCCAGGTTGCGCGCCCGCCGCCGCTACACTGCGGCGATGAGCAAGACGGCGGTCCTTCCCCCGCTGGCCGAGCGCCTGCGGCCCAAGACCCTCGGCGAGGTGACAGGCCAGCAGCAGCTGCTGGGCGAGGGCATGCCGCTGCGCATCGCCTTCGAGTCCGGCCAGCCGCACAGCTGCATCTTGTGGGGCCCGCCCGGTACCGGCAAGACCACCATCGCGCGGTTGATGGCCAATGCCTTCGACGCGCAGTTCATCGCCATCAGCGCCGTCCTGGGCGGCGTGAAGGACATCCGCGAGGCGGTGGAGCAGGCGTTGATCGCGCAGGCGCACGGCCGGCGCACCATCGTCTTCGTCGACGAGGTGCACCGCTTTAACAAGGGGCAGCAGGACGCCTTCCTGGCGCACGTGGAGTCGGGCCTGTTCACCTTCATCGGCGCGACCACCGAGAACCCCTCGTTCGAAGTCAATTCGGCGCTGCTGTCGCGTGCCGCGGTGTATGTGCTGCAGCCGCTGGGCGAAGCCGACCTGCAGCAGATCGTGGCGCGGGCGCAGGCGATCGATGCCGTGCCGCCGCTGGAGAAGTCCGCGCTCGACCGCCTGATCGCCTATGCCGACGGCGATGCGCGCCGGCTGCTCAACACGCTGGAGACGCTGGCGGTCGCCGCCACCAAGGAGCAGCGCGCGCAGATCACCGACGACTGGCTGCTCAAGGTGCTGGGCGAGCGCATGCGCCGCTACGACAAGGGCGGCGAGCAGTTCTACGACACCATCAGCGCGCTGCACAAATCGGTGCGCGGCTCCGACCCGGACGCCGCGCTGTACTGGCTGGTGCGCATGCTCGACGGCGGCGCCGATCCGCGCTACATGGCGCGCCGCATGGTGCGCATGGCGTCCGAAGACATCGGCCTGGCGGACCCGCGCGCGCTGCGCCTGGCACTGGACGCGGCCGAAACCTACGAGCGCCTGGGCACGCCCGAGGGCGAGCTGGCGCTGGCCGAATGCGTGGTCTACCTGGCCATTGCGCCGAAGTCCAATGCCGTCTACGCCGCCTACAACGAGGTGCGCGCCTTCGTGCGCAAGGACGGCACCCGCCCGGTGCCCATGCACCTTCGCAATGCGCCCACGCGGCTGATGAAGGACCTGGAGTACGGCAAGGGCTACCGCTACGCGCACGACGAGCCCGGTGGCTACGCCGCCGGCGAGGCCTACCTGCCCGAGGGCATGGGGCGGCAGAACTGGTACCGGCCGGTGCCGCGCGGGCTGGAGATCAAGATCGCGGAGAAGCTCGCGGCGCTGCGCGCGCATGATGCGCAACGCGACGCGGACAAGGAATGAGTCTTGCTAGCCTGGAGCTTCGCCGTTTCGATTTGAATCAGGTGAAGCGATTCAGATGCCAAAACTATCAGAATTACTAATGCATATCGACGCAAGCTGAAAGCACTCATTTGCTCGGGGAAAACCCGGGCGTCATTGCGGTGGAGCTGTCAGGAGGCACCGCTACAATCCCGTGCCACAAACCCGCCCACGAAGCAGCTCGGCGGGTTTTTTGCTAGATGGCGAAATGCCTCACGAGGGCGTGAACGTCGACACAAAAGCAGGATCGCGGCCGGCCGGCCGGCCAAGACAACGGAGAAAATCAGTATGGAAATTCTGCTGCAACAGATCATCAACGGTCTGGTCCTCGGCAGCATGTACGCCTTGATAGCCCTCGGCTACACCATGGTGTACGGCATCATCAACCTGATCAATTTCGCCCACGGCGAAGTGCTCATGGTCGGCGCGCTGACCAGCTGGTCATTGATCAGTATCATGCAGGAGGGCATGCCTTGGGCCCCCGGCTGGCTGCTGCTGGTTATCGCGCTGATCCTCTCGTGCGTGGTCGCCTCGATCCTGAACTTCGTCATCGAGAAGGTGGCGTACCGGCCGCTGCGCAACAGCCCGAAGCTGGCGCCGCTGATCACCGCCATCGGAATGTCGCTATTGCTGCAGACGCTGGCCATGATCATCTGGAAGCCGAACTACAAGCCATACCCCACGCTGCTGCCGCCCAAGCCGTTCGAATTCGGCGGCGCCGTGATCACCAGCACGCAGATCATGATCCTGGGCCTCACGGCCATCTCGCTGGCGATCCTGACCTACATGGTGAACTACACCCGCCTGGGCCGCGCCATGCGCGCCACCGCCGAGAACCCGAAGGTGGCCTCGCTGATGGGCGTGAAGCCCGACACGGTGATCTCCGCCACCTTCATCATCGGCGCCGTGCTGGCGTCGGTGGCCGGCATCATGTACGCCTCCAACTACGGCACGGTGCAGCACACCATGGGCTTCCTGCCCGGCCTGAAGGCCTTCACGGCGGCGGTGTTCGGCGGCATCGGCAACCTGCCGGGCGCCGTGGTCGGCGGCATCCTGCTGGGCCTGATCGAGGCGATCGGCTCGGGCTACATCGGCGCCGTCACCGGCGGCGTGCTGGGCAGCCACTACGCCGACATCTTCGCCTTCATCGTGCTGATCATCATGCTGACGCTGCGGCCCTCCGGCCTGCTGGGCGAGCGCGTGGCGGACCGTGCGTGAAGGGAGCAACACCATGACGTCGATCACCAAAGAAAAGAAATTCGCCACCTACCTGATCTGGGGCCTGGCGCTTGTGCTGCTGCCGCTGCTGCTGCAAAGCGCCGGCAACTTCTGGGTCCGCATCGCCGACATGGCGCTGCTGTACGTGCTGCTGGCGCTCGGCCTGAACATCGTGGTCGGCTATGCCGGACTGCTGGACCTGGGCTTCGTCGCCTTCTTCGCCATCGGCGCCTACATGTACGGCCTGCTTGCCTCGCCGCACCTGGCCGAGAACTTCGCCTGGTTCCACCAGATGTTCCCGGAGGGGCTGCACATGCCCCTGTGGGTCTGCATCCCGGCGGGCGCGGCATTGGCGGGCACCTTCGGCATCCTGCTGGGCGCGCCCACGCTGAAGCTGCGCGGCGACTACCTGGCCATCGTGACGCTCGGCTTCGGCGAGATCATCCGGGTGTTCATGAACAACCTGGACCACCCGGTGAACATCACCAACGGTCCCAAGGGACTGAGCCAGATCGACCCGATCACGTTCTTCCGGTTCGAGTTCCTGGGAATCCCGGGCATCAACCTGGGCAAGCCGCACGACATCTTCGGCTTCACGATCAGCAGCGTCACCAACTACTACTACCTGTTCCTGGCGCTGGTGCTGTTCAGCCTGATGATCTGCCACCGCCTGGAGCTGTCGCGCATCGGCCGCGCCTGGATGGCGATCCGCGAGGACGAGATCGCCGCCAAGGCGATGGGCATCAACACCCGCAACATGAAGCTGCTGGCGTTCGGCATGGGCGCCACCTTCGGCGGCGTGTCGGGTTCCATGTTCGCCGCATTCCAGCAGTTCGTCTCGCCCGAGTCGTTCAGCCTGATGGAGTCGATCATGATCGTCGCCATGGTGGTGCTGGGCGGCATCGGCCACCTGCCTGGTGTCGTGCTGGGCGCCGTGCTGCTGTCGGCGCTGCCCGAGGTGCTGCGCTGGGTGTCCGGCGTGATGGACCTGCAGCAGGTCACCGGCGGACGCCTCGACGCGTCCATCCTGCGCCAGCTGCTGATCGCGCTGGCCATGATCATCGTGATGCTGCTGCGACCGCGCGGCTTGTGGCCGACGCCAGAGCACGGCAAGTCGCTGGCGACGAAGTAAGGGAGCGACCATGGCAGAAACAGTCCTTCGCGTCAGCGGGGTGTCCAAGCGTTTTGGCGGCCTGCAGGCGCTGTCCGAAGTCGGCTTGACCATCGAGCGCGGCCAGGTGTACGGCCTCATCGGCCCGAACGGCGCCGGCAAGACCACGTTCTTCAACGTGATCACCGGCCTGTACACGGCCGACAGCGGCAGCTTCGAACTGGCCGGCGCGCCCTACGTGCCCTCGGCCGTGCACGAAGTGGCCAAGGCCGGCATCGCCCGCACCTTCCAGAACATCCGGCTGTTCCCCGAAATGACGGCGCTGGAAAACGTGATGGTGGGTCGCCACGTGCGCACGCATTCGGGCCTGCTGGGTGCGATGTTCCGCACCAGGGGCTTCAAGCGCGAGGAGGCGGACATTGCCAACCGGGCCCAGGAGCTGCTCGACTACGTCGGCATCGGCCGCTACGCGGACTACCGTGCGCGCACGCTGTCGTACGGCGACCAGCGCCGGCTTGAAATCGCGCGCGCGCTGGCCACCGACCCGAAGCTGATCGCGCTGGACGAGCCCGCGGCGGGCATGAATTCCACCGAGAAGGTGGTGCTGCGCGAGCTGATCGACCGCATCCGCAAGGACGGCCGCACCATCCTGCTGATCGAGCACGACGTGAAGCTGGTGATGGGTTTGTGCGACCGCGTGACGGTGCTGGACTACGGCAAGGCGATTGCCCAGGGCACGCCGGCCGACGTGCAGCGCAACGAGAAGGTGATCGAGGCCTACCTGGGCCATAGCCACACCACGGTGAAAACGGCCGCGGACGTGGCAAGCGGAGCGGATCAATGAGCGAAACCCTGCTGAAAGTCACGGGCCTGAAGGTCGCCTACGGCGGCATCCAGGCCGTCAAGGGCGTGGACTTCGAAGTGCGCGAAGGTGAATTGGTCAGCCTGATCGGCTCCAACGGCGCCGGCAAGACCACCACCATGAAGGCCATCACGGGGCTTCTTGCCCTCAACGACGGCGACATCCAGTACATGGGCCGCAGCATCCGCGGCCAGGGTCCCTGGAACCTGGTGAAGCAGGGCCTGGCCATGGTGCCGGAAGGCCGCGGTATCTTCACGCGCATGTCCATCACCGAGAACCTGCAGATGGGAGCGCACATCCGCTCCGACAAGCCGGCCATCGCCGAGGACATGGAGAAGATCTTCGGCATCTTCCCGCGCCTGAAGGAACGCAAGGACCAGCTGGCCGGCACGCTGTCGGGCGGCGAGCAGCAGATGCTGGCCATGGGCCGCGCGCTCATGAGCCGTCCGAAGGTGCTGCTGATGGACGAGCCGTCCATGGGCCTGTCGCCGATCATGGTCGACAAGATCTTCGAAGTGGTGCGCGAGGTGCACGCGCGGGGCGTGACGGTGCTGCTGGTCGAGCAGAACGCCAGCCGCGCGCTGGAGATCGCCGACCGCGGCTACGTGATGGAGTCGGGCCTGATCACCATGAACGGTGAAGCCAAGGCGATGCTCAACGACCCGAAGGTGCGCGCCGCCTACCTGGGCGAGTAAGCCCCGCGTCCGGTCAGTCGACCTTGGCGCCGGACGCCTTCACCACCTTTTCGTATTTCGCGAGTTCGGCGCGCATGAACTGCCCGAACTCCTCCGGCGTGGTGGCGACCGGCTCCGCCATCAGCGCCGTGAAACGCGTGCGCGATTCGGGCGATTGCAGCGCCGCGACGAAAGCCTGGTTGAGTTTCTGCACGGTGTCGCGCGGCATG
Source organism: Ramlibacter sp. (assembly GCF_013697775.1). GTDB lineage: Bacteria > Pseudomonadota > Gammaproteobacteria > Burkholderiales > Burkholderiaceae_C > Ramlibacter. Next base: position 26,345 of record NZ_JACCWG010000003.1, on the reverse strand, counting down.
CCTGCCGGCCCGACCAGGCCCCACCACGTATCGATGGCGAACCCCTTGAGCACCTCCGCCACCGGCGGCACCTCCGGCAGGCTGGGCGAACGCTGCAGGGTGGTGACGCCCAATGCCTTGAGCTTGCCCGAGCGGATGTTGGGCGCGGCGGTGGCGAGGTTGTCGAAGTTGAAGTCGACCTGGCCGGAGAGCAGAGCGAGCTGCGCCGGATTGCCGCCGTTGTAGGGAATGTGCACGGCGAAGATGCCGGCATCGCGCTTGAACATCTCGCCGGCCAGGTGGCCGGCGCTGCCGTTGCCGCCGCTGCCGTAGTTGAGCCGCCCCGGATTGCGCTTCGCGTAGGCGATCAGGTCGGACACGCCGCCGATCTTCAGGCGTGCGGCTGCCTCCGCGTTCATCACCAGCACGTTGGGCACGCGCACCATCTGCGTGATGGGCGAAAAGTCCTTCGCCGCGTCGTACGGCATCTTCGAGAACAGCCACGGGTTGATGGCGTGCGTGGCCACCGCCGAGATGCCAATGGTCAGGCCGTCGGGCGCGGCCTTGGCGATGGCATCCGCGCCGATGTTGCCGCCGCCGCCCGGCCGGTTCTCGATGATCACCGGCCCCAGCGTGTCCTTGACGCGCTCGGCCAGCGAACGCGCGGTGACGTCGATCGGCCCGCCCGCCGCATAGGGGACGATCAGCCGGATGGGTTTGGCCTGGGCCCAGGCACCAGCGGACCAGGCGGCCGCGGTGGACAGGAGGATGGATCTGCGCTTCATGCGCCTATTGTCGTCAACCGGGGCGGGGGAGTGCCCTCCGTTATCCCTGACGTCGAGCTTGCCTCCAGTCCGACAGCACCGCGTCCCTCCGGCGCGTTTTGATGAGGTGTGTAGACCGATTCAGTCCAAAAGGAGAATTCGAAAATGAAGATCCAGTCCCTGATGCTCGCCGTGGCGCTCGCCGCCAGCGGCGCCGCCTTCGCCGCCACCACCAACAGCACGGGCACGGCGCCCGACTATCCCAACACCACCTCGACTACGCGGACCACGACCACGGCGTCCCATGGCAGCACGCTGGGCGAGAAGATGGACGCCGGCGCCTACAAGACCAAGCGGGCCGCCAAGCGGATGGCTGCCAAGACCCGGCACGCCGCGCACCATGCGAACATGAAGGCCAGGCACGGCATGCACCATGCGCACACGCGTACGCATGCGCACCACGCGACGCACGCGATGGGCGCATCCGCACCGGGCTCGCAGACGACCGACATGGACAACTCGTCGCGCCAGACGCGCGTCGACCAGGCCTACGGGAACTGGAAGACCAAGTCGGGCAGCTGAACGCCGCCCGCGGCTGGCACCGCTAGGTGCGGTGCTTGTCCGCTTCGGTGGTGAACGAGTCGGCGTAGAACTCGTCGGGCGGCAGCTTGCAGGCCGCGCTGTACGCATCCCGTGCAGAATCGACCACGATGGGTGCGCCGCAGGCATACACCTGATGGCCCGAGAGGTCGGGGAAGTCCTCCAGCACCGCCTGGTGGACGAAGCCGGTGCGCCCGGTCCAGTTGTCCTCGGGCAGCGCATTGGAGACCACCGGCACGTAGGTCAGGTTGGGCATCTCCGCCGCGCGCTCGTGCACCCATGCGTCCATGTACAGGTCGCTCGGGCGGCGGCCGCCCCAGTAGAGCGTTGCCGGCCGCGTGATGCCCTTGTGCTGCATGCGCTCGATCAGCGCCTTGATCGGCGCGAAGCCGGTGCCCGACGCCAGCAGCACCATCGGCTTGGCCGAATCTTCCCGCAGGTAAAAGCTGCCGAACGGGCCTTCCACGCGCAGGATTTCCTTTTCCTTCATCGCGGTGAAGACATGGTCGGTGAACTTGCCGCCCGGCATGTGGCGGATGTGCAGCTCCACGCCCGGGCCGTTGTGCGGCGCGTTGGCCATGGAATAGCTGCGCCGCGCGCCATCGCGCAGAATGAACTCGACGTATTGCCCGGCGTGGTAGCGCAGCGTGTCGTTGGCCGGCAGCTGCAGCTTGACCAGCATCACGTCGTGCGAGACCTTCTCCAGGCTGCTCACGCGCGAGGGCATCTTTCGAACGGGGAAGGCGCTCTCGTCGGTGACGTTGCGCGATTCGACCACGACGTCGGCCTGCGGCACGGCGCAGCAGGGCAGGATGAAGCCGGCGGCCTCTTCCTCTTCCGACAAGGCCTTGGCCTGATGCGGGCCGTGGACCACGCGGCCGTCGAGCATCTTGCATTTGCACGAACCGCAGGCGCCGTCCTTGCAGCCGTACGGAAGGCCGATGCCCTGGCGGATGGCTGCGGCCAGGATGGCTTCGCCGTCCTGCACGCCGAAAGACCGGCCGCTGGGTTGCGCCGTGACGGTGAAGGCATTACCCGTCGGGGTGGCGGAGGTCATGTTTGGGTATCCTCGGGCTCTAGCTGCTCGATGCGATTGTGCCTTCAAACCAAAACCCCCTCGGCGCCCTGCCCAGCCGCTTCCGTCAGCAGCGTGTGCTCATCGTGGGCTGCGGCGATGTGGGCCTGCGGACCGCGCGCGCGTTGCGCGGCCGCGTGCGGCTGCTGGCCCTGACCTCCACGCCGGCGCGCACGGCAGAGCTGCGCGCGCAAGGCATCGTGCCGATCGTGGGCAACCTGGATGCGCCCGCGTCGCTGGCGCGCATCGCCGGCCTCGCCACCCGGGTGGTCCATCTCGCGCCGCCGCCGGCCGATCCGCAGCCGCAGTGGTGGTGCGATGCACGCACCCTGGCGCTCACCCGCACGCTGCGCCGGCGTTCGCCGCCAGCATCGCTGGTCTACGTTTCCACCAGCGGCGTGTATGGCGACTGCGCGGGCGAGAAGGTCAACGAATCGCGCATCGCGGCGCCGAGCACGCCGCGCGCGCAGCGCCGCGCCGATGCCGAGCGCGTGGTGCGGCACTGGGGCCGCGCTACCGGCGGGCGCGCCAGCATCCTGCGCGTGCCGGGCATCTATGCCGCCGACCGCGAAGGCGGCACGCCGCTTGCGCGGCTGCAGAAGGGAACCCCGGTGCTGCATGCGAGCGACGACGTGTACACCAACCACATCCATGCCGACGACCTGGCGCGCGCCGTGGTCGCGGCGGTGTGGCGCGGGCGGGCGCAGCGGATCTACAACGCGAGCGACGACAGCGAGCTGAAGATGGGCGACTACTTCGACCTCGCGGCCGACCTCTACGGCATGCCGCGTCCGCCGCGCGTGGCGCGCGACGCCGCGCAGGAACAGCTGCCGCTGATACTGCTGAGTTTCATGGGAGAGTCGAGGCGCCTGGACAACGCGCGGCTCAAGCGCGAGCTTCGCGTCGCCTTGCGTTACCCCACTGTGCTTGAGGGGTTGAAAGCCATTCCAAACGCTTGAGTCCCTGGTGCCGGAGGCCGGAATCGAACCGGCACGTTGTTGCCAACGGCAGATTTTGAGTCTGCTGCGTCTACCGATTTCGCCACTCCGGCAGGGGAAAGAGCGAAGCCGGAAATTATGGCACAGTGCCACCATGCACTCCCCTGACAGCTACCCGACCATCGAAGACGCCATCGGCAAGACGCCGCTGGTGGCACTGCAACGCATCGGCGCGGCCGAGAACAGGCAGCGCAACAACGTGATCCTCGGCAAGCTGGAGGGCAACAACCCGGCCGGCTCGGTGAAGGACCGGCCTGCGCTGTCGATGATCCAGCGCGCCGAGGAGCGCGGCGACATCAAGCCGGGCGACACGCTGATCGAGGCGACCTCCGGCAACACCGGCATCGCGCTGGCCATGGCTGCGGCCATCAAGGGCTACCGCATGCTGCTGATCATGCCGGAGGACCTGTCGATCGAGCGGGCACAGACCATGAAGGCGTTCGGCGCCGAGCTGGTGCTCACGCCCAAGAGCGGCGGCATGGAATACGCGCGCGACCTGGCCGAGAACATGCAGCGCGAAGGCAAGGGCCGCGTGCTCGACCAGTTCGCGAACGCCGACAACCCGCGCATCCACTACGAGACCACCGGCCCCGAGCTGTGGGAGCAGACGCGGGGCCGCATCACGCACTTCGTGAGCGCCATGGGCACCACCGGCACCATCACCGGCGTGTCGAAGTTCCTGAAGGAAAAGAATCCCGCGGTGCGCATCGTCGGCGCGCAACCGAACGAAGGCTCGCGCATTCCCGGCATCCGCAAGTGGCCGCAGGAATACCTGCCCAAGATCTACGACCCGAGCCGCGTGGACGACATGGTCTACGTGGGCCAGGAGGATGCCGAGGACATGTGCCGCCGGCTCGCGCGCGAGGAGGGCATCTTCGCCGGCATCTCCGCCGCGGGCGCGCTGTGGGTCGCGCTGGAAGTCGCCAAGACGGTGGAGAACGCGACCATCGTGTTCGTGGTGTGCGACCGCGGGGACCGCTATCTGTCCACCGGCGTCTTTCCGGCGTGACCGACACTGCCTTCACCTACTGCCCCGCGTGCGCCACGGCGCTGCGCAGGATCGCGCAGGTGGAGGACGGTGGCCCGAAGGAACGATTGCGCTGCCCGGCCTGCGGCTGGACCCACTGGAACAACCCGACGCCGGTGCTCGCTGCGGTGATCCAGTACCGCGACCGCATCCTGCTCGCGCGCAACGCCGCCTGGAAGCACAAGATGTACGCGCTCGTCACCGGCTTCATGGAAGCCGGCGAGACGCCCGAGGACGGCATCCGGCGCGAGATCAAGGAAGAAACCAACCTCGACACGGTGGAGCTCAACCTGATCGGCGTGTGGGACTTCCAGCGCATGAACCAGGTCATCATTGCCTACCATGCGCTGGCGCGCGGCGAGGTGATGCTTTCGCCGGAGCTGGTCGACTACAAGCTGCTGCCGTACGACGAGGTCAAGTGCTGGTCCGCGGGCACCGGCCAGGCACTGGCCAAATGGCTGCGCGGCCGCGGCTACGAACCCGAGATGCTGGACGCGCCCCGGCCCGATGCAGACAGGACACCATGAACATCGACAAGGAAATCGACACGCGCGGGCTGAACTGCCCGCTGCCCATCCTGAAGGCCAAGAAGGCGCTGACGGAGATGCAAAGCGGGCAGTTGCTCAAGGTGGTGTCCACCGACGCCGGGTCGGTGCGCGACTTCCAGGCCTTCGCCAAGCAGACCGGCAATGCGCTGGTGGAGCAGCAGACGGTGGGCCAGGAGTTCGTGCACGTGCTGCGCCGGCGCTGAGCGCCCGGCGCACTGGCGCGTTCAGTGGCGCAGGTGGCGCAGGTATTCCTGGAAGCCGGGGCCGACTTCCGGGTGCTTCAGCGCGAACTCCACCGTCGCCTGCAGGAAGCCCTCCTTGCTGCCGCAGTCGTAGCGCTTGCCTTCGTAGAGGTAGGCATGCACGCCTTCGATGCCGAGCAGGCCCGCGATGCCGTCGGTCAGCTGGATTTCGCCGCCCGCGCCGCGCGGCTGGTTGCGGATCTGCTCAAACACTCCGGGCGTGAGGATGTAGCGGCCGGCCACGCCCATGCGCGAAGGCGCTTCCTCGGCTGAGGGCTTTTCCACCATGCGCTCGACCTTGGTGAGGCGGTTGCCGGCGGGCTGGCCGGCCACGATGCCGTAGCGCTTCACGTGCTCCAGCGGGACTTCCTGCACGGCCAGCAGCGACGTCTGCACCTGCAGGAACACCTCCACCATCTGCTTGAGGACACCGTTGCCCTGCTCGGCGCCGCACATCAGGTCGTCGGCCAGCAGCACGGCGAACGGATCGTCGCCGACCAGCGGCTGCGCGCACAGCACCGCATGGCCCAGTCCCAGCGACCGCGGCTGGCGTACGAAGGTGCAGGCCATGTCGGAAGGCTGGAGCGAACGCACCAGTTCCAGCAGCTCCATCTTGCCCGTGGCCTCCAGCTCGCTCTCGAGTTCGTAGGCGGTGTCGAAGTGGTCTTCGATGGCACGTTTGTTGCGTCCCGTCACAAAAATCATGTGGCGGACACCGGCCTCATAAGCTTCTTCGACTGCGTATTGGATCAGCGGTTTGTCGACAACGGGCAACATTTCCTTGGGTTGCGCCTTGGTGGCGGGCAGGAAACGGGTACCCAAACCTGCAACTGGAAAGACTGCCTTGTGAATTTTTGTGACTTTTTCCATCGACGCCGCAACCCTTTTTCATTAAAGTCCGGGCAGTTTCAAACAACCCAGACCCGCAATGTCATCAATTTTGCGGGGACGCGATGTCGGACAAGGACGCAAGCAGGGTGGACATCTTACTTCTCGAACGTCTGGTACCCGAAGCCCTTGCCTGGCTCGAGTCGCGGCATTCGGTGGAGTGCCGCCCTGAACTCGCCACCGACCCCATTGCGCTGCGCCGAGCCGTCTACAACGCCCAGGCCGTGGTGCTGCCGCGCAAGGTGGTGGTCACGCAGGAGTTCCTCGATTTCGCCCCGCTGCTGAAAGCCGTCGCGCGGCTGCACGTAAGCACCGACAACACCGACCTGGAAGCCTGCCGCGACCGCAAGGTCCGCGTGATCCAGGCCACCACGGCCAACGTGCGCTCCAACGCCGAATACCTGCTGGCCGCCCTGCTGATGCTGTTTCGCCGAGGCATGAGCGCTTCCCTGAACGGCGACCGCCATGCGGACATCCGCATCGGTCGCGAGCTCAATGGCAGCGTGGTAGGCATCTTCGGGCTAGGCCCCACCGCCCACACGCTGGCCGTGATGCTGCATGCGCTGGGTGCCAAGCTGATCGGCTACGACCCGGCGGTGCATTACACGGCCCCGCTGTGGAGCCGCCTGCGCATCCAACCGGTCAGCCTGCCCGAGCTGATGGCGCAGTCGGATGCGGTGTCGGTGCAGATGATGTATGCGTCGCGCTACCGCGGCTTCGTCAACGACAAGGTGCTGGCGTACTGCAAGCCGGCGCAGGTGTGGGTGGGCATCAGCCGCTCGCACGTGTTCGAGCCGGCCGCGCTGGCGCAGGCGCTGACGGACGGGCGCATTGCTGCCGCCATGCTCGACGGCGCCGAGGCCGGCTTCGCTTCGCGCGGCACGCCGCTGCACGAGCTGACCAACCTGCACCTCACGCCCCGGCTGGGCTCGCACACGCGCGAAGCGCGCCTGCGCGCGAGCTGGTACGTGGCCCACCGCATCCACGACACGCTAGCCAACCCGCGTGCCACGGGGTTCGACCAACTGGCCAGCGCACCGATGGAGTTCGACACGGTCGGCGCCAGCGTCGGTGTCTCCAACGGCGCCCAATTCATCATTCGATAGGCCCGGCGGCCCGCCTTCAACCGAGCCGTTGCAGCTGCCCGCGGATTTTCTCCAGCGCCGCACCGAACTCCGCCACGCGCTTGCGCTCCTGCTCGATCACGGCCGGCGGCGCCTTGCCGACGAAGGCTTGGTTCGACAGCTTGCCGTTGGCCTTGGCAATCTCCGTTTCCAGCCGCGTGGCTTCCTTGCCCAGGCGCGTCTTTTCGGCGGCGACGTCGATTTCCATGTACAGGCACAGGCGGATCGGGCCGGCCTCTGCCACCGGCGCGGCGCCGGTGGCAGAGGTGATCGCGCGGGACCACTCGGGTTCGTCCTCGAACACGCGCACTTCGCTGAGCTTGGCGAGCGCCTGCAGCACCGGGGCGGCTTCCTTCATGAAGGCCGTCTCCCCATGCACGTACAGCGGCAGGCGCGCGGCGGGTGAGACGTTCAGTTCGCCGCGCAGGCTGCGGCATTTTTCCACCAGCAGCTTGATGCGGGCCACATAGGCTTCGGCCTCCAGGCTCATGTTGGCCGGCTGCGATTCGGGATACGGCGCGACGCTGATGGAGTCGCCTGTCTTGCCGGCGACCGGCGCCACCTTCTGCCACAGCTCCTCGGTGATGAACGGAATCACCGGGTGCGCCAGGCGCAGGATGCCTTCCAGCACGCGGATCAGCGTGCGGCGCGTGCCGCGCTGCTGGGCGGCGTCACCTGTCTGGATCTGCACCTTGGCGATTTCCAGGTACCAGTCGCAGTACTCGTCCCAGACGAACTGGTAGATCGCGTTGGCGACGTTGTCCAGCCGGTACTCGGCAAAGCCCTTCGCCACGTCGGCTTCCACGCGCTGCAGCAGCGAGACGATCCAGCGGTCCGCCTGCGTCGGCGCCGCGCCCTGTTCGGCGAGGTCGTGGCCCTCGCAGTTCATCAGCACGAATTTCGTGGCGTTCCAGAGCTTGTTGCAGAAGTTGCGGTAGCCCTCGCAGCGCTTGGCGTCGAAGTTGATGTTGCGGCCCAGCGAGGCCAGCGAGGCGAAGGTGAAGCGCAGGGCATCGGCGCCGAACGCCGGAATGCCTTCCGGAAATTCCTTTTCGGTGTTCTTGCGCACCGCAGGCGCGGTCTCCGGCTTGCGCAGGCCGGTGGTGCGCTTGTCCAGCAGCGGCGCCAGCGCGATGCCGTCGATCAGGTCCACCGGGTCGAGCACGTTGCCTTCCGACTTGCTCATCTTTTTGCCCTGTGCGTCGCGCACCAGGCCGTGGATGTAGACGTGGCGGAACGGCACCTGGCCGGTGAAGTGGGTGGTCATCATGATCATCCGGGCGACCCAGAAGAAGATGATGTCGTAGCCCGTCACCAGCACGGAAGATGGCAGGTACAGCTCCAGGTCCTTGGTCTTCTCCGGCCAGCCGAGCGTGGAGAACGGCACCAGCGCGGAGGAGTACCAGGTGTCCAGCACGTCGGGGTCGCGCGTGAGCGTCTTGCCGGGCGCCTGGGCCTGCGCCGCGGCTTCGCTTTCGGCCACGTAGACCTTGCCGTCCTCGTCGTACCAGGCGGGGATCTGGTGGCCCCACCAGAGCTGGCGCGAGATGCACCAGTCCTGGATGTTGTTCATCCACTGGTTGTAGGTGTTGACCCAGTTCTCCGGATAAAAGCGGATCTCACCGGTCTGCACCGCGTCGATGGCCTTCTGCGCGATCGACTTGCCCACCGGGTCCTTGTCGCTGACTTTGCTCAGGGCCACGAACCACTGGTCGGTGAGCATGGGCTCGATCACCTGGCCCGTGCGCGCGCAGCGCGGCACCATGAGCTTGTGCTTCTTGGTGTCCTCCAGCAGGCCCTGCGCATCGAGGTCGGCCACCACCTGCTTGCGCGCGACGAAGCGGTCTAGCCCGCGGTATTTGGCCGGCGCGTTGTCGTTGAGCTTGGCGTCCAGCGTCAGCACGCCGATCATCGGCAGGCCGTGCCGCTGGCCCACGGCGTAGTCGTTGGCGTCGTGCGCGGGGGTGACCTTCACCACCCCGGTGCCGAAGGCGCGGTCGACGTAGGCGTCGGCGATCACCGGGATCTCGCGGTCGCCCAGCGGCAGCTTCACCAGCTTGCCGACCAGCTGCGTATAGCGCTCGTCCTCGGGGTGCACCATCAGCGCCACGTCGCCCAGCATGGTTTCGGGGCGCGTGGTAGCAACCGTCAGGTGGCCGCCGCCTTCCACCAGCGGATAGCGGATGTGCCAGAGGAAGCCGTCTTCCTCCTCGCTCTCCACTTCCAGGTCGCTCACCGCGGTCTTGAGCTCCGGGTCCCAGTTGACCAGGCGCTTGCCGCGGTAGATCAGGCCCTGCTCGTACAGCTGCACGAAGGTCTGCGTGACGATGGCCGAGAGGTTCTCGTCCATCGTGAAATACTCGTGCGACCAGTCCACGCTGTCGCCCATGCGGCGCATCTGCGTGGTGATGGTGTTGCCGGACTTGTGCTTCCAGTCCCACACCCTGCGCACGAACTCGGGGCGCCCCAGGTCGTGGCGGCTCAGGCCCTGCTCCTGCAGCTGGCGTTCCACCACGATCTGGGTGGCGATGCCCGCGTGGTCGGTGCCCGGCACCCACAGCGTGTTGAAGCCGCGCATCCGGTGGTAGCGCGCCAGGCTGTCCATGATGGTCTGGTTGAACGCGTGGCCCATGTGCAGCGTGCCGGTCACGTTGGGCGGCGGCAGCTGGATGGCGAAGGAGGGCTGGCCGTCCTGCGGCGCGCCGGTGCCGCGCCAGCCGGCATGGGCATAGCCGCGCTGCTCCCAGGCGGCTCCCCATTTCGCCTCGATCGCCTCGGGCTCGAAGGATTTGGACAGGCTGTTCAGGCCGGGTTGCTGGGGTGCGTCGCTCATGGTTTGCAGCTGAAATGCAAGACGGCACCCGTGGGTGCCGTCGAGGGGGAAATCGAGGGAAGAGGGCCGGTCGGGAAGCAGCCGATTCTACCGGCTGCCTCAGGCCGGCAGGTTGCGCGCGGCCTCTACGCAGTCGCGCAGCACGCGCGCATCGCCCACCTGGTTGGCCAGCAGCAGAACCAGGCGGGCGTTCAGCAGGGCCGACTGGTCGGCGTCCAGGCCCCGGTGCGCGTCCAGCAGCTGCTCGTAGAAGGCGTCGCCGTCCTCGAAGTTGTTGGATGTGTTCATGCTCATGCGGCTTCCTCCTGCAGCAGTGCGGCGCCCAGCGCGCGGCCGATGGCATGCACCAGCGCCGCGTCCACGCGCGCGCCGGTGGCCGCCACGTAGGCGTCGGGGCGCACCAGTGCCCAGGCGCCGCCGTCCAGGTGGCAGGCGCCTTCGAGGTGCCCGCGCGCATCGCGCACGTGCTCGGTGGCGCCGGCCCGTTCGCCCGGGCGCAGCACCTGCACGCAGCGCACCGGCGCGGTCTCGCCCAGGGCGCGCAGGCGCCGCAGGTCCGCGGGCGCGGCCTCGCCGAACAGCAGCACCAGCAGGTCGCCGCCGGCCCAGAGCAGCAGGTCGGTGACGCCGCCGGTGGAGCCGTCGGCCCACTGGAATTCCACGTTCTGCACCGACAGGCCGCCGGTGGCGCTCTCGCACACCGGCGAGCGGGTGTACGGATTGGCCACCGCCATGCGGCCCGTGTTGACCAGGCCGCGGGCGAATTCGTGCTGGCGCGCCAAGCTCAGCGCCGCGGTGCGCAGCAGCTGCTCGGCCGGCGTGGCGGGCCGCAGGAAGCGCGCGGTGCGGTTGGTCACCATCACGTTCTGCTGGGCCGCCTCGTGGCGCTCGTCGTGGTAGCTGTCCAGCAGCGCCTCGGGCGCGCGGCCCTGCAGCGCGGCGGCCAGCTTCCAGGCCAGGTTGTCGGCGTCGGCGATGCCGGTGTTGCCGCCGCGCGCGCCGAACGGGCTGACGATCTTGGCGGCGTCGCCCATGAAGAACACGCGGCCATGGCGCATGCGGTCGATGCATTCGCTGCGGTAGGCATAGGGCCCGACCCAGACGATCTCGACCTCGACGTCGTCGCCGAACTGGCGCGCCAGGCGCTCGCGCACCACGTCCTCGCGGCTCACGTAGGCCGGGTCGGCGTCGGGGGCCATCTGGTAGTCGATGCGCCAGACGTCGTCGGCCATCAGGTGCTGCCAGACCGCGCGGTTCTCGTTGAACGGCGCCTCCACCCAGGTGTGGCGCTCCACCGGCGGATGCTTGGTGAAGCGCACGTCGGCGATGCACCAGCGGTCGTCGCCGCGCTTGGAGGTCAGCGTCGCGCCGGCCCATTCGCGGAACGGGCTGTGCGAGCCGGTGGCGTCGATCACGTGCGCGCAGCGCAGCTGGTAGTCGCCGGCGGGCGTCTTCACGTCCAACATGGCACCGCTATCGTCCTGATGGAAGCCGGTGACGCGGCTGCACCAGCGCAGGTCCACGTGGCCGAGTTCGCCGATGCGGTCGACCAGGAAGGCCTCGATATAGAACTGCTGGATGTTGATGAAGGGCGGCTGGGCCGACAGGTTGTAGCCGCTTTGCGCGCGCAGGTCGAAGGAATAGACCTCGTCGTCGCCGGCGAAGGTGCGGCCCACGCTCCACTGCGTGCCCTTGGCGGCGATTTTTTCGTAGATGCCCAGCCGCTGGAAAATTTCCAGCGACTTCTGCGTGTAGCAGATGCCGCGCGACGACGCGCCTTTCACGCCGACCGTGTTGTCCTCGTCCAGCAGCACGGCGGGCACGCCGTAGGCGGCCAGCGCGCAGGCCAGGGTGAGCCCGGAGATGCCGCCGCCGACGATCACCACCGGCGCATGGCCCGGGTGGCCGCTGCCCAGCTCGGGCGGTGCGCGGAACGGGTACTCCGGCAGCGTGTAGCCGCCGCCCTGGGCGAACTCGTAGCCGTTGGTGAAGGCGGTGCCGCCGTAACGCTCCGTCATGGGCGCTGTCCTTTCGGTTGCCGTCACTTGGCCGCGAACTCGGGCCGGTCGTTGCGCTGCGGCTTGAGCGCCTCGCTCGCCTTGCCGGCGGCGCGCTCGCGGCGCCACTGCTCCTTGCGCGCCGTCCATTCGTTCAGCCGCGCATGCGCCGTCTTGCTCTCCTGCAGCATCTGGAACTCGTCGGCCAGCTGCGCGGTGAGCTCCAGCCGCACGCCGTTGGGGTCGAAGAAATAGATGCTGTGGAAGATGTGGTGGTCGGTCACGCCGAGCACCTCGACGCCGTTGGCCTCCAGGCGGGCCTTCATGTCCTGCAGCGCCTGGATGGAGTCCACACGGAACGAGATGTGGTTGACCCACTTGGGCGTGTTGGGCGAAGGCTCGCTGGCCTGGTCGTCTCCCAGGTCGAAGAAGGCGATGAAGGAGCCGTCCTGCAGCCGGAAGAAGAAGTGCGTGTAGGGGCAGTATTCGCCGGTGCTGGGCACCACGTCGCTCTGGATGATGTGGTAGAGCGGCAGGCCCAGGATGTCCTCGTAGAAATGGCGGGTCTCCTCCGCATCCTTGGCCCGGTAGGCGAAGTGGTGCAGCTGGTGGATGGGCGGCGGGGCGGGCAGGGCGTTGCTTGCTTGTAGAACGGCGGCCATGGGCATCTCCTGATTTACCAATGCGTAATGCGTTTACTGTATCGTAATTCTGCTGCGCCACAAACAGCCCCGCAAACAGCGCCTAAAATGCGCGCTTCCGCTTGGCAATCAACTGGACCATGTTGATAGCCTATGACAATGGGGTGCATTGACTCGCGCTATTAGACGCGTGCCCGGCTCGCGGCTACGCTCGGCCAATCCGGGCGCCTCGCGCCCGTTCATCCACCCACAAGGAGAAACTCGATGGCTGCTCTCAAAGGCTCCAAGACCGAAGAAAACCTGAAGGCCGCTTTTGCCGGCGAATCCCAGGCCAACCGGCGCTACCTGTACTTCGCAAACAAGGCCGACGTGGAAGGCCAGAACGACGTGGCGGCGCTGTTCCGTTCCACCGCCGAAGGCGAAACCGGCCATGCCCACGGCCACCTGGAGTGGCTGGAGCAGTGCGGCGACCCGGCCACCGGCCTGCCGATCGGCCCGACCCGCGACAACCTGAAGGCCGCCGTGGCTGGCGAGACCCACGAGTACACCGACATGTACCCGGGCATGGCCAAGACGGCGCGCGAAGAAGGCCACGACGAGATCGCCGACTGGTTCGAGACGCTGGCCAAGGCCGAGCGCTCGCACGCCAACCGCTACCAGAAGGCCCTGAACGAGCTGACCGACTGAGCTCGCCGTTTTCTCCCTCTCCCTCCGGGCGAGGGTTGAGGTGAGGGCATCGCGTCCTCACCCCAGCCTTTTCTTCTTTCCGGAACAAACATACACATGGCCGCCCGCGAAGGCAGTCTGGAAGCGCCCACGCGCCATCCCATCGACTGGAAGAACCCCGAGTACTACGACGAAGCAGCGACCTTCAAGGAGCTGGAGCGCATCTTCGACATCTGCCACGGCTGCCGCCGCTGCGTGAGCCTGTGCGCGTCGTTCCCGACGCTGTTCGACCTGGTCGACGAGAGCAAGACCGGCGAGGTCGACGGCGTCGACAAGAAGGACTACTGGAAGATCGTCGACCAGTGCTACCTGTGCGACCTGTGCTACATGACCAAGTGCCCCTACGTTCCGCCGCACGAATGGAACCTGGACTTCCCGCACACCATGCTGCGCGCCAAGGCCATCAAGTTCAAGCAGGGCGGCGTGGACTTCGGCGCGAAGCTGCTGTCGTCCACCGACGTGCACGGGCAGTTCGCCGGCATCCCGATCGTGTCGCAGGCCGTCAACGCGGTGAACGGCACCAAGCCGATGCGTGCCGCGCTGGAGAAAACCCTGCACGTGGACCGCAACGCCTGGCTGCCGGCGCTGGCCACGCGGCGCTTCCGCGGTGCAGCGCCCGCCAGCACCGAGCACCCGGTGCGCGACGGCGAGCGCACGCCCGGCAAGGTCGCCATCTTCGCCACCTGCTACGTGAACTACAACGAGCCCGGCATCGGCCTGGACCTGCTGAAGGTGCTGGATCACAACGCCATTCCCTACGTGCTGGTCGGGAAGGAAAAGTGCTGCGGCATGCCCAAGCTGGAACTGGGCGACCTGGACTCCGTGGACGAGAGCAAGCGCGCCAACGTGCCGATGCTGGCGCGCTACGCGAAGGACGGCTACGCGATCCTGTCGCCGGTGCCCAGCTGCACGCTGATGTTCAAGCAGGAAATCCCGCTGATGTACCCCGGCGACGCCGAGGTGCAGGCGGTGAAGAAGGCGATGTGGGACCCGTTCGAGTACCTCACCTCGCGCCGGCGCGACGGGCTGCTGAAGACCGAATTTCCGCAGCCGCTGGGCAAGGTCAGCTACCACGTGCCCTGCCACTCGCGCGTGCAGAACATCGGCAGGAAGACCGAGGAGCTGCTGAAGATGATTCCCGGCACCACGGTGCACACCAACGAGCGCTGCTCCGGCCATGCCGGCACCTACGGCGTGAAGAAGGCCACGCACGAAACCGCCATGAAGATCGGCAAGCCGCTGGTCAAGAAGATGGCCGACCATCCCGCGGGCGGCCAGCCCGACTACATCAGCTCCGACTGCGCGCTGGCCGGCCACCACATCGCGCAGGGTTTCGAGCGCAACGCGCTGGGTGCGCCGCAACTGGAGCACCCGCTGACGCTGGTGCGCAAGGCCTATGGCATCGAATGACATGCAGCTGACCGGCAACATCACCGCCGACAACCTGATGACGCTGGAGGCGTACAGCAAGTGGCGCAAGGCGCACAAGGGCGACATCATCGCCCACCGCAAGCTGCGCAGCGTGCATCTGGGCGAGCACATCACGGTGCAGTTCGAAAGCGAGCTGACCATGCGCTACCAGATCCAGGAAATGCTGCGCGTGGAGAAGATCTTCGAGGAAGAGGGCATCCAGCAGGAGGTCGAGTCCTATGCGCCGCTGGTGCCGGACGGCAGCAACTGGAAGGCCACCATGCTGATCGAGTACCCGGACGGCAACGAGCGCAAGCGCGAGCTGGCCCGGCTGATCGGCGTGGAAGACCGCATGTTCGCCGAGGTGGAAGGCCTTGCGCGCGTGTACGCCATCGCCGACGAGGACCTGGACCGCGAGAACGACGAGAAGACCTCGGCGGTGCATTTCCTGCGCTTCGAGTTCACGCCGGCGATGTGCAGCGCCATGAAGGCCGGCGCCGCGGTGAAGCTGGGCTGCGACCACACCAACTACCCGGCGCATGTGACCATCGCGGCGGAGACGCTGGCGTCCCTCGCTGGTGATCTGAAGTAGTGCGCTGCCGCGTCAGTCTGGCGCGAACAGGTCGACGCGGTCGGTGATGACGGCGTCGGTGCCGAGCGCGAGCACCCGCTCGGCGGCCCATTCGTCGTTGATGGTGTAGCTCAGGCAGCGCAGGCCGGCGGCCTTGGCTTGCGCCACCGTGTCCGCGTTCCACAAGGCGTGGTTGAACACCACCGCCGCGCAGTCCAGCGCGCGCGCGCGGTCCAGCCAGTTGCGCGGCAGCGTGTCCAGCAGCAGCCCGCGGGGCAGCTCGGGCTGGACGGCGCGCGCGGCGGCCAATGCGTCTTCGCGGAACGAGGTGAGAAACGGCGGCACCGGCTGGCCGGCCCACAGGCGCGCGGCATGGCGGGCGACGGTTTCGCCGGTGACGGCGTCGGTGCCCGGCGTGGGCTTGATCTCGATATTGAGGAAGCAGGCGTTGGCGATGCAAAAGCGCGCCGTGTTCTCCAGCGTGGGCAGCGGCTCGCCGGCATGGGCGCGCGAATGCCAGCCGCCGGCGTCCAGCTGCGACAGCGCGCGCCAGTCGTGCTCGCCGCCGACACCGTGGCCGCTGGTCGTGCGTTCCAGCGTCGCGTCGTGCATCAGGAACACCACGCCGTCGGCCGACAGCTTGGCGTCGCACTCGAACATGCGGTAACCGTGCTGGGCGCCCAGCCGGAAGGCCGCCAGCGTGTTCTCGGGCGCGAGCCTGCCCGCGCCCCGGTGCGCCACCCAGCGCGGGTAGGGCCAGGGCTGGTTTGCCGCGGCGCTCATGCGGCGAGCCGCTGCCCCGTGCCGGCGTCGAAATAATGCAGCCGGCCTTCGCGCGGACGCACGTGGATCACCGCGTCCGGCGCCGGCGGCGTCTGGCCTTCCTCGGTGCGCACGATGAGCGGTTCGCCCGCGAGCTGGCCATAGACCAGGCGCTCGGCGCCCAGCAGTTCCACCGTGTCCACGCGCACTTCCCAGCCGTCGTTGCCGATGTCCAGGTGCTCGGGCCGGATGCCGGTGAGCGCGCCGGCACGGCCGCCGGGCGCGTTCTTCAGCAGGTTCATCGGCGGCGAGCCGATGAACGATGCGACGAAGGTGGTGGCCGGCGTGTGGTAAACCTCTTCGGGCGTGCCGAACTGCTCCATGCGCCCGGCGTTCATCACGATCATGCGCTGCGCCAGCGTCATCGCCTCGACCTGGTCGTGCGTGACGAACAGCGACGTGATGCCCAGCTCGCGGTGCAGCTTCTGGATCTCGATGCGGGTCTGCGCGCGCAGCTTGGCGTCCAGGTTGGACAGCGGCTCGTCGAACAGGAACACCTGCGGCTGGCGCACGATGGCGCGGCCCATGGCCACGCGCTGGCGCTGGCCGCCCGACAGCTGGCGCGGCTTGCGGTCCAGCAGCTGGCCCAGCTCCAGGATGGCCGCCGCCTTGTCCACGCGCGTCTTGATCTCGGCCACGGGCATCTTCTTGATCTTCAGCCCGTACGCCATGTTGTCGTACACGCTCATGTGCGGGTACAGCGCGTAGTTCTGGAACACCATCGCGATGTCGCGCTTGGCCGGCTCGACCTCGTTGACGACGCGTCCGCCAATGGCGATCTCGCCGCCGGAGATCTCCTCGAGCCCGGCGACCATCCGCAGCAGCGTCGACTTGCCGCAGCCCGACGGACCGACGATGACGATGAACTCTCGGTCCGCGATGTCCGCGCTCACGCCGTGGATGACCTGCAGCGCGTTCTTGTCGTTTCCGTAGCGCTTGACGACGTTCCTGAGGGAGATTGCAGCCATATCTAGTCAGTTGGTGACAGAGCAAAAAATGCTGCGCAATTTCTTGGTCTGTCACGCAAGTCCTTTACTTTTCGGTATCGACGAGGCCCTTGACGAACCATTTCTGCATGAGCGTGACCACCAGCGCCGGCGGCAGCATCGCCAGGATGGCGGTCGCCATCACGACGTTCCATTCCACCTGCGCATCCCCGCCGGTGGGCATCATCTGCTTGATGCCCAGCACGACCGGGTACATGAATTCGTTGGTGGTGATCAGCAGCGGCCACAAGTACTGGTTCCAGCCGTAGATGAACTGGATGACGAACAGGGCCGCCGTGCTGGTGGCCGACAGCGGCAGCAGCACGTCCTTGAAGAAGCGCAGGGGCCCGGCGCCGTCCATCCGCGCCGCTTCCGCGAGTTCGTCGGGCACGGTCAGGAAGAACTGCCGGTACAGGAACGTGGCCGTCGCCGACGCGATGAGCGGAACGGTAAGGCCTGCATAGGAGTTGAGCAGCCCCAGGTCGGAGACGACCTTGTAGGTGGGCAGGATGCGCACCTCCACGGGCAGCATCAGCGTGACGAAGATCGCCCAGAAGAACGCCATCCGCATCGGGAAGCGAAAGTACACGATGGCGAATGCCGAGAGCAGGGAGATGGCGATCTTGCCGATGGCGATGGCCAGCGCCATCACCAAACTCACCGTCATCATGCGGGCGACGGGTGCGTGCGAGCCGGCCCCGGCGCGCTCGCCGGACAGGGCCGCCCTGTAGTTGTCCACGAGGTGCGGGCCGGGCGTGAGCGGCATCGGCACCTGCAGCACCTCCTGGGTGGTGTGGGTGGACGCGACGAAGGTCAGGTACACGGGGAAGGCGACCACCAGCACGCCGAGGATCAGGATCACGTGCGTGAGGACGCCGAGGAGGCGGTTGCGTTCGACCATCAGTAATTCACCTTCTTCTCGACGAACCGGAACTGCACGACGGTGAGTGCGACCACGATCACCATCAGCACCGCCGATTGCGCGGCCGAGCCGCCCAGGTCCAGGGCCTTGAAGCCATCGAAGTACACCTTGTAGACGAGGATCGCGGTGTCCTTGCCCGGGCCGCCGTGCGTGGCCGCGTCGATGATGCCGAAGGTGTCGAAGAACGCGTAGACGATGTTGATCACCAGCAAGAAGAACGTGGTGGGCGACAGCAGCGGGAACTGGATGCTCCAGAAGCGCCGCCAGGCGCCGGCGCCATCGATGGCGGCCGCCTCGACCAGCGACTTGGGCACGCTTTGCAGGCCGGCCACGAAGAACAGGAAGTTGTAGGAGAGCTGCTTCCAGACAGCTGCCGTGACGACCAGTGCCATGGCGTGGTTGCCGTTGAGCAATGGGTCCCATGGCAGGCCCCAGCTGTGGATCCAGTAGGCAAGGACGCCGATGCTGCCCGAGAAGAGGAACAGCCACACCACGCCGGCCACGGCGGGCGCCACGGCGTAGGGCCAGATCAGGAGCGTGCGGTAGACGAGCGCCGTGCGCACCGCGCGGTCGGCGAAGTACGCGAGCACGAGCGACAGCACGATGCCCAGCGACGCCACCAGCAACGAGAAATACGCCGTCGTCTTGAACGACTCGAGGTAGCTGCCGTCGCTGAACAGGTTGCGGAAGTTCTCCAGCCCCACCCACTGCACCGACAGGCCGAACGGATCCTGCTGCTGGAAAGACTGCACCAGCGCCTGGGCCGCGGGCCAGAAGAAGAACACGGCAATGATGGCGACCTGCGGCGCCAGCAGCACCCACGGCAGCCATGCCGACTTGAATGTGACCCGTTTTTCCATGGGAGCTTTTATCGCCAGCTGCAAGATACCCTCCCCTCTCGCGGCGGGGGAGGGCCGGGGCGGGATGCCGTCAGGACTTGTTGGCTTTCTCGAAGCGCTCAAGCAACTCGTTGCCGCGCTTGACGATCGAGTCCAGCGCTTCCTTGGCCGTCTTCTTGCCGGCCCACACCTGTTCGAGTTCCTCGTCCTCGATCGTGCGGATCTGCACGTAGTTGCCCAGCCGGATGCCGCGCGACTTGTCGGTGGTCTTGCGGATCATCTGGTTGACCGCCGTGTCGGTGCCCGGGTTCTGCTGGTAGAAGCCCGACTGCTCGGTGAGCTTGTACGCCGCCATGGTGATCGGCAGGTAGCCGGTGCGCTTGTGGCTGGCCGACTGCACTTCGGGGTTGGACAGGTACTCGAAGAACGCGGCCGTGCCCTTGTACTCCTCCGGCTTCTTGCCCGACATCACCCACAGGCTGGCGCCGCCGATCACGGTGTTCTGCGGCGCGCCGGGCACGTCCGGGTAATAGGGCAGGGGAGCAACGAGGTACTTGAACTTCGCGTTCTTGGCCACGTTGCCGTAGAACCCCGACGACGTGGTCACCATGGCGCACTCGCCGGAAATGAACGAGCCTTCGGCGGTGTTGTTGCGGCCCTTGTAGACGAACAGGCTCTGCTTGGCCATGTTGCCCAGGTTCTCGATGTGGCGAACGTGCAGGGGCGAGTTGGCGACCAGCCGGGCGTCCATGCCCTTCAGGCCGTTGTCCTTGGTGGCGAGCAGCGTGTTGTGCCACGTGGAGAAGCTCTCCAGCTGGGTCCAGCCCTGCCAGGCGAGGGTGATGGGGCACTTGTGGCCGCTGGCCTTCAGCTTGGCGGCGGCCAGCGCCACTTCCGGCCAGGTCGCGGGAGGTTTGTTGGTGTCGAGCCCCGCCTTCTCGAAGGCATCCTTGTTGATGTAGAACACCGTCGTCGAGCTGTTGAACGGGAAGCTCATCATCTGGCCGTTGGGCGCCGTGTAGTAACCGGCCACGGCGGGGATGTAGGCGGACGCGTCGAACTTCTTGCCGGCATCGTTCATGACCTTGGTCACCGGCACCACTGCGCCCTTGCTGGCCATCATGGTGGCGGTGCCGACCTCGAACACCTGCAGGATGTGCGGGGCGTTACCCGCGCGGAAGGCAGCGATGGCGGCCGTCATGGACTCGTCGTAGCTGCCCTTGTAGACGGGCACGATCTTGTAGTCCTTCTGGCGCGAGTTGAAATCCTTGGCCAGGTCGTTGACCCACTCGTTGTTCACGGCGGTCATCGAATGCCACCACTGGATCTCGGTCTGGGCCTGGACCGAGCATGCCGCGGCGGCGGCCAGCGCGAAGGCGCAAAGTTTCTGTTTCATGAGGACTCCTGGGTCATGCTGCGCTTGGAAAGAGGCGCGACTCTACGGTTCATTTGTGACAGCGGATGGTAAACGGGACCGTACCACCCGCCGCAATCGGGTTTCCCATGAGCGCCCATGCGTTTGCTGCGGTGCGGTAACATCCTTCTTCAGCCGAGCAGCCCCTCTCGTCTGGCTCAACCACCGCCTGATGAACGCTCCTACGACACTGCAAGAAATCGCGGCCGCGGTCGACGACCACGCGCCCCGGCTGCGCGAAATTCCGTACAACTACACCTCGTTCTCCGACCGCGAGATCGTGATCCGGCTGCTGGGCGCCAAGGCCTGGAGCGTGCTGGACCGCCTGCGCGACGAACGCAGCACCGGCCGCTCCGCGCGCATGCTGTACGAGGTGCTGGGCGACATCTGGGTGGTCCAGCGCAATCCCTACCTGCAGGACGACCTGTTGGACAACCCCAAGCGCCGCCGCCTGCTGGTGGAGGCGCTGCAGCACCGGCTGAACGAGGTCGGCAAACGCCGCACGCCCGACTCCGACGCGCAGCGCGACGCGCTGGTCGGCGAGCTGCTGGTGGCGGCCCAGGCCGCCGTGCGCGCCTTCGATGCCTCGTTCACCAACATGGCCGCATTGCGCAGCCGCACCACCCGCACGCTGCGCCGGTGCACGGCCAAGGACAACATCAAGTTCGACGGCCTGTCGCGTGTCTCGCACGTGACCGACGCGACCGACTGGCGGGTTGAATACCCGTTCGTGGTGCTGACGCCCGACACCGAGGCCGAGATGGCCGGGCTGGTCAAGGGTTGCATCGAGCTGGGCCTGACCATCATTCCGCGCGGCGGCGGCACCGGCTACACCGGCGGCGCCGTGCCGCTCACCTGGAAGAGCGCGGTCATCAACACCGAGAAGCTCGAATCGATGACGGAGGTGGAGCACGTCTCCATTCCCGGCCGTGCCGAGCCGGTGCCCACCGTGTGGACCGAGGCCGGCGTGGTCACGCAGCGCGTGTCCGACGCCGCCGAGCGCGCCGGCTTCGTGTTCGCGGTGGACCCGACCTCGGCCGAGGCCTCGTGCATCGGCGGCAACGTGGCCATGAACGCGGGCGGCAAGAAGGCCGTGCTGTGGGGCACGGCGCTGGACAACCTGGTGTCCTGGCGCATGGTCACGCCCGACGCGCAGTGGCTGGAAGTCACGCGCCTGGACCACAACCTGGGCAAGATCCACGACGCCCCGGTGGCGACCTTCGAGCTGAAGTATTTCGAGGCCGACGGCAAGACGCCGGTGCGCACCGAGCAGCTGGAAGTCCCCGGCGCCAGCTTCCGCAAGGTGGGCCTGGGCAAGGACGTGACGGACAAGTTCCTGTCCGGCCTGCCCGGCGTGCAGAAGGAGGGCTGCGACGGCCTGATCACCAGCGCACGCTGGGTGGTGCACCGCATGCCGGCGCACACCCGCACCGTTTGCCTCGAATTCTTCGGCAACGCGCGCGACGCGGTGCCCAGCATCGTCGAGATCAAGGACTTCATGTTTGCCGAGCAGGGCCGCACCGGCACCGTGCTGGCCGGCCTGGAGCACCTGGACGACCGCTACCTGCGGGCGGTGGGCTACGCCACCAAGTCCAAGCGCGCCGGGCTGCCCAAGATGGTGCTGGTGGGCGACATCGCCGGCGACGACGCCGACGCGGTGGCGCGTGCCACCTCCGAGGTGGTGCGGCTGGCCAATTCGCGCAGCGGCGAGGGCTTCGTTGCCGTCAGCCCCGAGGCGCGCAAGAAATTCTGGCTGGACCGCAAGCGCACGGCCGCCATCAGCAAGCACACCAACGCCTTCAAGATCAACGAGGACGTGGTGATCCCGCTGCCGCGCATGGCGGAGTACACCGACGGCATCGAGCGCATCAACATCGAGCTGAGCCTGCGCAACAAGATCAGCCTGGCCGACGAGCTGGAAGCCTTCTTCCTGCGCGGCAACCTGCCGCTGGGCAAGCAGGACGACGCCGGCGAGATCCCGTCGGCCGAGCTGCTGGAAGACCGGGTGGGGCAGGCCGTGGACCTGGTGTGCAGCGTGCGCGCCGAGTGGCAGGACTGGCTCACCCATGCCGACGAGCTGTTCGACAAGCTGCAGGACCACACCTTGCGCGCCAGCTGGAAGACGCAGATCCGCGCGCCGCTGCACGGCGTGTTCGCCGGCAACGCCTTCCTGCCGATCCTGGCGGAGGTGGAGGCGATCCACAAGCGCGTGCTCAAGGGCCGCGTGTGGGTGGCGCTGCACATGCACGCCGGCGACGGCAACGTGCACACCAACATCCCCGTCAACAGCGACGACTACGCCATGCTGCAGGCCGCGCACGGGGCCGTGAAGCGCATCATGGCGCTGGCGCGCTCGCTGGACGGCGTGATCTCCGGCGAACACGGCATCGGCATCACCAAGCTGGAATTCCTCACCGACGAGGAGCTGCAGCCGTTCTCCGACTACAAGCAGCGCGTCGACCCCGAAGGGCGCTTCAACAAGGGCAAGCTGCTGCGGCCGAGCGCCGTTCGCCCTGAGCTTGTCGAAGGGCTTGCCGGGGCTTCGACAGGCTCAGCCCGAACGGATGGAACGGAGAGCGTCTACGCCGACCTGACCAACGCCTACACGCCCAGCTTCGGGCTGATGGGTCACGAGTCGCTGATCATGCAGCAGTCCGACATCGGCGCCATCGCCGACAGCATCAAGGACTGCCTGCGCTGCGGCAAGTGCAAGCCGGTGTGCGCCACCCACGTGCCGCGCGCCAACCTGCTGTACAGCCCGCGCAACAAGATCCTGGCGACCTCGCTGCTGGTCGAGGCCTTTCTGTACGAGGAGCAGACGCGCCGCGGCGTGTCGATCAAGCACTGGGAGGAATTCGAGGACGTGGCCGACCACTGCACGGTGTGCCACAAGTGCGAGAGCCCGTGCCCGGTGAAGATCGACTTCGGCGACGTGTCGATGAACATGCGCAACCTGCTGCGCAAGATGGGCAAGAAGAGCTTCCGCCCGGGCAACGCCGCGGCCATGCTGATGCTCAACGCCACCAACCCGCAGACCATCAAGCTGGTGCGCACCGCGATGGTGGGCGTAGGCTTCAAGGCGCAGCGCCTGGCCAACGACCTGCTGCGCGGGCTGGCCCGCAGGCAGGTGACGCAGCCGCCGTCCACGCACGGCACGGCGCCGGTGAAGGAGCAGGTGGTGCACTTCATCAACAAGAAGCTGCCCGGCGGCCTGCCGAAGAAGACGGCGCGCGCGCTGCTGGACATCGAGGACAAGGACTACGTGCCGATCATCCGCGACCCGCGGGCGACCACGCCGGAGTCGGAAGCGGTGTTCTATTTCCCCGGTTGCGGCTCCGAGCGCCTGTTCTCGCAGGTCGGCCTGGCCACGCAGGCCATGCTGTGGCATGCCGGCGTGCAGACGGTGCTGCCGCCCGGGTACCTGTGCTGCGGCTATCCTCAACGCGGCTCGGGCCAGTTCGACAAGGCCGAGAAGATCATCACAGACAACCGGGTGCTGTTCCACCGCGTGGCCAACACGCTGAACTACCTGGACATCAAAACCGTGGTGGTGAGCTGCGGCACCTGCTATGACCAGCTGCAGGGCTATGAATTCGACAAGATCTTCCCCGGCTGCCGCATCGTGGACATCCACGAGTTCCTGCTGGAAAAGGGCGTGAAGCTCGAAGGCGCCGGCGCCTACCTTTACCACGACCCCTGCCACAGCCCGATGAAGCTGCAGGACCCGATGAAGACGGTGAAGGCGCTGGTGGGCGACCAGGTGCGCAAGTCCGAGCGCTGCTGCGGCGAGTCGGGCACGCTGGGCGTCACGCGGCCGGACATCTCCACGCAAATCCGCTTTCGCAAGGAAGAAGAGCTGCGCAAGGACGAGGCGGCGCTGCGCGCCGCCGGCACCGTGGGCCCGCAGGACAACGTGAAGATCCTCACCAGCTGCCCCAGCTGCCTGCAGGGCCTGACGCGCTACGGCCACGACCTGCAGAACGGCTTGCTGGAAGCCGACTACATCGTGGTCGAGATGGCCAACAAGATCCTGGGCCCGGACTGGATGCCCGAGTACGTGCGTGTGGCCAACAACGGCGGCATCGAGCGCGTGCTGGTCTGAGCGCATGGCCGCCGCCGCTCCTGTGGCCGTTGCCGGCTGTCCCCTGTGCGATGCCGACGGCGGAACGCTGGTCGTGCGCACGCCGCGCTGGCGGCTGATCCGCGCCGACGAGGAGGGCTTCCCCGCCTTCTACCGCGTCGTCTGGAACGCGCACGTAGCCGAGTTCTCGCAGCTGGGTGCGGCCGAACGCGCCGAATGCATGGAAGCGGTGGCCGAGGTCGAGGGCGCGCTTCTTCGCCAGCTGCAACCCGCCAAGGTCAACCTGGCCGCGCTCGGCAACATGGTGCCGCACCTGCACTGGCACGTGATCGCCCGCTTCGGTTGGGACAGCCGCTACCCGTCGCCGGTGTGGGCGCCGCAGGCGCGGCCGGTCGATGCCGCGCGCGTTGCCGAGATCGCGGCGCTGCTGCCGGCGCTGGAAGCCGGACTGGCAGCAAGGTTTCGGCACACAGCCTGAGCGGCCAAGCCGGTACAGTCGGGGGATGGCAGGTCTTCGTTCCGACACCCCCACATGCGAATCGCTCACCTTGCACGGCCAGTCGCGCGTGCTGGAAGTGGGCTTCGCCGGCGGCGCGCGCTTTCGTCTTCCGTTCGAGCTGATGCGCATCTATTCGCCCTCGGCCGAAGTGCAGGGCCATGGCCCCGGCCAGGAAGTGCTGCAGACCGGCAAGCGCGAGGTCGGCATCGTGGAGATGGAGCCGGTCGGAAACTATGGCGTCAAGCCGGTGTTCTCCGACGGGCATGACAGCGGCATCTTCTCCTGGGACTACCTGTACTTCCTGGGGTCGCAGCAGGAGCAGCTGTGGGCCGATTACGACAAGCGTCTGGCCGAGGCGGGCGTCGGGCGCGACGCGCCGATGGCGGGCAAAGGCGGCCACGCCTGCGGGCACTGACGAAGACACCATGAGCAAGACCCATTTCGGTTTCCAGCAGGTCGACGAAGGCGAGAAGGCCCAGCGCGTGCGCGGCGTGTTCGACTCGGTCGCGCCGCGCTACGACGTCATGAACGACCTGATGTCCATGGGCCTGCACCGCGGCTGGAAGGCCTACACGGTGCTGGTGGCCGACGCCAGGCCCGGCCAGCAGGTGCTGGACATCGCGGGCGGCACCGGCGACCTGGCGATGGCCTTCGCCCGCAAGGTGGGCCCGGGCGGGCTGGTGGTGCACACCGACATCAACGAAGCCATGCTGCGCACCGGCCGCGACCGGCTGATCGATGGCGGTGTCGTGGTGCCCAGCCTGGTGTGCGACGCCGAGAAGCTGCCGTTCGCCACGGACCGCTTCGACCTCGTCACCGTGGCGTTCGGCCTGCGCAACATGACGCACAAGGAGCAGGCGCTGGCGGAGATGCGTCGGGTGCTCAAGCCGGGCGGCAAGCTGCTGGTGCTGGAGTTTTCCCGCGTGGCGCCGCCGCTGGAAAAAGCGTATGAATGGTATTCGTTCCAGGTGCTGCCGCGGTTGGGGCGCTGGGTGGCGCGCGACGAAGCCAGTTACCGCTACCTGGCCGAGTCGATCCGCATGCATCCCGGCCAGGAAGAGCTCAAGGCGATGATGGTTAAAAATGGCTTCGGCCACGTGGACTATCACAACCTCACGGGCGGTGTGGCGGCCCTGCATGTTGGAATCAAATGCTGAATCCCCATCTGGGTGTTTTGGGAAGGCTGAAGTCATGAAATTCTGGTCCTTGTGCCTCGTGCTCCTGCTGGCCTTCGGCAGCATGGATGCGGATGCCGCCCGCCGCATGGGTGGGGGCGGCTCGGTCGGCCGGCAGTCGTCCAACGTGACGCAGCGCGAAGCGGGCCGCGGGCCCGCCGCGGCGCCGCAGGCGGCGCCCAAC
>NZ_JACCWG010000446.1 GCF_013697775.1 Ramlibacter sp. | reverse complement strand
TCGCGCTCACCGCGTTCGCCCGTTCCGAGGACCGCGTGCGCGCCCTGCGCGCCGGCTTCACGGTGCACGTGACCAAGCCGGTGGAGCCGACCGAGATCCTGGCCACGGTGGCCAGCGTGGCCGGACGCAACGCGCCGGCCGACGCCGGTCCGGCCGGCTGAGACGCCCGCGCTGTCAGCCGGGGCGCACGGGCGGGCGTCGCCCACGACGACATGACCCAGCCACCGCGTCGTCCAAGATGGCTCCAACATCCGAAGGAGCAATACGCATGAGCAAAGACCATTCTTTTCAGCAAGACCTGTGGGCCCTGATCAAGGACATCCGCTTCGCCATGCTGACGCACCGCCATCCCGAAGGAGCCCTGCATGCGCACCCGCTGACCATGCAGAACCGCGACCTGGAGCCGGGCGACCCGATCTACTTCTTCGTCTCCAAGAAGACCGAGCTGGGCCAGCGCCTGCTCAGCGACGGCAACGTCTGCGTGAACTACGCCGACCCCGACAAGGACGTCTACGTCAGCATCTCCGGCAATGCCACCATCAGCGAGGACATGGCGCTGAAGAAGAAGCTGTTCAACGCGCTGGCCAAGGCCTGGTTCCCCGGCGGCGCCGAGGACCCGGACCTGGAACTGGTGGCAGTCGCGATCCAGCATGCCGAGTACTGGAACGTGAAGGAAAGCAAGGCCACCCAGGTGCTGAAGATGGCCGCCGCCGCCGTGTCGGGCAAGCCGCCGGAGATGGGCGAGCACCGCGAGCTGCACGTGCACGACTGAGCGCCGCGCGCGCTCCTACAGCGCGCGCGTCAGGTACACCGCCTCGCGCCCGACGATGGGCGCGCGCGTCGGCATGAACACGGTGCAATCCTCCAGCGCGCGGATCTCCTGGGCGCCGTCGGTGGCGATCAGTTCGCCGGCGGCGAAGGTTTCGAATCCGATCAGCGGCCGCGTGAAGCGGAACTCCGGCGTCTCGACCATGCAGGTGCGCAGCAGCTGGAAACGCTGCTGTGGCGCCGGCGGCTTGCGGTCTTCGCGTGGCGCAATCAGCCCGAATTGCGACAGGAAGTCCAGTGCCACCCGGGTGGCCAGTTCGCCGGCGCTGCGGCTGAAGTGCTGCCCGCATTCCACCACCATGGCGCAGCCGGCATCGCCGGACGCTTCGCCGTGGCGGCCGTGCTGCACCAGCGGCGTGCCCGAGCCCAGGCCGTCCGGCATCACCATGTGCACGGGCGGCAGTCCGATGCCCAGTGCCACTTCGGCGTTGCGCGCGAAGGCCGGGTAGACCCAGAACGGCTGCACGTCTTGCGAGGTCGAGTGGATGTCCAGGATGTGGTCGGCCGCTGCCACCACCGGGCGCAGCGCGCGCGCGCGGCGCAGCTCGGGGCTGTCGTCGGAGCCGTCGAGCAGTTCGGGCGACCAGATGCGGTTGAGGTTGTGAACCAGCTGCCGGCTCTCGAACGGCTGCTGCGCGTCGAAGGATTCATAAGCCGCCACGTTGGCGAAGCTCACCGTCAGCGTGCCGATCTTTGGGCGCACCGCGTTGTCCAGCAGGTGCGTGGCCGCGACCATGCCGCACAGCTCGTTGCCGTGCGTGAGCGCGTTCACCAGCAGGTGCGGGCCGGGCTTGCCGGAGGAGAAGCGGTGCACGTAATCGATGCCGGTGTTGCCCTGGCGGTAGGCGGACAGGTCGCGCGGCAGGAGTTCGAAAGCGATGGAGGGGCGCATGCACCAATTGTGCGCGATGCCTCGCCGCGCGGCGGGCATCGCTGTCGCCAGCGTAGCATCGGCCACCACAACAACACCGAGGAGCCCCTCATGTCCACCGCCGCCAATGCCGTCGTCCTGCTGGTCGCGCTGCTGCACGTCTACATCCTGGTGCTGGAGATGTTCCTGTGGAACACGCCGCGCGGGCGCAAGGCCTTCGGCACGACCGAAGCCTTTGCCGCCGAGTCCAAGGTGCTGGCCGCCAACCAGGGCCTGTACAACGGCTTCCTGGCGGCGGGCCTGTTCTGGGGCTTGACGCTGGGCGCCGGCGGCCTGCAGGTGAAGGTGTTCTTCCTGCTGTGCGTGCTGGTCGCCGGCCTCTACGGCGCGGCCACCGCCAACAAGCGCATCCTGTTCGTGCAGGCCGTGCCGGCAGCCATCGGGCTGGCCTTGCTACTGCTGGCCTGAGAGAGAAATACGAGCGGCGACGTAAACTCAGAGCATCTGGAAGGCAAGCACATGATGAGTAGTCGCAAGTTTCCCAAGATCGAAGAAGGCGAGATGCGCCGCCAGGAGGCCCGCCTTCCGGATCTCGCCAAGGTGGCTGGAGAAAACGCGCATCGCCGATCGCTGCAACGCTTTGGCCAGGTGCTGACGGTCCAGAACAATCAGATGGTTGATCTGCGCAGCGATGGCAGTGTCACTGTGGTGAAGACACTTCCGCCTGTCATCAAGGTTCCGACCACTTTGCCGAAGGTCAAGGTCAGGTTGGCGGCCAAGCGCAAGAAGCAGCCCTGAATGGCCGTTCCTCGCATGCGGATGGTCGCTGGCCCGAATGGTTCGGCAAAAGCACCATCATTGAAGACCTGCTGCAGGAGCATCCGGACTGGATCGGAGTGTGGGTGAATGCCGACGAGATCGAGCGCACGCTTCGCGCCGGTGCGCTCGACCTGGAGCAATTTGACATTGCACCAGACCCCTACCTGCAAGAGCGGCTACGGAACTTCTGCCTGGCTTCGGGATTGCTGTCGAAGACAGGACAACAGGGAGCTGTCGTGGATGCGCTGCAGCTTGTCGGCCCCCACGTGAGCCTGCCCGACGACATGGTCAACGCGTACGTTGCCGGCACGCTGGCCGATTTCATCCGACACGAGTTGTTGGACGGTGGAGCGACCTTCACATTCGAAACGGTGATGTCCTCGCCCGATAAGGCTGATTTCATGGCTGAAGCGCTTCAGCGTGGTTATCGGACTTACCTCTACTTCGTCGGTACCAGTTCGCCCGACATCAACGTCGACCGCGTCGCCAAGCGCGTACAAGCGGGCGGCCATCCCGTGCCGGTGGAGCGCATTCGCGAGCGCTATGGAAAGTCGCTGCAGAATCTGGAAGACGCCTGCGCGTCGGCGACGCGCGCCTACGGCGAAATCCCGGGCTGGCTGGGCGACACCAGCCTGATCAGGAAAGTCGTCGAGCAGTGGGCAGTCCCCCAGGCCGATCAGCTACCGTAGCCGGTCAGGCAGCCGGCATCTCCACCGCCACCGCCGTGCCCACCAGCAGCACCGCATGCCCGTCGGCACCGTCGTGCACGTACCGCACGTAGCCGTCGCGCTCGTTCTTCATGGACCAGCCGCCGTCGAGCACCAGGC
>NZ_JACCWG010000424.1 GCF_013697775.1 Ramlibacter sp. | reverse complement strand
CTAGCGCCGGCGTTAGCTGCCATTCAGCATCGGCCCCATCATCCGCACCATGCGGATGACCGCCGGCCCCAGGATCACCAGGCTGATCGACGGGAAGATGCACAGCACCAGCGGGAACAGCATCTTGGTCGGGATCTTCGATGCGAGTTCCTCGGCGCGCATCTGCCGCTTGTGGCGCAGGTCGTCGGAGAACACGCGCAGCGAGTCGCCGATGCTGGTGCCGAACTTGTCGGCCTGCGTGAGCATGGTGGCGAAGGTGGACAGCTCCTCCACGCCGGTGCGCTTGGCCAGGTTGCGAAATGCCTTGTCGCGGCTGGCGCCGGCGCGCATCTCCAGGTTGGTCAGGTGCACCTCCTCGGCCAGCGCCACGCTCTTGCGCCGCATTTCCTCGGCCACCTTGGTCAACCCCGCATCCAGCCCCAGTCCGGCTTCGATGCACACCAGCATCAGGTCGGCCGCGTCGGGAAAGCTCTCGAAGATTTCGCGCTGCCGCGCGCGCACCGCCATTGTCAGCCCCAGGTTGGGCAAATAG
The DNA here is from genome assembly GCF_013697775.1 of Ramlibacter sp. Lineage (GTDB taxonomy): Bacteria > Pseudomonadota > Gammaproteobacteria > Burkholderiales > Burkholderiaceae_C > Ramlibacter. Next base: position 8,298 of record NZ_JACCWG010000424.1, on the reverse strand, counting down.
CAGCCGGCCAGGGCGGCCAGCAGCACGTAGAAGAACAAGGTGAGCGGCGCCTGGTTCACCCCGCGCAGCGCGAAAAAGGCGATGCTGGCAAACAGCAACGGTAGCAGCGTCTTGGCGCCGAAGTACACGTAGCGCGCGTCGGGGTGGCGGATGCCGGCGTGAAAGAAACGCAGCCGCAGCGGCGAGTTCTCCCAGTCGCCCTGCGGTGTGGACAGCCTGGCGAACGGGCCGGTGATGCGCACGATGGTTTCTCTCCAGCCGGTCTCGCCGCCGCCGATGGCGTGCGCCGCCTGCAGGCGCTGCTCGGCGCGCGTCGGCGCCAGCCACAGGTACAGGCCGGCGCAGCCGCAGACCACCGACACGAAGATGAGGGAGGGCAGGATCATGGACATGGAAGCTCCTTCGGTGCCTGGCGCTACACGCGGATGCGGATGATGCGGCGGATCAGCAGCACGCCGACGAACATGCTGCCCAGCATGAACTTCAGGAAGCCCTGGCCCATGGGGTCGGTCCACAGCGGGCGCATGAAGTCCGGGTTGATGACGCTCATCAGCCCCGCCAGGGCGAACGGCATCAGCCCGAGCGTCCAGGCCGACATGCGGCCTTCGGAGGACAGCACGCGCACCCGTGCCAGCAGCTTGAGCCGCTCGCGGACCAGATGGGCCAGCTTGCCGAGGATTTCGGTCAGGTTGCCTCCCGATTCGCGCTGCGTGAGCACCGCCACCACGAAGTAGCGCAGGTCGGTCAGCGGCACGCGCTCGCACAGGTGCGACAGGCCCTGCTGCAGCGACACGCCGTAGTTGATTTCGTCGTGCACGATGCGCAGTTCGCCGCCCATCGGCTCGGGCATTTCCTCGCCGCCCATCTTCAGCGCCGAAGAAAAGGCATGGCCGGCGCGCAGCGCGCGGCACATCAGGTCCAGCGCCTCCGGCAGCTGGCGCTCCAGCAGGCGCAGCCGCGCGTTGCGCCTGTGCCGCACGAACAGCAGCGGCAGCGTGGCGGCCGCGAGGCCGGCCACCAGCGTGTAGAGCGCGGGCGGGTGCAGCAGCATGCCGAGCGCGATGGCCGCGACCAGGCCGCAGGCCGCCATCGCCGCCAGCAGCCGCGTCAGCGACCAGGTGAGGCCGGCCTGTGCGATGAATGCGTCCAGCCCGCGCAGCCGCGGCAGCGCGAGCAGCGTGCGTTCCAGCCAGGGCAGCTCGCTCGCCATGCGCTGCCTGAGCACGCGCGCGGGCTGCGCGGCGTCGCCCGAGGCCGAGAGCGAGCGCAGCCGCTGCTGCAGCTTTTTGGCCTGCGGGCCCTTGTGCGATTTCCACAGCAGCCAGCCGCCCTCGGCCAGCAGCAGCACGGCCACGAACACCAGCAGCGAGACGGCCTGGAAACTGTTGCCCGAAAGAAGGTCGGTCATGGCCGGCTCCTACTGGTAGCGCCGCGCGGGATCGAACATCGCGTCGGGCAGGGTGATGCCGAAGGCCCGCAGGCGGTCGGCGAACTTCGGCCGCACGCCCGAGGCCTGGAAATAGCCCTGCACCGCGCCGTCGTCGCCCAGCCCCGTTTGCTTGAAGGAGAACAGCTCCTGCATTGTGATGACCTCGCCTTCCATGCCGGTGATTTCCTGGATGCTGGTGATCTTGCGCCGCCCGTCGATCAGCCGCAGCGCCTGCACCACCACCGTGATGGCCGAGGCGATCTGCTGGCGCGCCGCCTTGTGCGGCAGGTTGAGGTTGGCCATGCCGATCATGTTCTCCATGCGCGCCACGGCGTCGCGCGGCGTGTTAGCGTGGATGGTGGTCAGCGACCCCTCGTGGCCGGTGTTCATGGCCTGCAGCATGTCGAAGGCCTCGGCGCCGCGCACCTCGCCGACGATGATGCGGTCCGGCCGCATGCGCAGCGCGTTGCGCACCAGCGCGCGCGGCGTGACCTCGCCCCGCCCCTCGATGTTGGCCGGCCGCGTCTCCAGCCGGATCACGTGCGCCTGCTGCATCTGCAGCTCGGCCGCGTCCTCGATGGTGACCACGCGCTCGGTCTGCGGGATGTAGCCCGAGAGGATGTTCAGCAGCGTGGTCTTGCCGGCGCCGGTGCCGCCGGAGATCAGCATGTTCACCTTGGACTTGACCAGGCCCTCCAGCATCTTCGCCATTTCGGGCGTCAGGCTCTTGAGCCCATCGGCCGTCAGGTTCTCCATCTTCAGCGGGATGTGCGCGAAGCGGCGGATCGACATCATCGGCCCGTCGATGGCGATCGGCGGGATCACCGCGTTCACCCGCGAGCCGTCGGGCAGGCGCGCGTCCACCATCGGGCTGGATTCGTCGATGCGCCGGCCGACCAGCGAGACGATCTTGTCGATGATGCGCAGCAGGTGCTTCTCGTCGGTGAAGGTGACGCTGGTGAGTTCCAGCCGGCCGCCGCGCTCCACGTAGATCTGCCGGTACGAGTTGACCAGGATGTCCGACACCTTGGGGTCCGCCATCAGCAGTTCCAGCGGGCCGAAGCCCAGCATTTCGTGCTGGATGTCGCGAATGAGCAGGGTGCGCTCCAGCTCGTTGAGGGCGGCGGCTTCGTCCTGCAGCAGCCGCTCGGTGGCCACCGCGATCTCCTGGCGCAGCACGTCGGGCGCCAGCGTCTCCAGCGCCTTCAGGTCGAAGTGGTCCAGCAGCCGCAGATGCATGCGGCTCTTGAGCAGCTTGTACGGCTCGCCGGTGGCGGCCGACTGGGTGCGGATCGGCTGCGGATCCTCCGGGGCCGCGAGCCGCTCGCGCAGCGATGCGAACGACGGGTCCTTGCGCGTGTCCAGCGTCATCGGGGTGTGCATGTCAGGCTCTCCGGAACAGGCGGCCCAGCAGGCCGGGGGCGGCGTCGTCCTGGCGCGGGTTCAGCGCGGCGGCCAGGTCCGCCAGGTTGCGCGCCACGGCGTTGCCGCGCGCGGTGGACGGCAGCGGCTCGCCCTGGTTGATGGAGGCGCTGACCTCGCGCCACGAGTTGGGCACGGTGTGGATGCGCGCAGTGCCGAAGGAGCGCTGCACCATGTCCAGGCCGATCTCGCTGCTTTTCTCATAACGGTTGAGAACCAGCTCCACCTTGTCCTGCCCGTAGCCGAGCGAGCGGAACACCTCCAGCAGCCGCGCCGCGTGGCGGATGTGCGGCAGCTGCGCCTGCAGCACCGGGTAGATGCGCGTCGCGCGGTCCAGCGCCTTGATGGCCAGCGTGTCGATGCCGCGGCCCAGGTCCAGCAGCACGAAATCGTAGTGGCTGGCGGCCACGCCGAGGATCGCGTCGATGTGCTCCGGCTTGATGGCCATCGCCTGCGAGGGATCCTCCGGCGCGGCCAGCACGCTGTAGCGCGGCGTCACCTTCACCGTGCTGGCGGCCAGCAGCGAGGCGTCGAGCCGGCCGATGTCGCGGGCGACGTCGGCCAGCGTGGACACCGGCTTGCTGTCGTAGACGAAGGACAACGCGTCGCCGAACTGCAGGTTCAGGTCCAGCAGCAGCACCGAGGCGTTCTCGGCCAGCAGCCAGCCCAGGTTGGTGGCCAGGAAGGTGGCGCCGCTGCCGCCCTTGCACGGCAGGAAGGCCAGCACCTTGCCCTGGCTGCGCGCGGCGATGCCGTGCAGCTTGGCCTCCACGCGCGCCACTGCCTCCTGCAGCGCCTGCGCGGTCGGCGGCGAGGGCAGCACCTCGCGCACGCCGGCGCGCATGGAGTTGATGAGGAAGTCCGGCGTGTGCGTGGCGCACAGCAGCACCACCGCCAATGCCGGATGGCGCGCGGTGACGGCCGCGATCTGCAGCACCTCGTCGGGGTCGCAGCACATGCCGTCCACCAGCATCAGGTCGGGCTGCTCGCGCTCGGCGATCGCCTGCATGCGGCTCTTGCCGCCTTCGGCCAGCGTCACCTGGTGGCCGTGCGCCTGCAGCACGCGGCCGATCTCCTGCAGGTGGCCGGTATTGGGGGATATGGCTGCGATCTTCATGGGACTCCCGAGGGTGTTTTCAACAATGGTCGATGCTGTACGGGTCCTGCCGCATCGATTCGCGCGGCAGGAAGGTGGCGAACCGCGGCATGGCCATGGGCGCGAGCTTCGCGAATCCGGCGATGGGCGAGATCCACTGGTAGTCCAGGCTGGTGACGGTCACCGTCACGCCTTCGCAGGAGGCGGCGGTGCAGGCGGCGGGCACCCAGGCCAGGTCGATGTCGGCGATCTCGGGCACCAGCGCCCGCATCTTCGCGAGCACCTGCGGCTTTTGCGCGGTGCTGTCGCAGGTGACCGCATAGCGCGCGCCCGCGCGGGTGGCTTCGGTCGCCGCGTTCCAGCTGAACAGCATGCGGCTGAAGTCCACTACGGCGAGCAGGAAGGTCAGGAAGATCAGCAGCACCAGGGCGAATTCCACCAGGGTGGCGCCGCGCTGGCGACGGGGATGGCGACGGCGGTGGTGGTGGTGGTGTGTCATAGCGTGGTGCGCATGCTCGCGCTCACCGTGCTGAAGTTGATCGGATTGAGAACCTTGCCGAACACGCCGGACCACATCGGCCGGAAGGTGTAGCCCTGCACGCGCACCGTCACCACGTTGATCACCGGCAGCGTGCCCTGGGTCTGCCACACCGGGTCGGGCACCATGGCGGTGGTGAGCCCGGGCACCAGCGCGGTAGCGCCGGCCGTGGGCGTTCCGTAGACGATCAGGTTCTTCGCCTCGGCAAGCCTGGTGCCCGGCGTCTTGGTGGAGAGATAGCGCGCCGCGTCGCGCACCGACTTGGTCAGCGTGTTGTAGTACATGATCGCGCGGCCGAACTCCGCGACGAAGATCGTCAGCGTGAGCAGCAGCGGCAAGATGAGCGCGAATTCAACCAGGGCGGCCCCGTGTTGCGTCGTGCGTTGCGTTGCGTGTTGCATGGCGTGTCCTCCTAGCGCACCAGCACCGGCACCAGCGGCCCGGCGGAGCCGCCCGGCAGGCCGCTGGTGGTGCAGGGGCTGGCCGGCGCGCCGGCGTTGCCGATGTATTCCAGCTGCACGTCCGCCGCTGGAATGCTCATGGGCTGCAGCATCAGCATGCAGGCGTAGTCGATCACGCGTCGGGTGCCGTTGACAACCGGCACCAGCACGATGCGCCGGCTCGCGCCGTACTGGTGGTGCTGCCCGGTGGGCCCGGGCGTGGCCAGGGTGTTGAACCCGCCGTTGATGGTCAGGCCGGTGATAGTCTTGCAGCCGTTCGGCCCGTTCATGTTGGTGCCGGTGTTCGCGCATGAGGCATAGGCGGCGCGCTTGGTGACGAAGTTGGCGGCTGTCGCATGGGCCCCGGGCGGCGTCGGACCGTTGAACGCGTTGGCCCGGCTCGGCCAGTTGTTGGCCGTGTAGGCGTAGCCGGTGAAGTCCGGCGCGTTCGCCGCCGGGCCGCCGCTGTTCTTGTAGATCCCGAAGCGCGCGTTCCAGGCGTCGGCAACGGAGCTCTGCACGCCGGGCGTGCCCAGCTGGGTGCCGACGGTGACGCCGCAGTAGCCGTTCATCTCGTGCTCGGTTTCCGAGGCGCTGTTGCTGCCGTCCAGGTTGGCCCAGCCGATCTGGCCGCCGCTGCCGCTGCCCGGGCTCATCAGCAGCGTGATCCACTGGCCCACGGCCAGGCCGTAGTTGGGGGCTGTACCGCCCGCGACCGGCCTGAGCGCCAGCGGCAGTGGGCAGGTGCTCTGCGCGCTGGCGCGCGTGGCGACCGCCTCGGCCTGCACCGGGCGTCTTGCGGGAAAGGCGGCACCGTTGCCGGAGAACGCGCCCAGCGCGTTCATCAGCCACATCTGCACGTTGGGCTGGGTGTGGCGGCAGCGCGCATACCGGGCGGCGGCGGCGCTGGTGGTGACGGCGAATCCCCCGGCCTGCGACGCCATGAATTCGACGTCGCCGGCGACGATGCGGCCCTGGCCGCTCCAGGTGGACGACTGGAAGTTCACGCGGTTCAGGTTGCCGGCCGTCATGCCGGCGTTGGCGGCACGGGTGATCGCATCGGGCAGGGAATCCAGTTCCTGCGCGGCGGCCAGCGCGCAGCTGTCCATGGCGGTCTGCAGTTCGCTCTTGACGACGAACAGCCGCCCGAAATCGAGCGCGAAGCCCATGAATCCCAGCAGGAACAGCATCAGCAGGCACACCGTGACGATCACGGCGCCGTGCTGGCTGCTGCGTGGAGCGGCGCGTCGCATGGGGGTCTTCTTCGTTGCTCTTGCGAGTGCGAAGCGGGTGCGCCAGGAATTCGGCACGCGCCGGAATTCCTGGCGCGGCGCGCTTCAGACGCAGTTCGCCGTCGTGAGGCAGGCGGTCACGCGGCCGATGAAGGTCGTGAACATGCCGGTGGTGGTCAGCCCCTGCAGCGCGATCACGAGTGCGATGGAAACCACCGCGATGATGAGCGCGTATTCGACGATCTGGGCGCCGTCGTCCTCGCGCAGGAAGGCGGTCACGAAGTTGGACAATTTGTTCATGCGTTTCTCCTTGAAGTGGAGTGGTTGGGGAAAAAGGAATCGAAAGGCTTGGGAGGAGTAGGTCGCGGATGCTTCGTGGGCAGGCTCCTTTCACTCACTTGCCGGAGGAGCCGGTGGCCCCGCCGATGTTGATGACGTTGACGACCGGGGGCGGCTGCCTGAAGGTGCCCTGGTACAGGATCAGCGCCTCGCGCGCGGCGCGGCCGTCCATGCCGGGCGTGCTCGCGATGGAGGCGGCCGCCGGATTGAGCGTCTGCCTGGCGCGCGCGTCGCGCAACGCGTCGCCGAAGCGCAGGTCGTAGTCGGGTGTCGGCGACGAGGTGGCGCAGCCGGCCAGCAGCAGCGCGATCGGCAGGATGGTCTTGTGCAGCATGGAGGCCTCCGGTGTTCAGGGCTTGGCGGGCGCGCGGCCTTCGCCCTTGCCCATGAAGAGCACGTCGGCGCGGCTGGGCACCACGTGGTTGTCGGTCGGCAGGACCACGGCCTCGGTCAGCGGCTTCACCAGGCGCGGCGTCACCACGAACATCAGCTCGGTCTGGTCGGTCTGGAACTCGGTGGAGCGGAACAGCGCACCCATCACCGGCACTTCCCCGAGCCCCGGGAACTTGTCCAGCGCCGTGTTCATGTTGTTCTTGATCAGACCGGCCACGACGAAGCTCTGGCCGTCGTTCAGCTGCACCGTGGTGTCCACCCGCCGCGTGGCCATCGAGGGCAGGACGGCCGTCACGCCGTTGAAGCTGGTGAAGGGCGAGCCCGCCTGCTGCAGCTCGGAGGCTTCGGACACCAGCTTCAGGTTGATGCGGTTGCCGTCCAGCACCGTGGGCGTGAACTTCAGCCCGACGCCGAATTCCTTTTCCTCCAGCGTGATGGTGCTGCCGGCGACGCCGTCGCGGCTTTGCGCCACCGGAATGAAGATCTTGCCGCCGGAGAGGAAGCTCGCTGTCTGGCCGCTGATGGCCATGATGTTGGGCTCGGCCAGCACGCGCAGCACGCCGTCCTTCTTCTGCGCGTCGATGCCCAGCAGGGTGGAGTTCTTGCTGATGGTGCCGGGCGAGATGCTGTACCTGTTGCTGAAGGTGCCGTCGGCGTTGCGGACCTGCGTGCCGTCGATGCCGCCGATGTACGCGTTGCCGCTGGACCCGCCGGCACCCACGCTGCTGGCGATGCCGCCGCCGATGCCGGTCATCACCTCGGTGCGGTAGCGCCCCAGCAGGCCGGCGCCGCCGCCGATGATTCCCGAAATCACGCTGGCGCCGCTGCCCGAAGCCACCATGCGCGAGAAGTCCAGCCCGAACTTGTCGAGCATGGTCTTGCTCACTTCGGCGATCTTCACTTCCAGCATCACCTGCTGCGGGTTGGACACGCGCAGCAGGTTCACCACCTTCTTGCCGTCGCCGTAGGCCGAAGCGAGGCTGACCACCTGGTCGAGCTTCACCGCGTCGCTCACCACGCCGCTCAGCACGATGGCGTTGTCGGCGGCGCGCACCCGCACGCCGCTTTCCTCGGGCATCAGCTCGGTCAGCTTGGACTGCACGGACTCCGGATCGATGGTGACCACCAGGTCCTTCACCAGGCAGCGGCCGTCGGCGCTTTGCAGGATGACGTTCATGGTGCCCGGCCTCTTGCCCAGGAAGTACAGCTCGGTCGGGCTCAGCAAGGTGACGTCGGTGTCGGCCACGCCGTCCCACTCCTGGCGGCCCGGGGCCGGCGCCTGCTGCGGACCGGGTGTGCCGGTGGGCACCGGCACCGCTGCGCGGCCGGCGAAGCCGCTCGGCTGGCCGCCGATCACCAGCCGCGCGGCCGCGAACGGCAGCCGCACGATGCGCGACTTGCCCAGCATC
>NZ_JACCWG010000379.1 GCF_013697775.1 Ramlibacter sp. | reverse complement strand
GAGATGCTGCGCGGCAACGGCGGGCGCCTGAGCGCCACCGACGTCGGCCAGGCCAGCCGCAGCGGCGACGCGGCGGCCAACGCCATCATCCAGCACGCCGGCAGCCTGATCGGCCAGATGCTGGCCTCGGTGGTGAACTTCTTCAACCCGTCGCACGTGTTCATCGGCGGCGGCGTCACGCAGATCGGGCCGCTGTTCCTGGCCTCGGTGCGGCAAAGCGTCTACCAGCGCTCGCTGGCGCTGTCCACGCGGCACCTGGAGATCCAGTATTCGCCGCTGGGCAGCAGCGCGGGGCTCACCGGCACCGGCGTGCTGGCGATGCAGGAGGCCCTGCGCCTGCCGGGAGCGCGCGCATGAGCCTTTCGGTCGCGTTCGAGGATGTCACCAAGTCCTTCGGGCCGGTGCAGGTGCTGCACGGCGTGAGCTTCGCGCTGGCGCCGGGGCGCGTGGTCGGTTTGCTGGGCGAGAACGGCGCGGGCAAGTCCACCCTGATGAAGATCCTGGCCGGCTACGAGCAACCCACCGGCGGCACGGTGCGCATCGACGGCCAGCCGCTGCGCTTCGCCAGTTCGCGCGAAGCGCAGGCGCAGGGCATCGTGCTGATCCACCAGGAGTTCAACCTGGCGGAAGACCTCACCGTGGCGCAGAACGTGTTCCTCGGCCACGAGATCAGGCGCGGGCTGCTGCTGGACGAACGCGCGATGGCGCAGCAGACGCGCGAGGTGCTGGCGCAGGTTGGCCTCGACGTCGCGCCCGACAAGCGCGTGCGCGAGCTGATCGTGGCCGAAAAGCAGCTGGTGGAAATCGCCAAGGCGCTGGCGCGGCGCGCGAAGCTGCTGGTGATGGACGAGCCCACCGCCACGCTCACGCCCGGCGAAACCGAGCGCCTCTTCGCGCTGATCGCGCGGCTGAAAGCGGGCGGCACGACCATCGTCTACATCTCGCACAAGCTCGACGAGGTGGAGCGCATCACCGACGAGATCGTGGTGATGCGCGACGGCCGCTTCGTCGCGCGCCGCGCGACGGCGGACATCGGCCGGCGCGAAATGGCCAACTTGATGGTCGGCCGCGAACTCGCCGACCTGTTTCCGGACAAGCAGCCCGCGCCGGCCGATGCGCCAGTGCTGCTGCGCGTGCGCAACCTGAACGTGCCGGGCTGGGCGCACGACGTGAGCTTCGAGGTACGCGCCGGTGAAATCCTGGGCTTCGCGGGCCTCGTGGGTGCCGGGCGCACGGAGCTGTTCGAAGGCTTGCTGGGCCTGCGCCCGTGTGACGCCGACGTGGTGGAAATCGCCGGCCATGCCGCGCAGCCGGACAGCCCGCGCGCCGCCGCGGCCGAAGGCCTCACGTATCTGAGCGAAGACCGCAAGGGCAAGGGCCTGCATGTGCAGTTTCCGCTGGCGGCCAACCTCACGCTGATGGACCTCAAGCGCTACGCGAAGCCGTGGCTGTCGCCCGCCGCGGAGCAGCAGGCGCTGCGCACCGCGGTGGCGGAGTTCGGCATCCGCACCGGCTCGCTCGACGCGCGCGCCTCGCAGCTGTCCGGCGGCAACCAGCAGAAGCTGGCGCTGGCGAAAGTGCTGCAGCCGCAGCCCAAGGTGGTGGTGCTCGACGAGCCGACGCGCGGCGTGGACGTGGGCGCCAAGCGCGACATCTATTTCCTCATCCGCAAGCTGTCGGGCGAAGGCCGCGCGGTGGTGGTGATCTCCTCCGAGCTGCCGGAGCTGATCGGCCTGTGCCACCGCGTCGCCGTCATGCGCGCGGGGCGCATCGCGGCGACCCTGGAGCAGGACCAATTGAACGAACAGGAGCTGATCGGCCATGCCACCGGAACACGCTGAAGGCGCAACGGCCCGCCGCGCCGCGGGCGCCGGCTTCTGGAGCCGCCTGCATGGTGCCGGGCCGGTCATCGGCCTGGTGCTGCTGTGCATCGCGGGCACCGCGCTCAACGGCGAATTCGCCACCTTGGACAATGCGCTGAACGTGCTCACGCGCACCGCCTTCATCGGCATCATCGCGGTGGGCATGTGCTTCGTCATCATCTCCGGCGGCATCGACCTGTCGGTGGGCTCGATGGCGGCGCTGATCGCCGGCTGCGTGATCCTGCTGATGAACAGCCTGGCGGCCAGCATCGCGTCGCCGGTGCTGGTGGTGGCGCTGGGCATACTGCTGGCGCTGGTGCTGGGCTGCGCGTTCGGGCTGGCGCACGGCCTGCTCATCACCAAGGGCCGCATCGAGCCCTTCATCGTGACGCTGGGCACCCTGGGCATCTTCCGCGCCTACCTCACCTACTTCGCCAACGGCGGCGCCATCACGCTGGACAACGCGCTGGCCGACGTCTACAGCCCGGTGTATTACGCCAGCGTGCTGGGGCTGCCGATTCCGGTGTGGGTGTTCGCGGTGGTGGCGCTGGCGGGCGGCTTCGTCCTCAACCGCACGGCCTTCGGCCGCTACGTGCAGGCCATCGGCTCCAACGAGCAGGTGGCGCGCTACGCCGCGGTGGACGTGGACCGCGTGAAGATCCTCACCTACATGCTGCTCGGCCTGTGCGTGGGCATTGCCACCCTGCTGTACGTGCCGCGCCTGGGCTCGGCCTCGCCCACCACCGGCCTGCTGTGGGAGCTGGAGGCGATTGCCGCCGTCATCGTCGGCGGCACCGCGCTCAAGGGCGGCGCGGGCAGCATCACCGGCACCGTGGTTGGCGCGGTGCTGCTGTCCGTCATCAGCAACATCCTCAACCTCACCAGCATCATCAGCGTGTACCTGAACGCGGCGGTGCAGGGCTTCGTGATCATCGTGGTGGCCTTCCTGCAGCGGGGCCGCCGGTAAAGAGTGCTTTCCCACACCACTGACTTTCAACAGGAGACAACAATGAAACTGTTCACCCGCCGGCTGGCCCTTTCGGCCACCGCCATCGCCCTTGCCGTCGGCGCGCTGCCGGCTCTCGCGCAGAACAAGGTGACGCTGGGCGTCGCCATCCCCGCGGCCACGCACGGCTTCACGGGCGGCATCGTCTACTGGGCCAACCAGGCCAAGAAGGACCTGGAGAAGGCGAATCCCGGACTGCAGGTGATCGTGAAGACGGCGGCCAACGCGTCGGAGCAGGCCAACCAGCTGCAGGACCTGGTGACAGTCAACAAGATCAACGCGCTGGTGATCTTCCCGTTCGAGTCGGCGGCGCTGACCAAGCCGGTGGCGCAGGTGAAGGGCAAGGGCATCTACGTGACGGTGGTCGACCGCGGCCTGACCGACACCAGCGCGCAGGACGCGTACGTGGCCGGCGACAACACCGCGTTCGGCAAGATCCCGGCCGAGTTCATCGCCAAGGAACTGGGCGGCAAGGGCAACGTGGTGGCGCTGCGCGGCATCCCGACCACGCTGGACAACGAGCGCATGGACGCCTTCAACGCGGTGCTGAAGAACTACCCGGACATCAAGCTGCTGGACGCCAAGCACGCCAACTGGAACCGCGACGACGCCTTCAAGGTCACGCAGGACTTCCTCACGCGCTTCAAGCAGATCGACGCCATCTGGGCGGCCGACGACGACATGGCCATCGGCGTGCTGAAAGCCATCGAGCAGGCCAAGCGCAAGGACATCAAGATCGTGTTCGGCGGCGCCGGCGCCAAGGGCATGGTGAAGACGCTGATGGACGGCAGCAACCCGCTGATCCGCGCCAACGTGTCGTACTCGCCGAAGTTCATCTACGACGCGGTGAAGCTCACCGCCGAGGCGCGGCTCAAGGGCGACAAGCTGCCGGCCACCACCATCATTCCCTCGGTGCTGATCACCAAGGCGAACGCAAAGAACTTCTACTTCCCCGACTCGCCGTTTTAATCACTTTGAAAAGTCGCTGTGCGACTTTTCAAAGTGGCCTGATATGTGCGGGGAGGCCCGGCGGAGCCGGATCCTCCCCGCAAGGGAAGTCGCGCTGCACGTTGTTTCGCGCGACGTTGTTGCCGCTAGCGGAGTATCACGATGGCAAGACCCGTCACTCTTTTTACCGGCCAATGGGCCGATCTTCCTCTCGCCGAGCTGGCGTCGCTGGCTAAGGGCATGGGCTACGACGGCCTGGAGCTGGCCTGCTGGGGCGACCACTTCAACGTGCAGGAGGCGCTTGCCTCGCCTGGCTATGTGCAGGGCCGGTGGGCGCTGCTGCGCGAGCACGGCCTGACCTGCCTGGCCATCGGCAACCACCTGGTGGGCCAGGCGGTGTGCGACCGCATCGACGAGCGGCACAAGTCCATCCTGCCCGCGCACGTGTGGGGCGACGGCGACCCCGAGGGCGTGCGGCAGCGCGCCGCGCGCGAGCTGGCCGACACGGCGCGCGCGGCGGCGGCGTTCGGCGTGAAGACCGTCACCGGCTTCACCGGCTCGTCGATCTGGCATGCGACGTATGCGTTCCCGCCGACCTCGCAGGCGTACTGGGACGCCGGCTTCGCCGACTTCGCGCAGCGCTTCATGCCGATCCTGCAGGCCTTCGAGCAGGCCGACGTGAACTTCGCGCTGGAAGTGCACCCGACCGAGATCGCGTTCGACATCGCCACCAGCACGCGCGCGTTGCGCGCGGCGGGCGGCCACAGGCGCTTCGGCTTCAATTTCGACCCCAGCCACCTGGCCTACCAGGGCGTGGACTACGTGAAGTTCCTGCGCATGTTCAGCGAGCGCATTTACAACGTGCACATGAAGGACGTGTGGTGGGGCCGCGGCGACGGCACCGTCGGCGTGTTCGGCGGCCACACCAGCTTCGGGGACGCGCGGCGGCATTGGGACTTCCGCAGCGTCGGCCGCGGGCTGGTGGATTTCGAATCCATCATCGTCGCGCTCAACGACATCGGCTACGCCGGCCCGCTGTCGGTGGAGTGGGAAGACAGCCGCATGGACCGCGTGCACGGCGCGACCGAGAGCGCGGCTTTCTGCAAGCGGCTGGACTTCAAGCCGGCCGCCGGCGCCTTCGACGCCGTGTTCGCGCGGGAGAACCCGTGACCGGAACATCCACCGCGCAAGCCGCCGCGCGCAGGCTGCGCTACGCCATGGTGGGCGGCGGGCAGGGCGCCTTCATCGGCGCCGTGCACCGCCACGCGATGGCGCTGGACGGGCAGTTCGAACTGGTCGCCGGCGCCTTGTCGTCCACGCCCGACAAGGCGCATGCCTCGGGCCGCGAACTCGGATTGCCCGACGGCCGCAACCACGGCGACTGGCAGGCGCTGCTGGCCGACGAACTGCGGCGGCCGGCGCACGAGCGCATCGACTTCGTCTGCATCGTCACGCCCAACCACCTGCATTACCCGGTGGCGCTGGCGTTCGCCGAGGCCGGCTTCCACGTGGTGTGCGACAAGCCGCTGGTGCACACCGGCGAGCAGGCGCGCGCGCTGGCCGAAACCGTCGCGCGGCAGCGCACGGTGTTCGCCGTCACCTACAACTACACCGGCTATCCGATGGTGCGCCAGGCGCGCGACATGGTGCGCGCCGGCGAACTGGGCACGCTGCGCAAGGTCGTGGTCGAGTACCACCAGGGCTGGCTGGCCGGCGCCGAGGAAGCCGCGGGCAACAAGCAGGCCGCGTGGCGCATGGACCCCAAGCAAGGCGGCGCCGGTGGCGCCATCGGCGACATCGGCTCGCATGCCGAGAACCTGGTGAGCACGGTCACGGGGCTGGAGATCGAGGCGGTGTGCGCGGACCTGGGCGCGCTGGTGCCCGGCCGGCAACTGGACGACGACGCCGCCGTTCTGCTGCGTTTCGCCGGCGGCGCGCGTGGCGTGCTGACGGCATCGCAGATCATGACGGGGCTGGAGAACGCGCTGCGGCTGCGCGTGTCGGGCACGCGCGGCACCATCGAGTGGAACCAGGAGGAGCCGAACCGGCTGCTTCATTTTCCGGACGACGGGCCGGCGCGAATTTTGACGCGGGCGTCGCCCTGGCTGAGCGAAGCGGCGCGCGCGGCGTCGCGGATTCCGCCCGGGCATCCGGAGGGATTCCTAGAGGCGTTCGCCAACGTGTACCTCGGTGTCGCTGCGGCGATCCGTGCGCTGCAGGGTGTGGCGCCTGCGAACGCTGCGCACCATGTGCACCCGGGCATTGCCGACGGTCTGCGCGGCGTGCGCTTCATCGAGGCCGTGGTTGCTTCGGCGGCCAGCGAAACGAAGTGGACACCCTTGCATCCCGGGCGCGCTGCACAATGAGCGCCATGCCCTCCCAACCCAAGTCCGTGCCGCTGCCCGCGGAGTCTCGCCTCCGCCAGGTCTATGACCGCACCGACCTGGCGGATGCGTACGCGATCGTCCTGCCGCGCGGGACGTCCAGCGACCCGGAACTGCTCGCCAGATTCGTGTTCTCGCACCAGCCGCGCTGGGTGTCGGCCCTGATGGAGGTGCGCGATACCGTGGTCGCGGGGTTCGGGCTCAAGACCGGCCGCAGCCTGCGGTCGCCCGAACAGCAACGCGGGCGGATCGGCATCTTCCGCGTGTACGAAACCAGCGCGCGCGAAGTGATCATGGGCGAGGACGACAAGCACCTGGACTTCAGGGCGTCGGTCTTCTACCGTGCCGCCTCGGACGAGCCGGCCGCCGAAGCGCACCTGGTGCTGTCGACTGTCGTGCACTGCCACAACCTGCTGGGACGCAGCTACTTGACGCTTATCGCGCCGTTCCACCGGATGGTGGTGCAGGCCTTCCTGCGCAAAGCAGCGAAGGCCGGCTGGCCGCGCGCGCCTCAGCTCGTGTAGTCGGCGTTCTCTTTCACGTAGTCGTAACTCAGGTCGCAGCCCCAGGCGGTCCAGCTGCCGTCGCCTTCGCCGAGATCGACCTCGATGTCGATCTTCTTGCGTGCGCGCATGTCGGCCGACAGTTCCTTCAGCTGCAGCGGCACCGCTTCGCCCTTGGCGAACAGCGTGGCGCTGCCCATGCGGATCGTCACGCGGCGCACGTCGATGGTGCCGGTCTGCTCCTGGCCCGGCTTGCCGATGGCCATGGCGATGCGGCCCCAGTTGGGGTCGCAGCCGAACACCGCGGTCTTCACCAGCGGCGAGTTGATGATCATGCGCGCCACCTCGCGCGCGTTCTTCGTGGACACGGCGCCGCTCACGCGCGCCTCGATCAGCTTGGTGGCGCCCTCGGCGCCGTAGACCACGTCGACCGCCAGCTTGAGCATCATCGCGCCCAGCGCGGCCTCGAAGTCGCGCAGCCGCTCCGGCGTGGCGGGCACGGTGCCGGTAGAAAACGCGATCAGCGAGTCGCTGGTGCTGGTATCGCTGTCCACGCTGATGCTGTTGAAGGTCTTGTCGGCCGTGCGCACCAGCATTTGCTGCAGTTCGGCCTGTTCCACGGCGAGGTCGGTGAAGAAGTACACCAGCATGGTCGCCATGTTCGGCTCGATCATGCCGGCGCCTTTGGCCATGGCCGCCACGTTCACACCGCCGAACTGCATCGAGCACACCTTGGGGCCTTTGTCGGTGGTGAGGATGGCCTGTGCCACCTCGGGCACCAGGCCCGGCTGCAGCGTGTCCAGCGCCTTGCGCACGCCGGCCTCCACCACCTCCATCGGCAGCTTCACGCCGATCACGCCGGTGCAGGAGATCATCACGTCGCTCACGGGCGCGCCGATGTGGCCGGCCACCAGGCCGCACACCTTCAGCGCGTTCTCGCGGTCGGTCGGCGTGAAGGCATTGGCGTTCTTGCTCAGCACCACCAGGGCCTGGGCGCGGCCATCGGCGATGTGCTCGCGGTCGATCAGCACCGCGGGCGCGGCGCTGCGGTTCTTGGTGAAGATGCCGGCGGCGGCGCCGGGCTTGTCCATCACCACCACGCAGGTGTCGTAGACGTCGGCGTACTTGATGCCGGCCTTGACCGCGGCGCTGCGCAGGCCCTGCGGCTGGCACGACAGGTCGCGGCGCAGCGCGACCTCTTTTCCTTCGGTGACGGACGCGATCCGGTAGTCCGTCGCATTCGGATCGCCGTCTTCGGGCAACTGGACCAGCACACGCTCAAATATCGACACAGGATTCCTTTCGCTCGCAGGCGGCGAAACTATACCTGCGCGGCCGGTGCCTCCGCCGGCGCCTGCGTTGTCTCGCGCGGCAGCTCGAACAGGCGGAACGGCGGCTGCTCCGGGCGGCTGCGCTGCAGCAGCGGCTTGGCCACGTTGTACACGGGCACGCCGTTGATGGTGCGGCCTTCCAGCGTGCCGCGGTGCGCGTGGCCGTGGAACACCGCGTCCACCGGGTAGCGCAGCAGCGGGTCTTCCAGCCGGCTGCTGCCCAGGAACGGGAAGATCTCGCGCGGCTCGCCTTCGATGGTTGCCGCGATCGGCGAATAGTGCAGCAAGGCGATGCGCCGCGGCGTGCGCAGCTTGGCCAGTGCGGCCTCCAGCTTCATTGCCTCCTTCATCGCTTCCTGCACGAACAGCTTGATGGCCGACTCGCCCCAGGCGCCCAGCGAGCCGCGACCGAAGCCGCCGGCAAAGCCCTTGGCGCCCGCGATGCCCACGCCCTCGATCTCGCATGCCTCGCCGTCGAGCACGCGCGCGCCGATGCGGGTGAGGGCCTCAGTCACGATCTCCGGCGTGCCGGATTCGAAATCGTGGTTGCCCAGCACGGCGACGATCGGCACCTTCACCACCGACAGTTCATCGGCCAGCACCTGCGCTTCCTCGGCGGTGCCGTAGTCGGTAAGGTCGCCGCACAGCAGCAGCACGTCGGCCGCTTCCGAGGCCTGCGCGAAAAAGGCGCGCAGCGTGCCGGCCATGTCCTTGTTCACGTGGATGTCGCCGACGGCCGCGAAGCGCACGCTGGTGGCGGATTTGCCCATGGTTCAGTTTCAGTGCAGAGGATGAGCCCATCATGACGCGCACCCCGCGCCATGGCGCTCGTCCATCGGCCGCGCCGGCTGTAGGCCGCCGCCGACGTTTCTTCAGGCTGCCCATCCGCTTCGCGATGGCGCTCCGGCTGAGGGCGCATCCGGCATGCGCTGCTTAACCTGCCTCGCATGAGCACCCCCACACAGCTGGCACCGTCCCTCGAGGACGAAGTCCATCCCGCCACCGCGGCCTTCTACCGGCGCGCGCTGCAGCTGCTGGTGGACGCGCAGGTGCCCTTCCTGGTGGGTGGCGCCTTTGCCCATGCCTGCTTCACCGGCATCCGCCGCTCCACCAAGGACCTGGACCTGTTCATCAAGCGCGAGGACTACGAGCGCGTCACCGCGCTGGCCCGGGCCGAGGGCTGGACCACCGAGATCCCGTACCCGCACTGGCTGGGCAAGATCTATTGCGGCGAGGACTTCATCGACCTCATCTACAACTCGGGCAACGGCGTCACGCCGGTGGACGACAAGTGGTTCCGCGACAACGCGCAAGCCGACATCCTGGGCGTGCCGGTGATGCTGGCCAACATGGAGGACGGCCTGCTGTCCAAGGCCTTCATCATGGAGCGCGAGCGCTACGACGGCGCCGACATCGCGCACCTGATCCAGGCCAACGCCGAGAACATCGACTGGAAGGGCCTGCTGGAGCGCTTCGGCCCCAATTGGCGCGTGCTGCTGGCGCACCTGACCTTGTTCGGCTTCATCTATCCCGGCGAGCGCCACCGCGTGCCGCGCTGGCTGATGGAAACGCTGATGGGCCGCCTGTCGGCCGAGCTGAAGGAGGGCGCACCGGAAGACCGCCACATCTGCGCCGGCACGCTGCTGTCGCGCGAGCAGTACCTGCACGACGTCGAGCGGCTGGGCTACGTGGACGGCCGCCTGACGCCGGCCAGCACCATGACGCCGGAAGACGTGGCGGTGTGGACGGAAGCGATTCCGGCGCGGCAGGAAGCGTCGGCGGAAGACCTGCCGGCGCAGGACGCAGCCGGTATTGCCATTGACGCGGCTGCTGCCAGCGCCGTGGGCGTCAGCCCAGCACAGGTTCGTCCGGCAGCTCGTTGACGTCGGCCTCGCCCGCGGCCAGCGGGAAGTGCCGCACCAGCAGCGCGGAGACTTCTTCCAGCGCCTGCGTGAGACCGTCCTCGAAACGGCCCGCATGCAGGTTGCTAGACATGCGCGCCACGATCTCGCGCCATTGCGCGTCGCTCACCTGGCGCTTCAGGCCGCGGTCGGCCACGATCTCGATGGCGCGTTCGGCCAGCAGCAGGTAGACCAGCACGCCGTTGTTGTGCTCGGTGTCCCAGACGCCCAGCTTGCCGAACATCGCCACCGCGCGCTCGCGCGCCGTGGCTTCGCGCCACAGGTAGCTCATGGGCAGGCCGGCTTCCACGCACAGCCGGACCTCGCCACTGTGCCGTTTCTCGCTGGCGGCCACGCGGCGCGTCAGGCGCTCCAGCATGTCCGGCGGGATCGCCTTGCGGGTGTCTTTCTCGTCCAGCCAGCGGTGCCGGAACATGCGCATGAGGTTCGGCATCACCAGCTTCCCGAGGCGCCGCCGCCCCCAAAATCGCCACCGCCACCGGAGCTGAAGCCTCCACCGCCGCCCCCGCCGCCGAAGCCACCACCGCCACCGCCGAAGCCGCCGCCGCCGATCCACGGCCCGCCGCCGAAGCCGCCGCGCCGGCCGCCCATGCCCATGCCGGAGAACAGCGCCAACAGCAGGCCGCCGATGCCGGCCGCCGCCGCAATGGCGATGCTGGAGGTGGCCAGCATCGCCAGCCCGCCGACGCCGCCGCCGGTGAGCAGCGAGCCGACGCCGCGGCCGAACATGCGGCGCAGCAGGCCGCCCACGATCGGCACGCCGATGAAGGCGAAGATGGCCAGGCTGAACAGGTCGAAGCCGCCGCCGCCCGCCGCTTCGCGCCCCTGCCGTTCACGCTGCTGCGGCGGCTCGGGCAGCGTCTCGCCGCCGATGCGCGCGATCAGCTGGTCGGCCGCGGCCTGCAGGCCACCGGCGAAATCGTTCTGCTTGAAGCGCGGCGTGATGGCGTCGTCGACGATCTGCTTGGCCGCCAGGTCGGGCACCGCGCCTTCCAGCGTCTTGGCGACCTCGATGCGCACCTTGCGGTCGTTCTTGGCCACGATCACCAGCACGCCGTCGCCGACCTCCTTGCGCCCGATCTTCCAGGCGTTGGCGACGCGGTTGGCGTAGCTGGAAATGTCTTCGGGCTGCGTGGTGGGCACCAGCAGCATCGCGATCTGCGTGCCCTTCTTCTGCTCGAAGGCAGCGAGCTTGTCTTCCAGGCCCTTTTGCTGGATCGCGTCCAGCGTGCCGGTCTGGTCGATCACCCGCGCGGTGAGCTCGGGCACCGGCAGCACGCCCTGCGCGCCGGCCGGCGCGAACGCCGGTGACAGCGCGAACAGGACCAGGACGAGCGCGAGGAGCCGCTTCACGCCGTCGTCAGCGCGTGGGGGTGCCGGAAGCGGGCGTGGACGGCGCGGCGGGAACAACAGGCGCTGCCGGCGCGGCCGGCTTGCCGAAGTCCACCGTCGGCGGCAGGGAGATCTGCGCCTCGTTCTGCACGGTGAAGCTGGCCTTGGGTTCGTAGTGGAACACCATCGCCGTCAGGTTGGTCGGGAAGCTGCGCGCCAGCACGTTGTACTCCTGCACCGTCTGGATGTAGCGGTTGCGCGCCACCGTGATGCGGTTCTCCGTGCCTTCGAGCTGCACGCGCAGGTCGCGAAAACCCTGGTTGGCCTTCAGGTCGGGATAGCGTTCGCTCACCACCAGCAGGCGCGACAGCGCGCTGGAGAGTTCGCCCTGCGCCTGCTGGAATTTCTGGAAGGCGGCCGGGTTGTTCAGCGTCTCGGGCGTGACCTGCACCGAGGTGGCCTTGGCACGCGCCTCGATCACGCGGGTGAGCGTCTCCTGCTCGAAGTTGGCTTCGCCCTTGACGGTGGCGACCAGGTTGGGCACCAGGTCGGCGCGGCGCTGGTACTGGTTGAGTACCTCGCTCCAGGCGGACTTGGTTTGCTCGTCCAGCCGCTGGAAGTTGTTGTAGCCGCAGCCGGACAGTGCGAGCACGGAGGCAATGATGAGAAACCAGCGGTTCATGGGGAGCGTCCTTCCTTCTTCTCTTTTTTGAAGTGGGGCAGAAGGTAGCATAGATGGGATGCGCCATGACCCGCTTCAAGTGCTGCACGCAGCGCGGCCGCCAGGCCCGGCGCAGCGCAAGCCGCGGCTGCTGATCGCCGGCGCCACCGGCGTGCTCGGCAATGAAGTGCTGCGCCGCCTGGCCGGCTCCTCCGCCTTTGCGGACACGCAGGTGCTGGCGCGCGAGCCCATCATTGCAGGCCTGCGCGGCGTCGCCACCGTGGTCGTGCCACCCGCGCCGCCGTCGCAGTGGCCGCCCGGAGCCGCCGACGTCGGCATCGTGCTGTTCGACCCGCCCCGCCTGTTCTACGACCGCGAGCGCGCGCTGTGGACGCCCGAGCCGGCGCAGCTGCCCGGCCTGGCGCGCTGGCTGCACGCGAGCGGCGTGCACACGCTGGCGCTGGTTCTGCCGCACGACCAGGGGCGGCTGCCCGACGCGCTCAAGCGCGGGCTGGCCGACCTGGACGAGCAGGCGGTGGCGGCGCTGGGCTTCCAGCGGGTGGTCATCATCCGCTCGGCGCGCAAGCCGGCCGCCGCGGCGCCCAGGACGCTGGCGCACCGCCTGGCGCGCCTGATGCTGTCGGTGTTCCAGTACATGGTGCCGTCCAGCGAGCAGCCGGTGCGCGCCGCCACCGTGGCGCAGCTGCTGGCGCTGGCGCTGGAACTGGCGCCACCGGGCATCCACGTGGCCTCGCCGGAGACCGTGTGGCGGGCCGCGCAGGGCGAGGTACGCGCGGCGGTGCGCCAGTGGCTGGGCGCCTGAGCGTTCAAGCGACCGGGCACAATCGCCGCACGCTTTCGCTTTCCCCCAATGCGCAAATCCAAGCTCCAGGCGGCCAACCTCGAAGGCAATGCCGACGAGGTCGAGGCGGCCTTCTACCACGCCTTGCAGCACGCCGACATCGACAAGCTGATGGCCTGCTGGGCCGACGAGGACGACATCGTCTGCATCCATCCCGGCGGTGCGCGCGTGGTCGGCCCGCGCGCCATCCGCGCGACCTTCGAGGCCATGTTCGCCAACGGCAGCATCCGTGCCTGGCCGCAGCGCGTGCGCAAGACCGTGTCGGTGGCCAGCGCCGTGCACAGCCTGCTCGAGCGGGTGGAGGTGCTGGCCGAAGGCGGCCGCGGCGACGCCTGGGTGATCGCCACCAACGTCTATCACAAGACCGCGCAGGGCTGGCGCATGGTCGCGCACCACGCGAGCCCCGGCACGCCCAGCGAGATGCAGGAAATCTCGGACACGCCGTCCGTCCTGCACTGAGTGGACTTCGACTACGCCGCGCCACGCTGGCTGCCCGGCGGCAACCTGCAGACCATCTGGGCCGCGCTGCAGGCGCGCCGCACCTTCGGTCCGTCGCCGCGGTTCCGGCGCGAGCGCTGGGACACGCCCGACGGCGACTTCGTGCATGTGGACTGGCTCGACACCGTTCGCCCCGAGCGAGCCTCCGTTCGGGCTGAGCTATCCCCCGTTCGGGCTGAGCCTGTCGAAGCCCTTCGACAAGCTCAGGGCGAACGGGGAAGACAAGCTCAGGGCGAACGGAGAGGCCCCCAGCAGGTCCTGCTCGTCCTCTTCCACGGCCTCGAAGGCTCGTCGCGCAGCCACTATGCCGAAGCCTTCGCCGACTTCGCCGCGGCCAACGGCATGGACTATGCGGTGCCGCATTTCCGCGGCTGCGGCGGCGAGCTCAACCATGCGCCGCGCGCCTACCACTCGGGCGACCATGAAGAAATCGGCTGGATCCTGCGGCGCCTGCGCGCGCGCCATGCCGGCCCGCTGCTCGCGGTGGGCGTGTCGCTGGGCGGCAACGCGCTGATGCGCTGGGCCGCAGAGGCCGGCGACGGCGCGGCGCGCACGGCCGATGCGATCGCCTCGGTGTGTTCGCCGCTGGACCTGGCGGCCGGCGCGGTGGCGATCGGCCGCGGCTTCAACCGGCTGGTCTACACCACCATGTTCCTGCGCAGCATGAAGCCCAAGGCGCTGGCCAAGCTGGCGCAGCACCCGGGCCTGTTCGACCGCGCCACGCTGCTGGCCGCGCGCGACCTGTTCGCCTTCGACGACGTGTTCACCGCGCCGCTGCACGGCTTTCGCGACGCGCATGACTACTACGCCCGCGCGTCCGCCAAGCCGCACCTGCACCGCATCCGCATCCCGGCGCTGGTGCTGAATGCGCGCAACGATCCGTTCATTCCCGCCGCCAGCCTGCCGCGCCCCGGCGAGGTTGGCCCGCACGTCACGCTGTGGCAGCCGGCGCAGGGCGGACACGTGGGCTTCCCGGCGGGACGCTGGCCGGCGCACGTGCGCGCGATGCCGGAAGCGGTCGGCCGCTGGTTACTGCAGTACACCGCGCTGCAGCACACCTCACCGCAGCACACAGTTACGAACGGCTGAGCTTAACTCCCGGGTTTTCGCGCGTTCGCCGCGCGCGCGGCCGGACCACACTTGGTGAGCCCTTCACACCAACAGCGCCGGGCGGGCAACCGGACACAGGGAGCACACATGTCAAGACATCCAGGACGGCCGTGGTTGGGCCGCGCGCAGGCGGCGGCGTTGCTGTCGTCCTTGCTGCTGTGGGGCTGCGGCAGCAGCAGCGACGAGGGCTTGCGCCAATGCCTGCAGCCGACGGCCGACGGCTCAGTCGTGGTGGGCTCGGGCCTGCCGGGCGACCCCGCCATTCCCGAGCCGCAGTCCGGCTTCCGCCTGGGCAAGAAGGCGGTCACGGCGCGCAGCTACATGGCCGTGACGGCCAATCCGCTGGCCACCCAGGCCGCCTGCGAAACGCTGCGCGACGGCGGCAGCGCGGTGGACGCGGCGGTTGCCGCGCAGATGGTGCTGGGGCTGGTGGAGCCGCAGTCGTCGGGCATCGGCGGCAGCGCCTTCCTGATGCACTATGACGCGCGCAGCGGCACGGTGCAGTCGTACGACGGCCGCGACGCCGCGCCGGCTGCGGCCACCGAGGACTACCTGCGCTACATCAGCGCCAGCGACCACGCCAATCCGCTGCCGTCGCTGGGCAGTTCGTTCGCCAGCACGCGCGCCAGCGGCCGGTCGATCGGCGTGCCGGGCGCGCTGCGCGCGCTGGAGCTCGCGCACCAGGATTACGGCGCCAAGCCCTGGGCCAGCCTGTTCGACTTCGGCATCCGCCTGGCGACCAACGGCTTCGCCATCAGCGGGCGGATGTCCGCTGCGATTGCCGGCGCGCGCGACGACCTGCTGCGCGACCCCGACGCCACCGCGTATTTCCTGAATCCCGACTACTCGCCCAAGGCGCTCGGCGCCACGATCAAGAACCCCGCCTACGCCGGCACCCTGCAGGCCATCGCGCAGGGCGGCGCCAACGCGTTCTATACCGGCTCCATCGCGCAGGCGATCGTCGACAAGGTCAAGGCCACCAGCGGCGGCGTCACCACCACGGTGGCCATCACGCCTGGGCTGATGGAGCTGGGCGACCTGGCCGGCTACCGCGCGCTGCGCCGCCCGCCGGTGTGCATCACCTACCGCGCCAACTGGATTTGCGGCATGGGACCGCCGTCGTCGGGCGGCATCGCGGTGGCGCAGACGCTGGGCATCCTGGAGAACTTCGACCTGGCGTCGCTGGCGCCGCCGCAGGCCAACGGCGACGGCGGCCGGCCCACGGTCATGGCCGTGCACCTGATCAGCGAAGCCGAGCGCCTCGCCTACGCCGACCGCAACAAGTACGTGGCCGACACCGACTTCGTCCCGCTGCCGGGCGCGGGCGTGCCCTCGTTCCTGGACAAGAACTACCTGCGCCGGCGCGCGCAGCTGATCTCCACCACGCAGAGCATGGGCACCGCGCCGGCCGGCGAGTTCGCCGCGCCGCCGATGGGCAGCAGCGCTGGCGAAGGCAACGGCACCAGCCACCTGTCCATCGTCGACAGGTACGGCAATGCGGTGTCGATGACGACCACGGTGGAGTCCAGCCTGGGCTCGTTCCACTTCACGCGCGGCTTCGTGCTGAACAACCAGCTGACCGACTTCTCGTTCGAGCCCTCGGACGCGGCCGGCCCCATCGCCAACCGCATCCAGGGCGGCAAGCGCCCGCGCAGTTCGATGGCGCCCACGCTGGCGTTCCACCGCGCGGCCGACGGCGGCCGCGGCGACCTGCGCATGGTGACCGGCTCGCCCGGCGGCTCGACCATCATCCAGTTCGTGGTGAAGACGCTGGTCAGCGCGCTCGACTGGGGGTTCGATGCGCAGCAGGCCGCCGGCATGGTGAATTTCGGCGCCGGCAACAGCCCGACCACGGGCGTGGGCGGCGAGCATCCGGCCATCGACGTGAGCAACAGCGGCCTGAACGACCCGCTGCTGGCCGGGCTGCGCGGCATGGGCCACACGGTGTCGTTCGCCGCGCAATCCAGCGGTGCCAGCGTGGTGCTGCGCAAGGACCGGGCGCCGTACGGCAAGGTGCTGGAGGGCGGCGCCGACCCGCGGCGCGAAGGCCTGGCGCTGGGCGACCTGATCGTGCCGTAGGGTGGCTATTCCGCCGGTTGCGGTGTCGGCTGTGCGGGCTGCGGCGATGGCCGCGGCTTGGCCGGACGCGGCTGCGACGAAGCCTGTGCCTTCGACGCCGCCTGTGCCTTCGGCCGCGCCGCCGCCGAGGCCGCCAC
>NZ_JACCWG010000377.1 GCF_013697775.1 Ramlibacter sp. | reverse complement strand
GTGCGGCGACACGCCCGGCAACATCGCGGCGGAGGCGCGCCACGGCGACGCCGAAGCCGCGGCCGCCGCGTTCGCGCAGGCGGCGCACGTGGTGCGCCTGCACATCGACAACCAGCGGCTGGTCGCGCTGGCGCTGGAGCCGCGCTCGGTGCTGGCCTGGCCCGCCGAAGACGGGCGGCTGACCCTGCGCCTGAGTTCGCAGATGCCCTCGGCCGTGCGCAACGGCCTGCACGACGTGCTGGGCATCCCGAAGGACCAGCTGCGCGTGACGGTGGGCGACGTGGGCGGCGGCTTCGGCATGAAGACCGGCATCTACCCGGAGGACGCGGCAGTGGCCTGGTGCGCCTGGACCCTGAAGCGGCCGGTGAAGTGGATCGCCGAGCGCAGCGAGGAATTCCTCTCCAGCACGCATGGCCGCGACGTGGCCACCGACGCCGAGCTGGCGCTGGCCGCCGACGGCCGCGTCCTGGCGCTTCGGCTGCGCTCGCATGCCAACGTGGGCGCTTACGCCACCGGCGTGGGCGTGGCCATCCAGCTGCTGATCGGTCCGTGGGTGCAGACCAGCGTGTACGACGTGCCGGCCATCGACTTCCATTTCCAGGCAGTGCTGACGCACCGCGCGCCGACCGGCGCCTACCGCGGCGCGGGCCGCCCCGAGGCCATCTTCACCATGGAGCGGCTGATGGACGAGGCGGCGCGCCAGACCGGCATCGAGCGCATCGCGCTGCGCCGGCGCAATTTCATCCGGCCTGGGCAGATGCCCTACCGCAACCCGATGGGGCAGGTGTACGACAGCGGCGAGTTCGAACGCATCATGGACAGCGGCCTTGCGCTGGCGGACTGGAACGGCTTCGAAGCGCGCGCGGCCGGGAGCAGGGCGCGCGGCAAGCTGCGCGGGCTGGGCATCGCGACCTTCCTGGAATGGACCGGCGGCAATGCGTTCGAGGAGCGCGTGACCGTCAGCGTGCGCGCCGACGGCGTGATCGAGGTGTTCAGCGCCGTCAACCAGATGGGGCAGGGCATCGCCACAACGCTGGCGCAGCTGGTGGTGGACGTGTTCGGCGTGCCGCTCGACAAAGTGCGCGTGGTGCTGGGCGACACCGACCGCGGCGACGGCTTCGGCAGCGCGGGCTCGCGCTCGCTGTTCACCGGAGGTTCGGCCATGCGGCTGGGCTCGGAGCGCGTGCTGGACACGGCGCGAACGCTTGCGGCCAGCGCGCTGGAAGCGGCGGCGGACGACCTGGCGTACGAGGATGGGCGCTTCACCGTGAAGGGCACCGATCTCGGCATCGGCCTGTTCGAGGTGGCGGCGCGCCAGCCGCAGCAGCACATCTACCTGGAGCACACCAGCGCGGTGGCCGGGCCGAGCTGGCCCAACGGCTGCCACGTGAGCGAGGTCGAGATCGACCCGCAGACCGGCGAGGTGCAGGTGGTGGCGTACGCCAGCATGAACGACGTGGGCCGCGTGGTGAATCCGATGATCGTGCGCGGCCAGCTCGACGGCGGCGCGGTGCAGGGCATGGGCCAGGCGCTGTGCGAACAGATGGCGTACGACCCGCAGAGCGGCCAGCCGGTGTCGGGCAGCCTGATGGACTATGCGGCGCCGCGCGCCGACATCGTCGCCTGCGAGTTCGTGACCGAGATGGACGAAGGGGTGCCCTGCAGGAACAACCCGCTGGGGGTGAAGGGCGTGGGCGAGCTGGGCACCATCGGCGCCACGCCCTGCGTTGTGAATGCAGTGGCCGACGCGCTGGCGCGCGCCGGCAGGCCGCAGCAGGCGCCGCTGCTGCAAATGCCGCTCACGGCTGCCAAGCTGTGGCAGGCGCTGCAGTAGCCGCTCAGGCCATGCTCGGGCTGCCGGCCGAGCGCCGCTGGCGCGCCTTGCCAGCGTCGAAGCCGTAGAAGCCGAAGTCGGTGTGCGGGCGCAGGCCGCTGATCAGCTCGGCCATCGCCTTGCCGGAACCGGCGCCGTGGGTCCAGCCCAGCGTGCCGTGGCCGGCATTCACCCACAGCTTGCCCACGCGCGTGCGGCCGATGTAGGGAATGTTGGTCGGCGTGGCGGGGCGCAGGCCGGTCCAGAAGCGCGGGTTGCCGCCGTCTTCTTCCAGCCGCGTGTCGCACACGCCGGGCAGCACCTGCTCGATGCGCTCGGCCAGCATGCGGCAGCGCGCGCGCGCCACCTTGCCGTCCAGGTCCAGGCCGTAGCCGCCGACCTCGATGGTGCCGGCCACGCGCAGCTCGTCGCCCAGGCGGCTCATCGCGCACTTCACCTCGTCGTCGATGGTGCTGACGAAAGGCGCGAGCTCCGGCTTCTTCAGCTTGAAGGTGGCGCTGTAGCCCTTGCCGGGATAGATCGGCAGGTCCACGCCCACGGTGCGCAGCAGCGGCGCGGTGTAGGAGCCGCAGGCCACCACCACCGCGTCGCCGGCCAGGCGCCGGTTTTCCCCGGCGGTGCGGTCGCGCACCTGCACCGCGTCGATGGCCTCACCGGTCTTTTCCAGGCGCAGGACGTCGTGGCCGTACAGGAATTGCGCGCCGCGCGCCGCGCAGCGCGCCGCCAGCTGCTCGGTGAACAGGCGGGCGTCGCCGCTTTCGTCGCTGGGCGTGTAAGTGCCGCCGACGATGCGGTGCGAGAACGACTTGAAGGCCGGCTCGATGGCGAACAGCTCGTCCTTGCTCACCACCGTGCGCGCCACGCCGTACTTCTGCATCAACTCGGCCGCTTCGGCCGCGTCGGCGAAGGCGGCGTCGCTGGTGTAGTAGTGGGCGATGCCGCGCTCCAGGCGCTTGTAGTCGATGCCGGTGGCGCGCACCACGTCCTTCAGCGCCGCATGGCTGTACGAGCCGAGCGCCACCAGCTGGCGCACGTTGCGCTCGAAGGCCGCGTCGTTGCACTGGGCCAGGAAGTGAAGGCCCCAGCGCCACTGCTGCCAGTCGAGCTGCGGGCGGAACAGCAGCGGGGCGTCGTTGCGGAACATCCACTTCAGCAGCTTGGCCGGTGCGTGCCTGTTGGCCCAGGGCTCGCAGTAGCTGACGGAGATCTGCGCCGCGTTGGCGAAACTGGTCTCCTGGGCCGCCGCCTGCTGCCGGTCGACGACGATCACTTCATGGCCGAGCTCCAGCAGATGCCAGGCGGTGCTGACGCCGATGATGCCGGCGCCGAGGACGAGCGTTTTCATGCGCGCAAGTGTCCCAAAGCTTGCGTTACAGTAAAAGCAAAATTAAACTATCTCGAAAATCATCAGGTAAGCTTATGAGCACTTTCGATCCGGACGCGCTGGAATGCCTTGCTGCCATTGTTGAGGAGGGCGGCTTCGAACGCGCGGCCCAGCGGCTGTCGATCACGCAGTCGGCAGTTTCGCAGCGTCTGCGGGCGCTCGAAGCACAGATCGGCACGGTGCTCATCGTGCGCAGCCGGCCCCTCAAGCCCACCTCCGCCGGCCAGCTCCTTCTCAAGCATACGAAGCAGCTCAGGCTCTTGCGCGCCGACCTGGAACGCGACCTGAAGGAACTGGCGCCGAGCTCCACCGGCGGTGCGCGCGAGGAAGAGCGCGTGTCCATCGCCATCAACGCCGACAGTATCGCCACCTGGTCGCTGCCCGCAGTCAACGACCTGGCGCGCCAGGGCCTGCCGCTTGAGATCATCACCGACGACCAGGATTTCACGCACGAGTGGCTGCGCGAAGGCCAGGTGCTGGGTTGCGTCACCACGCTGAAGCAGGCGCTGCGCGGCTGCAAGGTGGTGCCGCTGGGTGCCATGAGCTACATCGCCGTGGCGCAGGCCGATTACGCGAAAAAGAAGTGCCCCAACGGCCTGAGCCAGCACAACTTCCGTGAAGTGCCCTTCGTCGCCTTCAACCGCAAGGACGACATGCAAAGCGAGTTCGTGAGCAAGGCCTTTGGGTTGAAGCGCGTCACGCTCAACCAGCTGTTCGTGCCGAGTTCCGAAGGCCAGGTGCGCGCCATCCTGGCGGGCTGGGGCGCAAGCGTGCTGCCCGAGCTACTGGTGCGCGGGCTGCTTGCGCAAGGCCAATTGGTCAACATCGCGCCGTCGTTCGCGCTGCCGATCCAGCTGTACTGGCACTGCTGGAACCTGGAATCCGAGGTGCTGGACCACCTCACCGCGGCGCTCACCGGCGCGGCGGGCCAGGCACTGACGACAACCTGAACCTGTAGTTCAGCGCGGCGCTGAGGCGCCGTGTGAGATTTCCGCGCCGAACAGCCAGCGGTCCATGCCCAGGCCTTCCGGACCCGCGAACGCCAGCAGCACGGCGGCGGCGACCGCCGCAAGCCAGGCCAGCGTGGGCATCCAGTACGGCTTCATGGGGACTCCCGGACGTTTTGATGTGTGGCATCGAGTGTCTCAAGGCTGATGCACCGCCGCCAGAGCCCTGGTGTAAAGAACCTGCGTGGTTGTTGACGCCGGTAACCGCGCCGAGGCCTGTCCGGCGGCTTCAGGCCGGCAGCGGCAGCGTGATGGCGAACAGGGGGTCGAACGTCTCCTGTTCGCTTTTTGCCGCATAGCCCAGCGCATTGCTCACCACCCGGCATTCGCCGTGGATGCGGCCCGGCGCCGGCACGGCGTAGCGGTTCAGGCAGTGCAGGTGGCCGTGCATCCACGCGTCCGCCCGCGGCAGCAGGTGGTCCAGCGCATTGCAGAACCCGGCCGTGCCCGGCACCAAGCCGTAGCGCGGATCGGCGCTGTGCAGGCTGGGCGCGAAATGCGTGACCGCCACAGTGGGCCCGTCGAACGGCGTGGCCAGTGCCTGTTCCAGCCACTGCCGGCATGCCAGCCCCTGCGCGCGGATCTCCTCGGCCAGGAACGGCTGGCCATGGCGCACCGTGCCGGTCTTGGACAGGTAGAAGTTCGCCGCGCGGTAGGCCTTCTCGCGCATCTTGAGCTGCCGGGCCAACGGCGGCGGCGGATCGTCCTGCGCGACCAGCGCGTCGAAATCGGTCCACAGGGTGGTGCCGACGAAGCGCACGCCGCGGTGCACGAAGCATTCGCGCTCCAGCCACACCATGCCCAATGACTCCGCCACGCCGCGCAGCTCGGCATGGACGGCGTCGAAGTCGCCGCCGTCGTATTCATGGTTGCCGGGCACGTAGAGCACCAGCGGCCAGCGGCCGCCTTTGGACTGCGCGGCGAACTGCGACAGCCCGAAGTCGCGCGGCCGAACGTCGGGCAGCCGGGAGCCGGCCTGGTAGGAGCCGATGTCGCCGGCCAGCACCAGCACGTCGGCGTCGGCCGCCGCGGTGGCGCGGAAATCCGGCTGCGACTCCAGGTGCAGGTCGGACAAAAGCTGGATGCGCAGGTGGGTCACGGCGGCGACGCAAGAAGGTGGCCGGCTATTGTGCAGGCAACGATCTCCGCTATTCTTGGACCGCGTTCCAGGGAGCCCAGATGCCAAGCCCATTTCTCCAGCGCGCCAGGTTCGCCGGCGCCCGCGTGCTCAGCGTGGTCGCGCCCGGTGTCGCGGCCCGCATCACCCGGTCGGTGTTCACTACCGCGCCGCGCATCCGCCCCATGCGGCCCGAGGAGCAGGCGCTGTTCGCGCGCGCCGAGCGCGGCACGGTCGCCTTTCGCAACTACCGCATTCCCACCTGGAGCTGGGGCAACAAGAGCGCCCCGCGCGTGCTGCTGTCGCACGGCTGGGGCGTGGCGCCGGCCTTCTTCGGCCCGCTGGTGGAGAGGCTGGTCGCGCAAGGCTGGAACGTGACCACCTACCTGGGCCCGGCACATGCCGACGGCGACCCGCCCCGGACCACCGGCATGACGCTGGTGCACGCGCTGCGCGCGCTCGTCGACACGCTGGGCCCGTTCGACGCGCTGGTGGGCCACTCGCTGGGCGCCGGCATGATCGTCATGGGCTCGAAGATCGGCATCGGCGCCGAACGGCTGGTGCTGATCTCGCCCGTGACGGACCTCGTCGACCACACCGACCGGTTCGCCGGCGCCATGGGAATGTCGCGAAAGGTGGCGGCCCGCATGCGCCGGATCATCCGCGAAGAAGTCGCCGCCGACTTCAAGCCGCTCGGCCGCGACTGGGACGAGCTGTTCGAAACGTGCGTGGAAGCGCCCACGCTGCTGGTGCACGACGAGAACGACGAGCTGATGGGCGTGTCGCAGTCCGAGTACATCGTGCAGCGCTGGCCCAACGCCCGGCTGGTGCGCACCCAGGGGCTGGGCCACGTGAAGATCCTGCGCAACCCGGCCGTGGTGGACGGCATCGCGCAGTTCCTGGATGCAAGCCCGGCCCTGCAGGCGCGGGCCGCGGCCAACGCCGCCGCCTGAATCCGCGCTCAGGCGCCCAGCCGCTCGGCGATCTTCGCCTTGGTGTCGCGCAGCTCCTGCGGCAGGCGGTACGCGAGCTGCTGGAACAGCTCCTCGTGCAGCTGCAGCTCCTGCTGCCAGGCCGCGTGGTCGATGCGGGTGACGGTATCGAACTGGTCGCGGCTGAAGTCCAGGCCTTCCCAGTTCAACTCCTCGTAGGTGGGGCTCAGGCCGAACACGTGCTCGGCGCCCTGCGCCTTGCCTTCCATGCGGTCGATCATCCACTTCAACACGCGCATGTTCTCGCCGTAGCCCGGCCAGACGAACTTGCCGTCCGCGCCCTTGCGGAACCAGTTGGTGGTGTAGATGTGCGGCAGGTGCGCGCCGCTGTTTTGCAGCCGCTTGCCCAGCGCCAGCCAGTGGCGGAAGTAGTCGCTCATGTTGTAGCCGGTGAACGGCAGCATGGCGAACGGGTCGCGCCGCACCACGCCCTGCTGGCCGGCCGCCGCGGCGGTGGTCTCGGAGCCCATGGTGGCGGCCATGTAGACGCCTTCCACCCAGTCGCGCGCCTCGGTCACCAGCGGCACCGTGGTCGAGCGGCGGCCGCCGAAGATGAAGGCGTCGATCGGAACGCCGCGCGGGTCGTCCCAGGCGGCGTCCAGCACCGGGTTGTTGATGGCCGCCACGGTGAAGCGCGCGTTCGGGTGCGCCGCCTTGGCGCCGGTCTGCTTGCCGATCTCGGGTGTCCAGTCGCGGCCCTGCCAGTCGGTGCAATGCGCCGGCGCCTCGCCCATGCCTTCCCACCACACGTCGCCGTCGTCGGTGAGCGCCACGTTGGTAAAGATCACGTTCTTGTCCAGGCTGGCCATGCAGTTCGGGTTGGTCAGGCTGTTGGTGCCCGGCGCCACGCCGAAGTAGCCGGCTTCCGGGTTGATGGCGTAGAGCTTGCCGTCGGCCCCGGGCTTGATCCAGGCGATGTCGTCGCCGATGGTGGTGACCTGCCAGCCTTCGAAGCCCTTGGGCGGGATCAGCATGGCGAAGTTGGTCTTGCCGCAGGCCGACGGAAACGCCGCCGCCACGTGGTATTTCTTGCCCGCCGGCGTGGTCACGCCGAGGATGAGCATGTGCTCGGCCAGCCAGCCCTCGTCGCGGCCCATGGTGGAGGCGATGCGCAGCGCGAAGCATTTCTTGCCCAGGAGCGCGTTGCCCCCGTAGCCGGAGCCGTACGACCAGATCTCGCGCGTCTCGGGGTAATGCACGATGTACTTGG
The DNA here is from genome assembly GCF_013697775.1 of Ramlibacter sp. Taxonomy (GTDB): domain Bacteria; phylum Pseudomonadota; class Gammaproteobacteria; order Burkholderiales; family Burkholderiaceae_C; genus Ramlibacter. The sequence goes on along the minus strand of NZ_JACCWG010000377.1, from coordinate 9,265 downwards.
TGGTGTTGCACGGCCAGGCCACGTCCTTCTGGCCCCGCTCCAGCGGCGCGCCCACGGTGTGCACGCAGGGCACGAACTCGCCTTCAACGCCCAGCACGTCGTACACCGCGCGGCCCATGCGGGTCATGATGCGCATGTTCACCGCCACATACGGGCTGTCGGACAGCTCGATGCCGATATGGGCGATCGGCGAGCCCAGCGGTCCCATGGAGAACGGCACCACGTACATGGTGCGCCCGCGCATGCAGCCGTCGAACAGCGGCTGTAAGGTGGTGCGCATCGCGGCGGGGTCGGTCCAGTTGTTGGTGGGGCCGGCGTCTTCCTGGCGCTGCGAGCAGATGTAGGTGCGGTCTTCCACCCGCGCCACGTCGCTCGGGTCGGACCAGGCCAGGTAGGAGCCCGGGCGCTTGGCCGGATCCAGCTTGCGGAAGGTGCCGGCGTCCACCAGCTGCTGGCAGAAGCGGTCGTATTCGTCCTGGCTGCCGTCGCACCAGTGCACCTGTTCGGGTTTGCACAGGGCCACCATGTCCGACACCCAGGCGATCAGCCGGGCGTTCTTGACGTAGGCGGGAACATCGAGGTTCAGGCCCTGCATCACGGGTGAGTTCATCCAAAGCTCCTAATGTGAAAAACCGGATTTCAAAAGGAGCTCGGTGACGCAGTGGCCGGGCGCGCGCCCTTTTGAAATCAGGCTGGCACAGTCGCCCGCTGGGTCGGCTGGACGAACCCATTTTAAGAAGCCGCCCCTCGCAACTGTCGTAGAACCGTCGCAATTCCATGCAAACGATGCATAAGGTTATGCATCAACTACTTTAGTGCTCAGAAACATCAACGCCCTCGGCGCGTGGCGCGCGAGGGCGAAGAAGGATTTCAATTAACTGCCGGATGAGCTCCGGCAGCTGGCGCTCAGGCCATGTAGATCGCGATGAAGGCCAGCAGGAACATCAGCACACCACCAACCAGCGGCAGCACGATGGGCATGGCCGGCACGATGGATTCGACCGCATCTTGCGGTTCGGTCGCTTCGCCGGGGCTGTGGCGCGGCTCGGGGCTGGACATCGGGTTCCTCTTGGAATGGGGTGCGAAGAGGTGGGATTCTAAAGCAGCGCGTAGGTGGTGCTCGCGCGGCAGACGCTCTTGCCGTCGTCCGCCCCGCGGATGTCGATCTCGCCGAAGGCCAGGCTCTTGCCCGCCCGCAGCACCCGCGCCTGCACCAGCGCGTCCTGGTTGGACAGCGGCTTGAGAAAGCTGGTATTCATCTGGACCGTGGTGCAGGGCCGGAATTCGCCGAACTGGGCAATGAGCGCCAGCACCATGGCCGTGTCGGCCGCGGCCATCATGGCCTGGCCGCACAGCATGCCGCCCACGCGCGACAGCTGCGTGTTCTGCGGCAGCCGCAAGGTGACGCTGCCCGCCTCGAAGCTGTCCACTTGCAGGCCCAGGGTTTGCACCCAGGGCGCGAAATACTCGGCCAGGGCCGATCGCAGGGTCTGCGTGTCCATCGTGCTCATGTCAGTGCTCATTGTTCCTCGGCTGCGAAGCCGCCCGCATGCAGGGCATCCAGCACCAGCTGGATGTGGGGGCGACCGCGCGTCTGCACCACCAGTTCCACTTCCACGTTCTGCGCCGCCAGCAAGGTGAAGGCGCGCTGGTGGTGCACCTCGTCGATGTTGGCGCCCGCTTCGCTGACGATGGCCGTGATGCGGGCCAGCGAGCCCGGCACGTCGCGCGCGCTCACGCGCAGCCGCGCCAGCCGCCCGGCGCGCACCATGCCGCGGTGGATGATGGCCGCCAGCAGCATCGGGTCGATGTTGCCGCCGCTCAAAATGAGGCCGACCTTGCGGCCGCGCCAGCGCTCCGGGTTCTTCAGCAAGGCTGCCAGCGGCGCCGCGCCCGCGCCCTCGACCAGGGTCTTTTCGATCTCCAGCAGCATCACGATGGCCTGCTCGATGTCGCCCTCGTCGACCAGCACGATGTCGTCGACGTGGCGCGCGATCATCTCCTGCGGAATGCGCCCTGGCCGGCTGACCGCGATGCCTTCCGCAATGCTCGAGCTGCCGAGCGGCAGGTCCTGGTGCTTGATGGCGTTGTACATCGACGGAAAGCGCAGCGTCTGCACGCCGATCACCTCGATGCCCGGCTTCAGCGCCTTGGCCGCGGTGGCCACGCCGGCGATCAGCCCGCCGCCGCCCACCGACACGATCAGCGTGTCCAGGTCGGGCTGGGCCTGCAGCATCTCCAGGCCGACCGTGCCCTGGCCGATGGCGATGGCCTCGTCGTCGTACGGGTGCACGAACACCAGCTGCTCGCGCTCGGCCAGTGCCAGCGCGTGGCTGCGCGCTTCTTCCAGCGTGTCGCCGTGCAGCACCACCTCGGCCGCGAAGCTGCGGGTGCGCTCGACCTTCACGCCGGGCGTGAAGCGCGGCATGACGATCACGGCGCGCAAGCCCAGCCGTTGCGCGTGGTACGCCACGCCCTGGGCGTGGTTGCCCGCGCTCATGGCGATCACGCCGCGCGTGCCGCCCTCGGCCAGCTGGACCAGCTTGTTGCAGGCCCCGCGCTCCTTGAACGAGGCGGTGAACTGCAGGTTCTCGAACTTCAGGAAGATCTGGCTGCCAGTGATCTGCGACAGCGTGCGCGACTCCACGCAGGGCGTGTCGAGCACCTGGCCACGCAGGCGACCGGCGGCCAAGCGGATGTCTTGCAGGGCGATCATGATGTGTGCATTCTGCCCGCGGCCCAGCTTGGGGGCCGGGCTTTCCCCGGCATCACCATCTTCCATGCCGCATCAAGTCGCGTTATCGTAGTCGCGCAAAGTCGTCGCGCAAAAACGCATCGTTGCCGGAGGTTCATTGGCCAAGCGTTCCCTGGATGTGCAAGTGCTGCCCTCGCCGGGCCTGAAAGACGCGCCGGTGCTGGACCTGATGTGTTCGCACTTCGTGCTGACACTCGCCGCCAAGCAGGGCGCGAAATTCAACGTGCGGCGCGACCTGAACGGCCTGCTGTCGCTGGCCGGCCGCCACCTGGCCTGGCCCGGGCCGGCGCTGGGCAGGCTGCGCGAGTTCCTGGCGCGCCGCTGCAAGGACAACGAGTTCTGGCGCGGCCACGAGTTGCTGTCCACGCGCGAATTCCTGGAACGCCACGGCGTGTGGCGCGGCCCGTACGAAGAAGGCACTCTGTTCTTCTACCTGGACGAATACGCCAAGGACCAGCCCAAGGACCTGCTGTCGGTGCTGGCCGTCACCGGCGACTGGCTGGCCAACGCGCTGAAAAAGCAGTCCACCCTGGTGGAGAAGAACATCGATGCGCTGGCCAGCCTGCTGCAGCTGAACAAGGCCGAGCGCGCGCTGCTGCTGTACGGCACGCTGGCGCGCTACCAGCGCGACCTGCGCAGCCTGCTGGTGGAGTTCAAGGTCAACAACGCACCCGAGGCGTACGCTGCCATTGCCGAAGTGGCGGGCGTGAGCGCCAGCGACGTGGGCGAGGCGCTGCGCGCCGGCTCGCGGCTGGAGCGCATCGGCCTGGTGGAGAACCTGATCTCCGAGCACAACATCACCGACCTGGCCGACCTGATGAAGGTCAGCGAGAAGCTGCCGCCGGTGCTGATGCGCGAATACCGCGACCAGAGCGAGCTGATGGCCGTGTTCACCCGGCCTTCGGCCAAGAGCGCGCTCACGCTGGACGACTTCGCCTTCGTCAGCGATGACGCGCGGGTGCTGTGCGCGCTGCTGCGCAACGCCGTGGACCGCAAGGAGCCGGGCGTCAACGTGCTGCTGTACGGCCCGCCCGGCACCGGCAAGACCGAACTGGCCAAGGTGGTGGCGCAGGCCACCGGGCTGGAGCTGTTCGAGGTGGAGTACGCCGACCGCGACGGCAACTCGCTGAGCGGGCGCGACCGCTACCGGTCGCTGCAGATCGCGCAGGTGTTCCTGAAAGGCAGCGCGCAGGCGGCGCTGCTGTTCGACGAAGTGGAGGACGTGTTCCCGCCGATCTCCAGCGAGGCGGCGCAGCTGATGGCGCGCGCCGAGCAGGTGGTGGCGCCGCCCAGCGGCAGCGTGAGCGGCAAGGCCTGGGTCAACCAGATTCTGGAATCGAACCCGGTGCCCACCTTGTGGGTGACCAACCGCATCGAGCAGATCGACCCGGCGTTCCGCCGCCGCTTCGCCTACCACCTGGAGCTGACGTCGCCGCCGCCCGGCGCGCGCGAAAGCATCGTGCGCAAGACGCTGGAAGGCGTGCAGGTGTCGGACGCCTTTGTCGCCAAGCTCACCGAGCGCAAGGGCCTGACGCCGGCGCAGATCCGCACCGCGGTGCGCTTCGCCGGCCTGGCGCGCAGCGAAGAAGGCGCGGCGACGGAAGAACTGATCGAGCGGCAGCTGCGCAACGCCGACCAGGCGCTGGGCGTGCGCCCATCTACGGCGGGGCTGCGCCGCAGCGTGACGACCTACGACCTGGAGATGCTGAACGTGGAGTCGCGCTTCGAGCTGCCGCGCATCGTGCAGGCGCTGAAGGCGCGCGGCCACGGCAGCCTGTGCTTCTGGGGCGCGCCCGGCACCGGCAAGACGGCGCTGGCCGAACACATCGCGCACAGCCTGGAGCGGCCGCTGCTGGTGAAGCAGGCGAGCGACTTGATGAGCAAGTTCGTCGGCGAAACCGAGCAGAACATGGCGGCGATGTTCCGCGAAGCGGAGAACGAAAAGGCCGTGCTGCTGCTGGACGAAGCCGACAGCTTTTTGCAGGACCGCCGCGGCGCGCAGCGCACCTACGAGGTGACCGAGGTGAACGAGATGCTGCAGGGCATGGAGCGCTTTGCCGGCATCTTCATCTGCACGACCAACCTGATGGACCGCATCGACCAGGCGGCGCTGCGGAGGTTCACGTTCAAGCTGCGGTTCAGGCCGCTGACGGGTGTGCAGCGGGAGAAGATGTTTGTGACGGAGGCGCTGGGCGGGGATGCGACGCGGCTGACGGCGCAGGCGCAGTCACGGCTGGCGAAGCTGGATCAGCTGTGTCCTGGGGACTTTGCTGCGGTGAAGCGGCAAGTCGACATCCTGGCGACGGAGTTCAGTGAAGAGGAATTCCTGGAGCAACTGGAGGCGGAGCATCGGATCAAGCCGGAGGTGCGGGAGGCGCGGGGGATTGGGTTTGTGCGGTGAGATAGAGCACGCCACCAGATATTCCTACTTCACGCGAGAGTCATACACCCATTTCCGGATCTTCCTCGCGGAAATCTTTATCGCATCAGGATGCCGGGGATTGACAAGTACGTTGAATTCCTCAGGAACGACGACGGAAGGTACGCGCGCGAGCGCGCTCGAGAGCGCAGCGCACCATGCGCTTCCCCAGTCGATGCTGACCTTGCCCGCGGGCAGAGCGTCCCACCCCACCAGCGTGGCGGGATCGGCGATCACGGCGCTGTTCCAAATCGCTTCTGGAACATGCAGTTGCACTAGGTACCGGTTGAGAGGCAGGGCGCCCGCACCCAAGTGGACCATCGTTTCCAAAACCGCGAGCGCAATCGTCGGCGCGGTATAAAGCATCGGTGTACCGACAGCGTTCCACCGTCCGCCGGTTTTTTCTGCACCGACGCCGGTCAGGTCATCAGCAACGTACGAAGGCGCATCCGTAGCGATTCTCCATAGAGAAATGCTTCTCACGCATAGGCTCCTGAATACATTTGGGCAAGCAGTTTCGAAACCAGCTCACGACCGTCCGCGGTATCGAGCAAATCCTCGGGCCGCCGACCGCCTAAGGCGGGTAATGGCTGCGAGATCCATTCAGCGAACCACTTCGCCGGTTTGAACCCTTCGGGGGCCCCGGCCTCCTCGACGCTCGCCTGCACTTGACCGATGAGTTTGGCCAAACCCACGAGGCGCTCGCTCTCGTCTGCAGAAAGGTCCGCCTTATTGGCGATCTTCCTGGTCACGGTGGCCCGGGGTAACCCAACGATGTGTACAAACCGCTCCTTGGTGATCTCCATTTCCTTCGAGATCACATTGACCATGACGGAAGGAGCGCCCCGTTTTACGAGGTCTGCGCGATCCAGGGATGGCATCCCGAAAATATCCGTGAAGCCTACCGTCCCTGGCCGGCTAAGCTTTCGCCAGAGCTTCGTCTTCTTCATTTCCGCGCTTGCCGCCAACACAGCAGCGCTGGTGGGCGGAACACCCTTTCGCAAGACGGCAGCCGGTTTGACAGGGGGTCGAGAAGCGGCAGGCGACATGGAAAACTCCTCAGGCTCAGATGAGCCTTTATGTTATCTCAAATGCGCCACGTGGTCCTGACGGTCAATTGGAGCCAAATGGTGCGCCAGCCCTCACCCATTCACCACCCGCAACACCTCATCCCCATACGCCTCCAGCTTCTTCGCCCCGATCCCGCTGACCCCCTGAAGATCGTCCAGTGACTTCGGCGCCAGCGCCGCGATCGCCGCCAGCGTCGCGTCGTGGAAGATCACATAGGCCGGCAGGTTGTGCTCGCGCGCCACTTCCCCGCGCCAAGCCTTCAGCGCAGCGAACCGCTGCTGCGCCTCCGCCGTCAGGCTCGCCGCAACCGCCGGCACCGTCTTGCCATCCTTGCCACCGCTGCTGCGCCGCCTGCCACCCCCAGCCGGCGCGGAGATCGACTCCCGCAGCTCCACGCTGCGCTCCCCCTTCAACACCGCCCGCGACCCATCCGTCAGCTTCAAGGTGTTGTATGCCTGCGCATCCACCGCCAGCGCGCCGGTCGCGATCAGCTGCCTTAACACCCCGCGCAGCTGCGCTTCGCTGTACTCCGCGCCGATGCCGAAGGTGGACACGCGCTCGTGCCGGAACTGCGTCACCTTCTCGGTCGTCTTGCCGCGCAGCACGTCCATGATGTGGCCGGCGCCGAAGGTGATGCCGCTTTGCTGCTCCACGCGGTAGATGGTGGACAGCAGCTTGCGCGCGGCGTCGGTGCCGTCCCAGATCTGCGGGGGCTGCAGACAGTTGTCGCAGTTGCCGCAGGGCGTGGCGTGTTCGCCGAAATATTCCAGCAGGCGCACGCGCCGGCAGTCGGTGGCTTCGGCCAGCGCCAGCAGCGCGTCCAGCTTGCCGCGCAGCACCTGCTTGAATTCCTCGCCGGCCGGGCTTTCGTCGATCATGCGGCGCTGGTTCACCACGTCCTGCAAGCCATAGGACATCCAGGCGTCGGCGGCCAAGCCGTCGCGGCCGCCGCGCCCCGTTTCCTGGTAATAGCCCTCGATGTTCTTCGGCAGGTCCAGGTGCGCGACAAAACGCACGTCGGGCTTGTCGATGCCCATGCCGAAGGCGATGGTCGCCACCATCACGATGCCGTCCTCGCGCAAAAACCGGTCCTGGTGGCGCTGGCGCACGTCGCTGTCCAGCCCCGCGTGGTAGGGCAGGGCGGAGATGCCTTCGCGGCTCAAGATCTGCGCGATCTCTTCCACGCGCTTGCGCGACTGGCAGTACACGATGCCGGCTTCGCTCGTGTGCTCGCGCTCGATGAAGCGCAGCAGCTGCAAGGTGGCGTCCTTCTTCTCCACGATGGTGTAGCGGATGTTCGGCCGGTCGAAGCTGCTGACGAACTGGCGCGCCTCCTGCAGCTGCAGATGCTGCACCATGTCTTCGCGCGTCAGCCCGTCGGCTGTGGCGGTGAGCGCCACGCGCGGCACGCCCGGAAAGCGCTCGTGCAGCATGGACAGCGCGCGGTACTCGGGCCGGAAGTCGTGGCCCCACTGGCTCACGCAATGTGCCTCGTCGATGGCGATCAGGCTGAGCTGGCCGCGCTCGTACAGCGACTGCATCTGCGCCAGGAAGCGCGGCGTCGTGATGCGCTCGGGCGCGGCGTACAGCAGCGTGATTTCGCCGCGCAGCAGGCGCTTTTCCACGTTGGCGGCTTCCTCGCCGCTGAGCGTGGAGTTGAGGAACGCGGCTTCCACGCCGGCCTCGTGCAGCGCGCCCACCTGGTCGTGCATCAGCGCGATCAGCGGCGACACCACGATGGCGATGCCGTGGCCGGCCTGCTGGCGCGCGATGGCGGGGATCTGGTAGCACAGCGATTTGCCGCCGCCGGTGGGCATCAGCACCAGGGCGTCGCCGCCGCCGACCAGGTGGTCGATGATGTCGGCCTGCGGGCCGCGAAAGTGCTCGTAGCCGAACACTTCGGAAAGGATGGACAGGGGAGTCGGCAAGATGGGCGCCATTGTGCGGGATGCCGGGCCGGTTTCGGGGGCAAGGCTTTCTCCCTAGAATGGCCGGACCATGAAGCCGATCACCTACACCCGTGGCCAAGCCCTGCCGGGCATCCTGGAACAGCGCATCGCCATCCTCGACGGCGCCATGGGCACCATGATCCAGCGCTTCAAGCTCACCGAGGCCGACTACCGCGGCGAGCGCCTGAAGGACCACCACAAGGACCTGAAGAACAACGGCGACCTGCTGGCGCTGACCCGCCCCGACGTGATCCGCGACATCCACGAGAGCTACCTGGCCGCCGGCGTCGACATCATCGAGACCAACACCTTCGGCGCCAACGCACTGGCCCAGTCGGACTACGACCTGGCCCACCTGTCGCTGGAAATGAACGTGGCGGCCACGAAGCTGGCGCGCGCCGCGGCCGACAAGTTCTCCACGCCCGACAAGCCGCGCTTCGTGGCCGGCGCGCTCGGCCCGACGCCGCGCACCGCCAGCATCAGCCCCGACGTGAACGACCCGGGCGCGCGCAACGTGGACTTCGAGGCGTTGCGCGCCGCGTACTACGAGCAGGTGCAGGGCCTGGTGGAAGGCGGGTCCGACCTGCTGCTGGTGGAAACGATCTTCGACACCCTGAACGCCAAGGCGGCGCTGTTCGCCATCGACGAGTTCTTCGAGAACAGCGGCGAGCGCCTGCCGCTAATCATCAGCGGCACCGTGACCGATGCCTCCGGCCGCATCCTGAGCGGCCAGACGGTCACGGCCTTCTGGTACAGCGTGCGCCACGCGCAGCCGCTGGCCATCGGCCTGAACTGCGCCCTGGGCGCCGCGCTGATGCGCCCCTACATCCAGGAGCTGAACCGCGCCGCGCCCGACGTGTTCATCAGCTGCTACCCGAACGCCGGCCTGCCCAACCCGATGGCGGAAACGGGCTTCGACGAGACGCCGGACGTCACCTCCCGGCTGCTGCGCGAATTCGCCGCCGAGGGCCTGGTGAACATCGTGGGCGGCTGCTGCGGCACCACGCCGGAACACATCACGGCCATCCGCGAGGCGGTGCAGCCGCTGCCGGCGCGGACAAGGCAGCGCGA
>NZ_JACCWG010000367.1 GCF_013697775.1 Ramlibacter sp. | reverse complement strand
CACGCGGCTGCGGCGGCGCCTGGGCAGCCACCAGCGGCGATGCCGGCGGGCGGCGGTAGCTGGTGGGCAGCTGCGAGGTCTGCGGATAGCCGGCCGCGTCCAGGAACTGCTGCCATTCGACGCTGGCGAAGCCCTTGAGCTGCTGGCTGCCGACGGTCAGCACGGGCAGCGAGGGCGCCGCGCCGATCAGGCGCTGCAGCGCGTCGATGTCCTCGCGTGAGCTCACCGTCTTTTCGCTGAAGGGAATGCCGCGCCCGCTCAGGTAGGTGCGGCCGCTGTCGCAGGGGCCGCAGTCCGGCTGCGTGTACAGCACCACCGGGTAGCGGCTGGCCGCGGCGCGCAGCTCGAACGGCAGGGAGCCGTTGCCGTCGTTGCCGGGCAGCGGCACCACCGGCGCCGTGCTGGCGCGCACGCCGGGGTCGGCGGGGGGACGATCGCTGAAGGTCACCTTGCCGTCGGGGCCGGTGATGCGGTAGATCGGCTGGGCGCCGGCGGGCACGCTCCACGCGGCGGCCAGCAGGCCCAGCCATCCGGCAACAACAAGCAGGCGCGCAGCAGGCATAGGGTCGCGAACTCCAGAAGGGCGTTGGTCGGGCGTCAAGCCATGCCCTGGTGGCGCAGCAGCGCGTCCAGCGTGGGCTCGCGCCCGCGGAATTCCTTGAAGGATTCCATCGCCGGCCGGCTGCCACCGACCTCCAGGATAGCTCGGCGGTATTTTCTCCCGGTTTCCACGCTCGGCAATCCGTCGTTACCAGAGGTTTCCTCGAAAGCGGCATAGGCGTCGGCGCTCAGCACCTCGGCCCACTTGTAGCTGTAGTAGCCTGCCGCGTAGCCGCCCGCGAAGATGTGGCTGAAGCTGTGCGCCGTGCGGCTGAAGGCCGGCGGCTGCAGCACCGAGATCTCGGCGCGCACGCGCGCCACCAGCGGCTGGATGTCGGCGGCCGGGTCTTGCTCGGAGTGCAGCAGCATGTCCACCAGCGAGAACTCGATCTGCCGCAGCGTCTGCAGCCCGCTCTGGAAGTTCTTGGCGGCCAGCATCTTGTCGAACAACGCGCGCGGCAGCGGCTCGCCAGTGTCCACATGCGCCGTCATGTGCTTGAGCACGCCCCATTCCCAGCAGAAGTTCTCCATGAACTGGCTGGGCAGCTCCACCGCGTCCCACTCCACGCCGCTGATGCCCGAGACGTCGCGCTCGTCCACCTGCGTCAGCATGTGGTGCAGTCCGTGGCCCGATTCGTGGAACAGCGTGATCACGTCGTCGTGCGTGAGCAGCGGCGGGCGGCCTTCCACGCCGTCGGCGAAGTTGCACACCAGGTGCGCCACCGGCGTCTGCAGCCGGCCGTCGTCGGGGCGCAGCCAGCGCGCGCGCACGTCGTCCATCCAGGCGCCGCCGCGCTTGCCGCTGCGCGCGGACGGGTCCAGGTAGAACTGGCCGACCAGCTGCGTCCCCTTGTGCGCCCCCTCCGGGTGCGGCCGCTCGATGCGGTAGAACTCCACCGAGGGGTTCCACACCGGCGCGTTGTCGCGGCGGATTTCCACCTCGAACAGCGTCTCGACGATCTTGAACAGGCCGGCCAGCACCTTGGGGCCGGTGAAGTACTGCTTGACCTCCTGCTCGCTGAAGGCGTAGCGCTCTTCCTTGAGCTTTTCGCCGATGTACGACCAGTCCCAGGCCTGCGGATCGGCCATGCCGAGCTTTTCGCCGGCGAAGGTGCGCATGTCGGCCACGTCGCGTTCCGCATAGGGGCGGGCGCGCCGCGCCAGGTCGCGCAGGAACTGGAGCACCTGCGCGGGCGACTCGGCCATCTTGGGCACCAGCGACACCTCGGAGAAGTTCTTGTAGCCGAGCAGCTGCGCTTCTTCCTTGCGCAGCGCCAGGATCTCGCCGATCAGCGGCGTGTTGTCGAAGCGCGGCTCGCCCTGGTCGCTGGCGCGCGTGACGTAGGCGCGGTACAGGCGTTCGCGCAAGGTGCGGTCGTGGCCGAACTGCATCACCGGCAAATACACCGGCATCTTCAAGGTGAGCTTGTGGCCGCTCTTGCCTTCGGCTTGCGCGGCCGCGCGCGCGGCCTGCACTACGTCCGGCGGCACGCCTGCCAGTTCGCTGTCGTCAGCGTACCAGGCGTAGGCATCGGTCGCGTCCAGCACGTGCTCGCTGAACTTCTGGCTGAGCTCCGCCTGGCGTTCCTGGATGCGGGCGAAACGCTCCTTGGCTTCGCCCTGCAATTCCGCGCCCGAGAGCACGAAGTTGCGCATGGCGTTCTTGTGCGCCTGGCGCCGCTCGGCGTTCAGCGTGGACGCATCGATGGCCTTGTACTTGGCGTACAGGCGCTCGTCGGCGCCCAGGCGGGTCCAGAACTCCGTGACCTTGGGCAGCGCGGCGTTGTAGGCGGTTCGCAGCTCCGGCGTGTCGGCCACGCCGTTGAGGTGGCTCACCACGCCCCAGGCGCGGCCCAGGTTCTCGGTCGCCACGTCCAGCACCTTGGCGATCGCTTCCCACTGCGCGGGGAAGTCGGGGGCGGTCACCGTTTCCAGCGCGCGGTCGGCCTGGGCGAGCAGTGCGTCCATCGCCGGGACGACGTGCTCAGGCTTGACCTGGTCGAACAGGGGAAGGTCGTGGAAGTCGAGGAGCGGGTTGGCGAGAAGCGGATTGGCGGGCAGCGGATTGGTCATCCACCGCATTTTGCGGCAGCGGCGCGCGTTTCAACGCCGTGCGGGCAACGGCGTGTTGCTCAGCCGCGGCCGGTGCGCTCAGCCGCGTCGATGGTGTTGGCCAGCAGCATGGCGCGCGTCATCGGGCCGACGCCGCCGGGCACCGGCGTGATCCAGCCGGCGACTTCCTTCACGCCGTCGAAATCGACGTCGCCGCAGAGCTTGCCTTCGTCGTTGCGATTCATGCCGACGTCGATGACCACCGCGCCGGGCTTGACCATGCCAGCGGTCAGCACGTTGCGCTTGCCCACCGCGGCGACCACCACGTCGGCCTGGCGCGTGAACGCGGCCAGGTCGGGCGTGCGGCTGTGGCACACCGTGACCGTGGCGTCCTTGGCCAGCAGCATCATGGCCATGGGCTTGCCGACGATGTTGCTGCGGCCGATCACCACCGCATGCTTGCCGCGCAGGTCGTAGCCGATGGATTCCAGCATCTTCATGCAGCCGTAGGGCGTGCACGGCCAGAAGCCGGGCTGGCCGACCATCAGCGCGCCGGCGCTGGCCACGTGGAAGCCATCCACGTCCTTGGCGGGCGAGATGGTTTCGATGACCTTGTGGCTGTCCATGTGCCTGGGCAGCGGAAGCTGCACCAGGATGCCGTGCACCGAGGCATCCGCATTCAGCGCGCGAATGCGCGCCAGCAGGGCGTCTTCCGTCATGTCCACCGGGTGGCGTTCCAGCGTGGCCTTCAGGCCGGTCTGCTCGCTGTCGGCGACCTTGTGCTTCACGTAGACCTGGCTGGCCGGGTCCTCGCCGACCAGCACGATCGCCAAGTGCGGCTGCACGCCGCGTGCCTTCAGGGCCGCGGTGCGGCCGGCGGCTTCGGCGCGGATCTGCTTGGCAAGCGCGTTGCCGTCGATGATTTGTGCGGTCATGGAAAGGAAATCAGGCTTTTGGCGCGTTCTGTCCCAGCGCGATCTTCAGCAGGTCGGCCACGGTGTTCGCGTTGAGCTTTTCCATGATGTTGGCGCGGTGCGCCTCCACCGTCTTGATGCTGATGCCCAGGTCGTCGGCGATCTGCTTGTTCAGGCGGCCGGCGACGATGCGTTCCAGCACCTGGGCCTCGCGCGAGGTCAGCTTGGACAACAGCGCGTCGCGGCTGGCGGCGCTCTGGAAGTCGGCGAAGGTGTCCTTGGCCCGCTCCAGCATGCGCTCGACCAGGCTCACCAGCTCGTCTTCCTTGAAGGGCTTCTGGATGAAATCCATGGCGCCCTTCTTCATGGTGTTCACCGCCATCGGCACGTCGCCGTGGCCGGTGATGAAGACGATGGGCAGCGGCGACTTGCGCTCCACCAGCCGGTCCTGCAGCTCCAGGCCGGTCATGCCGCCCATGCGGATGTCCACGATCAGGCAGGCCACTTCGCGCGGGTCGTAGCGGGCGAGGAAGGACTCGGCGGATTCGAAACAGCGCACCCGGTAGTCCTTGCCCTCCAGCAGCCACTGCAGCGAGTCGCGCACGGCCTCGTCGTCGTCCACGACGTACACCGTGCCCTTCTTGGGAATCAAGCTCATTGGTCAGTCTCCGCGCGCCGGAACCGGCAGTCGCCTGGGTGGCTCAGGCCACGATGCCCGTGTCCTTGCCGACTACAGAATTGATAGCAGAAGAGACCGGAATCCAAAAGGAAAACCGGCAGCCCACCACATCCGTGACATTGTAAATGTTCTCCGCCTGCATCCTGCCCTGGTGCGACTCCACGATGGTGCGGCACAGGTTCAGCCCGATGCCCATGCCTTCGGCCTTGGTGGAGAAGAAGGCTTCGTACAGGCGTTCCATCACTTCGGGCGCCAGGCCCTGGCCGGAGTCCAGCACCGAGAACTCCACCACCGGCTGCTCGTCGATGTCGCGCGGGATCACGCGCAGCTCCACGCTGCGGCGCGACACCGGCCGGCGCGCATGCTCGATCGATTCGGCCGCGTTCTTCAGCAGGTTGACCAGCACCTGCTCGATCAGGATCGGGTCCACCATCAGCCGCGGCAGCCGCGCGGCCACGTAGTGCGACAGGCGCACGTTGCGCCGGCGCAGCTCGATCTCGGCCAGCTCCACCGCCTCGTTGACCATCACCGCCACGTCGGACGGCGTGCGGTTGGGTTCGCTGCGCTTCACGAAGGAGCGGATGCGCTGGATGATCTGGCCGGCGCGCTGCGCCTGGCGCGCCGTTTTCTCCAGCGCCGCCAGCACGTCTTCCTCGGGGATCTGCCGCGCGCGGATGCGCGAGATCAGGCCGTTGCAGTAGTTCACGATGGCGGTGAGCGGCTGGTTCAGCTCGTGCGCCACGCTGGAGGCCATCTCGCCCATGGTGATCAGTCGGCTGGCCGACTGGGCGCGTTCGGCCTGCGCGGCCGACAGTTCCTCGGCGTGGCGGCGCGGCGTGATGTCGGTGGCGATCACCATCTGCGCGAGCCGGCCGTCCACCCAGTTGAGGTAGCGCGAGCGCACCTCGATCCACTTGCTCAGCTCGGGCACGTAGATCTCGGCGTGCTCCGACTGCGCCGAGGTCAGCGTGCCGGTCGGCAGGCCGACCAGCGAATCGACTTCGTCCATGCTCTCGCCGGTGGTGCGCCGCTGCTCCGGCACGCCGGCCTGCGCCACCATCTGCAGGTGGCCGTTGCCCAGGCCCCCGAACCACTGGCGGTACAGCTTGTTGGCGAACAGCAGTTCCTCGCTGCCCAGCGGCGTGACCGACACCGCGGCGTCCAGCGCCTCCAGCACGGTGGTGAAGCGCTCGTGCGCGGCCTGCAGCTGCTCGCGCACGCGGTTCGGCTCGGTGATGTCGGTCATCGAGGTCATCCAGCCGCTCTGGTGCCCCTTGGCGTCGACCAGCGGCGACACGTACAGGCGGGCGTCGAACAGCGTGCCGTCCTTGCGCTTCACGCGCGTCTGGATGCCGCCGGGCGAGGCGCGGCCGTGCAATTCGTCCTGCAGCCGCGCGCTCAGCATGTCGCGGTCCTCGTCCGGCCAGTAGGAGAAGGGCGGGGTGCAGCCGACCAGCTCGTTCTCCTCCCAACCGGTCATCTGGCAGAAGGCCGCGTTCACGTAGGTGATGCGCGCGTTCAGGTCGAGCGCGCGCATGCCGGTGAGCATGGAGTTCTCCATCGCCCGGCGGAAGTTGGTTTCGCGGATCAGCGCCTGCTGCGCCTGCATGCGCCGCCGCGTGTGGCGCCAGTTGGCCACCAGCATCCACGCCGTCATGGTGGACAGCGCGATCACCAGCCAGAACAGGCCGCTGCCGATCACGCCCAGCGAGGTGCGGTAGGCCTGCGCGCGCAGCACCAGGCCGTTGCCCACCGGCGAGACCGGCACCTCGTATTCGTTGGGCTGCGCCGCCGCCCACGGCAGCAGCTGCGTGGCCGGGTTGCGCGCCGGCACGGTGGCGCCGGCCAGCACGCGGCCCTTGCCATCGAGCAGGGCCACCGCGTACTTGGCCGACACGTCGGCCGGCACCGCATAGCGCAGCAGGCCGTCGATGGAGTACTCGCCCAGGATCACGCCGCCGAAGCGGCCCTGCTCGGACAGCGGCACGTGCAGCTGCAGCAGGCCGGAGCTGTCGGGCCCCGCGGCCGGCTGCGAATACACCGGCTGCTGCAGGTCGCGCGCCAGGCCGTAGATGACGTCGGTCTCGCCCGCGCGCAGCGTCTCGCCGGGCGCGCGCTGCTGCGGCGCGCTCAGGCTGGGCGCGGCGTAGCTGGCGCGGATGCGGCGGCGCTCGTCGATCCAGGTCAGCGCCTGCAGCTCCGGGTACTGCACCACCATGGCTTCGCTGCGGCCGGAGAACTCCTCGGCGTCGACCTCCTTGTTGGAGATGTCGCGCGCGATGCGCATGATCTGCTCCTGCCGCTCCAGCAGGCGCAGCCGCACGCGCTGCTGCGCGTATTCCACGTCGCGCTTGATCGCTTCCTGCTCGCGGTCGATCTCTTCCAGCCGCAGGTACCAGAAGGCCGAGACGATGGCCGCCAGGAACAGCAGCACCGCCGCCAGCGGCGCCAGCATGGCGAAGCGGTCCTGCCGGGTCGGGGTCTGGCGGCGCCACCAGAGGCGCCACACCCGGGGTGCGGGCGCGAGCGTGTCCGGCAGCAGTTCGGACGCGGGAGAGTCTTGCATCGCGACAGTGTAGGTGCTGCAAATGGCCGGGCCGCGCTGCTGCGCAGCATCAATAAACCACATCGTGGAATGACAAAGCACCATTTGAAATGACCTTGGAAACATGCGACACTCGCCCCGCAAACGGGATGCCCGTACTAAATTCCCCAAGAGAACACAGGAGACAAGACGATGTCAGCTCAGCCCGACAACCTGTTCGGCTCGGCCGCCAATGACGCGGACGCCCAGGAAACCCGCGAGTGGATCGACGCGCTGTCGGCCGTCATCGCGGCCGAGGGCCGCGAGCGCGGCCACTTCCTCATCGAGCAGTTGCTCGAGCAGGCGCGGCAGGAGGGCATCGACCTGCCGTTCTCCGCCACCACCGGCTACGTCAACACCATCGAGCCGCAGGACGAGGAGCGCTGCCCCGGCAACCTGGAAATGGAAGAGCGCCTGCGCGCCTACATGCGCTGGAACGCGATGGCGATGGTGGTCAAGGCCAACCGCCTGCACCCGGCCGACGGCGGCGACCTGGGCGGGCACATCAGCTCCTTCGCCTCGCTGGCCACCATGTTCGGCGCCGGCTTCAACCACTTCTGGCATGCCGAGACGCCCGAGCACGGCGGCGACTGCCTCTACATCCAGGGCCACAGCTCGCCGGGCATCTACGCCCGCGCCTTCCTGGAAGGCCGCATCAGCGAGGAGCAGCTGCTGAACTTCCGCCAGGAAGTGGAGGGCAAGGGCCTGTCGAGCTACCCGCATCCGAAGCTGATGCCCGAGTTCTGGCAGTTCCCCACGGTGTCCATGGGCCTGGGCCCGCTGATGGCGATCTACCAGGCGCGCTTCCTGAAGTACCTGCACGCGCGCGGCATCGCCGACACCTCCGGGCGCAAGGTCTGGGCCTTCCTGGGCGACGGCGAGATGGACGAAGTGGAGTCGCTGGGCGCCATCGGCGTGGCGGCGCGCGAGAAGCTGGACAACCTGATCTTCGTCGTCAACTGCAACCTGCAGCGGCTGGACGGGCCGGTGCGCGGCAACGGCAAGATCATCCAGGAGCTGGAAGGCGAATTCCGCGGCGCCGGCTGGAACGTGATCAAGCTGGTCTGGGGCAGCTACTGGGACCCGCTGCTGGCGCGCGACAAGGAAGGCGTGCTGCGCAAGATCATGATGGAGACGCTGGACGGCGACTACCAGGCCATGAAGGCCAACGACGGCGCCTACGTGCGCAAGAACTTCTTCGGCCGCCATCCCAAGGCGCTGGAGATGGTCGCGAAGATGAGCGACGAAGACATCTGGCGCCTCAACCGCGGCGGCCACGATCCGCAGAAGGTGTATGCGGCCTACCACCGCGCGGTCAGCCACAAGGGCCAGCCCACGGTGCTGCTGATCAAGACGGTGAAGGGCTTCGGCATGGGCAAGTCGGCCGAAGGCAAGAACATCGCGCACCAGGCCAAGAAGCTGACCGACGAGGACATCCGCACGTTCCGCGACCGCTTCAACATCCCGATTCCCGACGAGAAGCTGGCCGACATCCCGTTCTACAAGCCCGAGGAACACACCCCGGAGATGCAGTACCTGCACGAGCGCCGCAAGGCGCTGGGCGGCTACCTGCCCAAGCGCCGCGCCAGGGCCGACGAGCAGCTGAAGGTGCCCGAGCTGCCGGCCTTCCAGGCCGTGCTGGAGCCCACCGCCGAAGGCCGCGAGATCTCCACCACGCAGGCCTACGTGCGCTTTTTGACGGTGCTGCTGCGCGACAAGGAACTGGGCCCGCGCATCGTGCCGATCCTGGTGGACGAGGCGCGCACCTTCGGCATGGAAGGCCTGTTCCGCCAGATCGGCATCTACAACCCCGATGGGCAGAAGTACACGCCGCAGGACCGGGACCAGGTTTCCTACTACAAGGAAAACGTGGACGGCCAGATCCTGCAGGAAGGCATCAACGAAGCGGGCGGCATGGCCAGCTGGATCGCCGCGGCCACCAGCTACAGCACCAGCAACCGCATCATGGTGCCGTTCTACATCTACTACTCGATGTTCGGCCTGCAGCGCGTGGGCGACCTGTGCTGGGCGGCCGGCGACATGCAGGCGCGCGGCTTCCTGCTGGGCGGCACCTCGGGGCGCACCACGCTGAACGGCGAAGGCCTGCAGCACGAGGACGGCCACAGCCACGTGCTGGCCGCCACCATTCCCAACTGCGTGAGCTACGACCCGAGCTTCGCGCACGAGGTGGCGGTGATCATGCAGCACGGCATGAAGCGCATGGTGGAGCAGCAGGAGAACGTCTTCTACTACATCACGCTGCTCAACGAGAACTACCCGATGCCCGGCCTGAAGCCCGGCACCGAGGAGCAGATCGTCAAGGGCATGTACCTGCTGCAGGAGGGCGCAAACGGGCTACCGAAGGGCCCCTCCGGATCCGCGCCGCGCGTGCAGCTGCTGGGCAGCGGCACCATCCTGCGCGAATCGGTGGCGGCGCAGGCCCTGCTGGAAAAGGACTGGGGTGTGTCGGCCAACGTGTGGAGCTGCCCGAGCTTCAACGAACTGGCGCGCGACGGCCAGGACTGCGAGCGCTTCAACCTGCTGCATCCCACCGGCAAGGCGCGCGTGCCCTTCGTCGCGCAGCAACTGGACAAACACCCCGGCCCGGTGGTTGCATCCACCGACTACATCAAGGCCTACACCGAGCAGATCCGCGCGTACATCCCCAAGGGGCGGACCTACAAGGTGCTGGGCACGGACGGCTTCGGCCGCAGCGATTTCCGCAGCCGCCTGCGCGAGCACTTCGAGGTCAACCGGCACTACATCGTGGTCGCCGCGCTGAAGGCGCTGGCCGAGGAGGGCACCGTGCCCGCCGCCAAGGTCGCCGAGGCCATCAAGAAGTACGGCATCCGCACCGACAAGGTGAATCCGCTTTACGCGTGACAATCGCGCACACGCGCATTTCCGACGAAAAAAGAAACCGCCCAGCCAAGGGCACCCGGAGAACAACAAGATGGCACAGGTCGAAGTGAAGGTCCCCGACATCGGCGACTTCAAGGATGTCGGCGTGATCGAGCTGCTGGTCAAGCCCGGCGACACGGTCAAGGCGGAGCAGTCGCTCGTCACGGTGGAGTCGGACAAGGCCTCGATGGAGATCCCGTCGAGCCATGCTGGCGTGCTGAAGGAACTGCGCGTCAAGCTGGGCGACAGGATTTCGGAAGGCTCGGTGCTGGCGGTGATCGAGGTGGCGGAGGCTGCGCCTGCATCCGCTCGGGCTGAGCCTGTCGAAGCCCCGGCCAGCCCCTCACCCCAGCCCTCTCCCCAGAGGGGCGAGGGAGGAAGTCCGGCTCCTGCACCGTCTCCCTCTCCCGCTCTGGCGGGAGAGGGCCGGGGTGAGGGTGGGCCCGTCGAGGTCCGCGTTCCCGACATCGGCGACTTCAAGGACGTGACCATCATCGAACTGCTAGTCAAGCCGGGCGACAGCGTGCAGCTGGAGCAGTCGCTCATCACCGTGGAGTCGGACAAGGCGTCGATGGAGATTCCCTCGTCGGCCGCTGGCGTGGTGAAGGAGCTGAAGGTCAAGATCGGCGACAAGATCAATGTGGGGGATCTGGTGGCGGTGGTGCAGGGGACGGGTGCCCCGTCCGGGCGGGCTGAGCCTGGATCCGTTCGGGCTGAGCCTGTCGAAGCCTACGCTAGCCCCTCACCCCAGCCCTCTCCCCAGAGGGGCGAGGGAGAAAGTCCGGTTCAGGCGGGAGAGGGTCGCGTTCCCCCCACCGTCGCCCTGCCTCCCCACGAACCCGTCACCCCCAGCGGCAAGCTCCCCCATGCCTCGCCCTCGGTGCGCAAGTTCGCGCGCGAGCTCGGCGTGCCGCTGGAGGAAGTGAAGGGCTCCGGGCCCAAGGGCCGCATCACGCACGAAGACGTGCAGGGATTCACCAAGGCCGTGATGGCGGGTGAGCTGCGCACGCAGGCAGCCGCGGCGAAAGCGCCTGCAGGCGGCGGCGAGGCGCTGGGCCTGCTGCCCTGGCCCAAGGTGGATTTCGCGAAGTTCGGGCCGGTGGAGCGCAAGCCGCTGGCGCGCATCAGGAAGATCAGCGGCGCCAACCTGCACCGCAACTGGGTGATGATTCCGCACGTCACCAACCACGACGATGCCGACATCACCGAGCTGGAAGCGTTGCGTGTGCAGCTCAACAAGGAAAACGAGAAGAGCGGCATCAAGGTCACGATGCTCGCCTTCCTCATCAAGGCCTGTGTCTCCGCGCTGAAGAAATTCCCCGATTTCAACAGCTCGCTCGACGGCGAAGAGCAGGTGCTGAAGAACTACTGGCACATCGGCTTCGCGGCCGACACGCCCAACGGCCTCATGGTCCCGGTGCTGAAGGACGCGGACAAGAAGGGCGTGCTGGCCATCAGCCAGGAAATGGGCGAGCTGGCGAAGAAGGCCCGCGACGGCAAGCTCGGCCCTGGCGACATGTCAGGAGCGACATTCACAATTTCTTCGCTCGGCGGTATTGGGGGAACTTATTTCACCCCGATCATCAACGCGCCGGAAGTCGCTATCCTTGGCGTCTGCAAAAGCCGGACGCAGCCGGTGTGGGACGGCAAGCAGTTCCAACCCAGGCTCATCCTGCCGCTGTCGCTGTCGTGGGACCACCGTGTCATCGACGGCGCATCGGCAGCCCGGTTCAATGTGTACCTGGGGCAGATCCTGGCGGACTTCCGCCGCGTGCTCCTCTAAGGAAAAGAAGAAACAACAGAGGTTTATGACAACAGTCGTTGTGGTGAAAAAAGCGGGGCAGATCGCAATCGCTGCCGATACCCTGGTGACATTCGGCGATACCCGCCTCGCGCACCGCTTCGAGGACAACACGAAGATCTTCAAGGTGGAGACCGACGACGGCCCGAGCTACATCGGCATGGCCGGCACCGTCGCGCACTTCCCGGTGTTGCGCAAGGCCATGGGTTCCATGCCGCGCGAGATCCTCAAGCTCTGCAGCAAGGATGACGTGTTCGACACCTTCACCAAGCTGCATCCGTACCTCAAGGACAACTTCTTCCTGCAGACCAAGGAAGAGGACAGCGACCCGTACGAGTCCAGCCAGTTCAGCGTGGTGATCGCCAACGCCAGCGGCATCTACGGCCTGTACAGCTACCGCGAGGTGTTCGAGTTCAAGGAGTTCTGGGGCATCGGCTCGGGCCGCAGCTTCGCGCTGGGCGCCATGCATGCGTTGTATGCGCGCGCCAAGACCGCGCGCGAGGTCGCCGAAGCCGGCATCGCCGCCGGCTGCGAGTTCGACCGCAACTCGGCCACGCCATTCGACGTGTTCACCCTCAAAGCGAAAGAAAAATAAATGGGCACCCCGACGGAAGTGAAAGTCCCCGACATCGGGGACTTCAAGGACGTGGCCATCATCGAGCTGCTGGTGAAGCCCGGCGACAGGATCAAGGCCGAGCAGTCGCTCCTCACCGTGGAGTCGGACAAAGCGTCCATGGAAATCCCGTCGAGCCATGCGGGGGTGCTGAAGGAGTTGCGCGTCAAGCTCGGGGACAAGATCTCGCAGGGGTCGGTAATCGCGGTGGTGGAGACGGCGGATGCGCCGTCCGTTCGGGCTGAGCCTGCGCCCGTTGGGGCTGGGCCTGTCCCCGTTCGGGCTGAGCCTGTCGAAGCCCCTCGTCCAGCGGCAAGCCCTTCGACAAGCTCAGGGCGAACGGAGACTGGCGGCGAGTTCGACTGCGACATGCTCGTCCTCGGCGCCGGTCCCGGCGGCTACTCCGCCGCTTTCCGCGCCGCCGACCTCGGCATGAAGGTCATCCTGGTCGAGCGCTACGCAACGCTGGGCGGTGTGTGCCTCAACGTCGGCTGCATCCCGTCGAAAGCGCTGCTGCACGTCGCCGCTGTGATGGACGAGGTCAGCCATTTCGAAGCGCTTGGCGTGAGCTTCGGCAAGCCGGCAATCGATCTCGCCAAGCTGCGTGCGCACAAGAGCAAGGTGGTGGGCAAGCTCACCGGCGGCCTGACGGCGATGGCCAAGATGCGCAAGGTGACGGTGGTGCGCGGCAACGGCCAGTTCGTCGACCCGCACCGCATCGAGGTCGAGGAAACCAGCGGCGACGCGCAGCAGGGCACCGGCAAGAAGCAGACCATCAGTTTTCGCAACTGCATCATCGCCGCTGGTTCGCAAGCCGTGCACCTGCCGTTCCTGCCGCAGGACGAGCGCATCGTCGACTCCACCGGCGCGCTGGAACTGAAGACGATTCCGAAACGCATGCTCATCCTGGGCGGCGGCATCATCGGCCTGGAGATGGGCACGGTTTACTCCACCCTCGGCGCGCGGCTCGACGTCGTGGAAATGCTCGACGGCCTGATGCAGGGCGCCGACCGCGACCTGGTGCGCGTGTGGCAAAAGATGAACGCGCCGCGCTTCGACAACATCATGCTCAAGACCAAGACGGTCGGCGGCGAAGCCACGAAGGACGGCATCCTGGTGCGCTTCGAAGGCGAGCAGGCGCCGAAGGAGCCACAGCTGTACGACCTGGTGCTGCAGGCCGTGGGCCGCGTGCCCAACGGCAAGAAGATCGGCGCCGACAAGGCGGGCGTCACCGTCACCGACCGCGGCTTCGTCCCGGTGGACGTGCAGATGCGCACCAACGTGCCGCACATTTACGCCATCGGCGACATCGTCGGCAACCCCATGCTCGCGCACAAGGCGGTGCACGAAGGCCACGTGGCGGCGGAAGCCGCAGCCGGCGAGAAGTCGACCTTCGACGCGCGCGTGATCCCGAGCGTGGCCTACACCGATCCCGAGGTGGCCTGGGTTGGCCTCACCGAGGACCAGGCCAAGGCGCAGGGCATCGCCGTCAAGAAGGGCCACTTCCCGTGGAGCGCGTCGGGCCGGGCCATCGCCAACGGCCGCGACGAGGGCTTCACCAAGCTGCTGTTCGACGCCGAGTCGCACCGCATCCTGGGTGGCG
This sequence comes from Ramlibacter sp., assembly GCF_013697775.1. Lineage (GTDB taxonomy): Bacteria > Pseudomonadota > Gammaproteobacteria > Burkholderiales > Burkholderiaceae_C > Ramlibacter. The sequence goes on along the minus strand of NZ_JACCWG010000367.1, from coordinate 12,365 downwards.
GCATCGTGGGCACGCACGCCGGGGACATGATCGGCGAGGTCGCGCTGGCCATCGAGATGGGCGCGGACGCCGTCGACATCGGCAAGACCATCCATCCGCACCCCACGCTGGGCGAGAGCATCGGCCTGGCGGCGGAGATCGCGCACGGCACCTGCACCGACGTGCCGCCGCCGCGCAGGTAACGCGCGGGGAAACACCGAGCATCGGGCGGCTGCGGCGAGCCAAGAATGCATGGGTCTTCGCAAGGACCCACGCATGACCCTCATCTCCCGCCGCACCTTCCAGCGCGGCCTGGCGGCCGGCGCCGCCGCCGTCGCGCTGCCTTCGCTCGCGCAGCCCGCCTGGCCGAACAAGCCGATCCGCATCATCGTGCCCTACACGCCGGGCGGCTTCACCGACAACATGGCGCGCATCGTGCAGATCGGTTTGCAGAACCGTCTGCAGCAGACCGTCACGGTGGACAACAAGCCTGGCGCCAACAGCATCATCGGCGTGGACGCGCTGGCCAAGGCGCCGGCCGATGGTTCAACCTTCGCCGTCGTGATCGCGGCCTACGCGGCCAACACCACGCTGTACCCCAAGCTGCCGTACGACCCGCGCAAGGACCTCGCGGGCATGGCGCTGATCGGCGTCTCGCCGCTGCTGGCCGCGGTGAACAACGACGCGCCGTTCAAGACCGCGCGCGAGATGGTCGACTACGCGCGCCGCTACCCTGGCAAGGTGAGCTTCGGCTCGTCGGGCAACGGCTCGGCCGCGCACCTGACCAGCGAGCTGTTCAAGGCGATCACCAGGACCTACATGGTCCACATCCCATACCGGGGCGCGGCGCCTGCATTGACCGACCTCATTGGCGGGCAGATCCAGCTGTTCTTCGACGCGGCCTCGGGCCTCATCCAGCCCGGCAAGCAGGGCCGTGTGCGGCTGATCGGCGTGTCGCACGACAAACGGCTGCCTGCCGCGCCAGAGGTGCCGACCTTCATCGAGCAGGGCTTCGCCGGCTTCATGGGCAGCACCTGGGCCGGCATGCTGGCGCCGGCAGCCACGCCGAAGGAGATCGTGCGGCGCATGGCCGACGAGGTCACGCGTATCGTGCGCAGCGACGAGACGCACGCGCGCCTGGACGGCATGGGGACCTTCGCGGGTGGAGGCACGCCGGAGGAATTCGATGCGTTCGTGTCGGCCGAGACTGCGAAGTGGGCGAAGGTGATCAAGGATGCGGGGGTGAAACCGGACTGACCGGTACGTGCTTACCTTGACCACGCGGCAAAGCCGCACGCGGGCGGGCCGTGTCGCGCGGACAAGGCGACCGGCGGCTTTGCCGCCGGCAGACCTGAGGCGGTTGGACGGACGGCAGCGCGGCGGAACTCACTTCGCGTTTGCAAAGCAAACGCTGCGTTCAAACAGCCGCCGTGAGTCAGTCAACGAAGCGCGCTTTGCGCGCCTGCCACCCGACCAATCACCTCAGGCGCCCTGTCCAACTGCGCGACACGGCCCGCCCGCATGCGGTTTTGTTGTGACGATGTTGGCGCGCCACCGGTGGCGTGCCTCCATGGGGGCTGTCGCGGCAGGCGGCGCCCGGCGTGGGCGATTTCTGCGGTGGCTGTGGTGATCGGGTTGGAGCCGGAAAAAATTGGGGTCAGATTCCAATTTCGCTGCGTCGCATGGCGACGCAGCGAGGGCCTGCAAAAGCAGGCCGGCGAAATTGGAATCTGACCCCAATTTTTTATCGTGAACTGACTCGCGGGCGCCGCAGTATGAGCCCATGCCGGGCACCGCCTGCCGCGACGCGCGGCGCAGCTCAGGGTCGAGCGGCTTGTTGCTGCTGCGCCAAAGCCTCGCCGCTCAAAACACGCCGCGCCCCATCGAAGCGGCGGGCCCAGTAGGAGCTACCCATGTCTTCCACGCGCACCTGGGCGCCCGGCTTGGGCGAGTGGATGAACTTGCCGTCGCCGACATAGATGCCGACGTGGCTGAAAGCCTGGCGCAAGGTGTTGAAGAACACCAGGTCGCCCGGCTTCAGGTCGTTCTTGTCGATCTGCTGTGTGGCGGCAGCCTGCTCGTTGGCGCGGCGCGGCAGGATCAGGCCCACCGTCTGCTCGTACATGGCTTTGACAAAGCCGCTGCAATCGAAACCGGTGTCGGCGGAGTTGCCGCCGCGGAGGTAGGGAACACCCAGGAAACCCATGGCGTTGAAGACCAGCTCGGAGGCCCGGTCCGCGACCGCGCCGGCCTTGCCGGCCACCTGGCCCGCGACGTTCTGGCGCACCTGGTCCAGCCGCTGCAGCAGGCCCTTGTCGGCCAGGAAACGGCCGACGTCGTCTTCGGCGGAGGTGGGCGGGGCGGCGTGGGCGCCGATCATGCTGATCGATGCGCAAACGGCCACAAGCCAAGTGCTGAGCCTTACTGACATGGGCGCGCAGCTTAGCACGGCACCTGTGTTCTGGTGAAGAATCGCACAATGAAAACGCCTCGAATTTCCCCGCTCTCGCGCCTTGTCGCGACAGCCGTGCTGGCCTGTGCGACAGCCGGTGCGTTCGCGCAGTCCGTGCGGCCGCAGACCGTGGCCAGCGGCCTCGACCATCCCTGGTCCGTCGCCTTCCTGCCGCAGGGCGGCTACATCGTCACCGAGCGGCCGGGCCGCATGCGCGTGGTGTCGGCCGACGGCAAGCCGGGCGCGCCGCTGGCCGGCGTGCCCGAGGTGGCAGCGCGCGGGCAGGGCGGCCTGCTCGATGTGGTGCTGGACTCCGACTTCGCGCGTAGCCGCGTGCTGTACTTCTGCTTCTCGCAGCCGGGCGAGGGCGGCAACAGCACGGCGCTGGCGCGCGCGACGCTGGCGGCCGACAACGCACGGCTGCAAGAAGTACGGGTGATCTTCAGCCAGAAGCCCAAGTTCGCGAGCAACCAGCATTTCGGCTGCCGCATCGCCGAAGCGCGCGACGGCACGCTGTTCCTCACGCTGGGCGAGCGCTTCAGCCGCAAGGAGGATGCGCAGACGCTGGACAACCACCACGGCAAGATCGTGCGCGTGAACAAGGACGGCTCGGTGCCCAAGGACAACCCGTTCGTGAACCGCGCCGGCGCGCTGCCCGAGATCTGGAGCTATGGCCACCGCAACGCGCAGGGCGGGGCGCTGGCGCCGGACGGCACGTTCTGGATGCACGAGCACGGCCCGCAGGGTGGCGACGAGGTCAACGTGCCGCAGGCCGGAAAGAACTACGGCTGGCCGGTGATCACCTATGGCGAGAACTACGGCGGCGGCAGGATCGGCGAAGGCCTCACCGCCAAGGCCGGCATGGAGCAGCCGGTGCACTACTGGGTGCCGTCGATCGCGCCCTCGGGCATGGCATTTCTCACCAGCGACCGCTATGGCGCGGCACTGAAGGGCAACCTGTTCGTCGGCTCGCTGAAGTTCGGCTATGTGGCGCGGCTGGAGCTCGACGGGCGCAAGGTGGCGCGCGAAACGAAATTCGCCGAGATCGGGGGGCGCGTGCGCGACGTGCGGCAGGGGCTGGACGGCTTGCTCTACGTGCTCACCGACGAAGCCGACGGCAAGCTGCTGCGGCTGGTGCCCTGATCAGGGCTTCACGAGTCCCTTGCGCACGGCATACAGCGTGAGGCTGGCGATGTCGTTCAGCCGCAGCCGCTCCATGATGCGCGCGCGGTGCACGTCCACCGTCTTCGGCGACAGGCCCAGCTCGTAAGCGATTTCCTTGGAGGCGCGGCCCTGCGCGATGAGCTTGAGAATTTCCACCTGGCGGTGCGTGAGCTCGTCGTCCACCGTGGGCTCGGAAGGCTGCAGCAGCCGCTGCGCGATGGCCGGGCTGAAGTAGCTGCCGGTCGCCATCACGCTGCGCAGCGCCTGCTCCAGCTCGAACGGCGGCGCATCCTTCATCAGGTAGCCGCAGGCGCCGTTGGCCACCGCGCGCTTGACGAAGTCCACCGTGTCGTACATCGACAGCACCAGCATGCGCACTTGCGGATGGCGCCCGTGGATTTCCGCGATGGCGGTGATGCCGTCCATGCCCGGCATGGAAATGTCGGTCATCACCACGTCGGGCGAGAGGCTCTCCACCAGCTTGACCAGCTCGGCGCCGTCGCGCGCCTCCGCGATCACCTGCACGCCTTCCACCATGCCAAGCAGCGCCTTGATGCCCGAGCGGACCAGGTCATGGTCGTCGGCGAGCACCACGCGGATGGGTTTGGACGCGTCGTTGGGTTTCATTGGGGGGTCTCCTCCGAGAGCAGCTTTTTCGTTCGAACTACAGGATGGCCCGGATGGCGACGCCGCGCCCGGGAGATGTGCGAATGTGCAGCCGGCCGCCGGCGAGTTCCGTTCGCTCGATCATCGAATACAGACCGATGTTCCGCTCGCTCGGCTGGCCGTCCAGCAGGTTTGCCTTGTCGAAGCCGACGCCGTCGTCCACCACCAGAACGCCGATGCGGCCCTGCGCCAGAAAGCGCAGGCGCACCGCGATGTAGGTGGCTTTGGCGTGGCGCAGGATGTTGGTCAGCGCCTCCTGCACCAGCCGCATGGCGACAGCGGCGGTTTCGCCCAGCGTGGCGGGTTCGGTCCCGCGCGAGGTGACGGTAAAGGCCAGGCCGGCCGGCTCGGCGATGCGCTGCACCGCGGACTGCACGGCCGCCACCAGGCCCAGCAAATCCAGTTGGGCCGGACGCAGCGAGAACGACAGCGTCTTCAGCTGCGAGACGGCGCCGTTGGCCATCTCCATGGCGATGTCGTTGTACCGGCGCGCGGCGTCGGCATCCGGCGCGCGCTGCGCGGCATGCAGGTGGATCACCACGCCGGTCAGCGTCTGGCCGAGCTGGTCGTGCAGCTCGCGCGAGATCAGCGAGCGTTCGCGCTCCTGCGCCACCACCAGCCTTGCCGACAGCTTCTTCAGACGCCGGTAGGCGGCTTCGAGCTCGCGGTCCAGCCGTTCCTTGTCGAGCAGGCGCTGGCGCTCGTTCATCACGCGCTCGATGATCTGCGGCAGCGTGCCCAGCTTGTCCTTGGTAAGGTAGTCCTTCGCGCCGCAGCGCAGCACGTGCACCGCGGCTTCCTCGCCGATGGCGCGCGTCACCACCACCATCGGCGTGCTGGCGCGCCGCGCCACCAGGATCTGCAAGGCGGCATAGGGCGAGAAGCGCGGCATGTTGAAGTCGCACAGCACGACGTCGAATTCCTGCTGCAGAGCTTCGACGAAGCTGCCGGCGTCGTCCACGCGGTGCAGCGCGTACTCGCGCTGCGGGTCGGCGCGTTCGAGCGCGATGGCCATCAGCTCCACGTCGTCGGGGTTGTCCTCGACGCACAGCAGCCGGATGGTCTGGGTGCTGGCGGTTGGAGAGTGGGCTGACATGTGTATCTAAGCGTTCGGCGAAAGTTTAGCGCCGCCTCGGGCGTAAATCCTTAAACCGCTAAGCCAATTTCCTAAGCCGGGCGTACCGATTTGCTTAATGGCTACGCGGCCGTGCGTGGTTTCATTCCCTCACACATGCGCAGCAGCATCAAGCGCGAGGAGCAAGCACCATGAATCCCGCATTCGAATCGACGGCCGTTTTGGATGAGCACCCCGCCCGCGCCCTGCGCCTGCCGACGTGGGCGCCGCGCTTCCTGCACGCCACGTCGGCGCTGCTGGCCGTGGTGGCGCTGGGCCTGGTGGCCGCGGCGATGCTGCTGGCATACCGCCAGCAGGCGCTGTCCAGCGGCGCTCTGGTGTGCGCGCTGGTCGCGCTGGGCCTGCTGCGCGGCGCCCGCTCGGCGCAATTGCACATCGCGGCCGGGCGCGACCTGGTGGACGAGGCGACCCAGCTCTACAACCCGCGCGGCTTTGCCGAATGCGGCGGCGAGATTTTGCGCATCGCACGCGCGGCGAAGCGGCCGGTCAGCCTGGTGGTGCTGGACTTCAACGACATGGTGGAAGTGCGCCACATCTATGGGCGCGAGATCAGCTGCAAGTTGCTGGCGCGCGTGGTGCGCAAGCTGGAGACCCTGGCCGGCAGCCAGGGCATCGCCGCGCGCATGGACCGCGCGCAGTTCGCCGTGGTGCTGCCGGGCGTGGACCGCGAGCGCGCGCAGGCCGCGGTGCACCGCGTGCTGGGGCGGCCCTGCCGGGTGGAGTTCGACGCCGGCGACAGCGAGATCGTGCTGGTGCCTGACGTGATGGCCGAAACCGCCGCGCCCGACGTGGAAACCATCGAAGAGCTGCATGCCGAAGTGCTGCACGGCCTGATGGAGATGCGCTCGCGCGAGATGCGCCGCCAGCATTACCTGCAGCGCGAACGCGAGCGGCATTCACGGCCGATGGGCCTGTCGCCGTCGTTCAGCGGCCACGCCCCGGATGCGTTTGCGCGGCCGGCGGCGGCGCCGGTCGAGCCGACCCTGCCGGTGGCGCTGCAGGAAGAGCTCTGAGCTTCTTGGGCCAATAATCGGGCATTCGAAGGAATGCCCATGCTGCTGGACCGCGACGAATCCCAACTTGTGCTGGTGGACTACCAGCAACGCCTGATGCCCGCCATCCACGAGGGCGAGCGCGTGCTCGCCAATGCCGTGCGGCTGGCGCGCGTCGCCGGGCTGCTGCGGATTCCGGTCTGGGCCACCGAGCAGAACCCGCAGGGTCTGGGGCCGCTGGTGCCGGAACTGGCGGAATCGGTGCAACTGGCCGCGCCGGCCCTGCCCAAGATGAGCTTCAGCGCCGTTGGCGTGCTGGAACCGAAGCTGCGGCCACCCGCGCGCGCCGCCGGCGGCAACGCGCGCAGCCTGCCCAAGCGTCTGCAGAAAACCGTGCCCGCTGCCGCCGGCCCCGAGCGCGCGACGCTGGTGCTGGCCGGCTGCGAGGCGCACGTGTGCCTGCTGCAGACCGCGCTGGAACTGCTGGAGGCAGAGTGGGACGTCTGGGTGGTGACCGACGCCTGCGGCTCGCGCACCGAGCGCAACCGCGACGCCGCCTTCGACCGCCTGGCATCGGCTGGCGCGGAGCTGGTGACCACCGAGATGGTGGCCTTCGAGTGGCTGCGCACTGCCGAGCACCCGCGCTTCAAGGACGTCTTGAGCCTGGTCAAGTAGCGCGGCGCGGCCCGCAGGAGACGAACCCATGAACTACGCCGACTTCCACCGCCGCTCCATCGAAGACCGCGACGCCTTCTGGCGCGAGCAGGCACAGCTGATCGAATGGAACAGGCAGCCCGACCAGATCTGCGACGACAGCAACCCGCCGTTCGCGCGCTGGTACGTGGGCGGGCAGACCAACCTGTGCCACAACGCGGTGGACCGGCACCTGCCCGAGCGCGCCGCGCAGGCGGCGCTGATCTATGTGTCCAGCGAAACCGGTGTCGAAAAAACCTACAGCTTCGGCGAGCTGCATGCCGAGGTGCAGCGCATGGCCGCCATCCTGCTCGCGCAGGGCGTGGGCCGCGGCGACCGCGTGCTGGTCTACATGCCGATGGTGCCCGAAGCGGTGTTCGCCATGCTGGCCTGCGTGCGCATCGGCGCCATCCATTCGGTGGTGTTCGGCGGCTTTGCCTCGCACTCGCTGGCCACCCGCATCGACGACGCGGCGCCCAAGCTGGTGGTGAGCGCCGATGCCGGCTCGCGCGCCGGCAAGGTCATGCCCTACAAGCCGCTGCTGGACGAGGCGATCCGCCTGTCGGCGCACAAGCTCGCGGCGGTGCTGCTGGTCGACCGGGGCCTGGCGCCGATGGAGCGCGTGGCGGGCCGCGACCTGGATTACGCGGAACTGCGCGCGCGGCACATCGACGCGCAGGTGCCCTGCACCTGGGTGGAAGCCACCGACCCGAGCTACATCCTCTACACCAGCGGCACTACCGGGAAACCGAAGGGCGTGCAGCGCGACACCGGCGGCTACACGGTGGCGCTGGCAGCGAGCATGCGGCACATCTTCCAGGGCCGCCCGGGCGAAACCTTCTTCCTGACCAGCGACGTCGGCTGGGTGGTGGGCCACAGCTACGTGGTCTACGGCCCGCTGATCGGCGGCATGGCGACCATCATGTACGAGGGCGTGCCGATCCGGCCCGACGCGGGCATCTGGTGGAGCCTGGTGGAGAAGTACAAGGTGACGGTGATGTTCTCCGCGCCCACCGCGATCCGCGTGCTGAAGAAGCACGATCCGGCCTTCCTGAAGAAATACGACCTGTCCAGCCTGCGCACCCTGTTCCTGGCCGGCGAGCCGCTGGACGAGCCGACCGCGCAGTGGATTTCCCAGGGCATCGGCAAGCCGATCATCGACAACTACTGGCAGACCGAAACCGGCTGGCCGATCCTGGCGGTGTGCAACGGGGTGGAGACCACCCGCAGCAAATTCGGCAGCCCCGGCAAGGCGGTGTACGGCTACGACGTGAAGCTGCTGGACGAGGCCACCGGCGAGGAACTGACCGAGGCCGGCCGAAAGGGTGTGCTGGCGATCGAGGGGCCGCTGCCGCCCGGCTGCATGCAGACGGTGTGGGGCGACGACGCGCGCTACGTGACTACCTACTGGAAGAGCATCCCGGGCAGGCTGGTGTACAGCACCTTTGACTGGGGCACCCGCGACGCGGACGGCTACATCTTCATCCTGGGCCGCACCGACGACGTGATCAACGTGGCCGGCCACCGCCTGGGCACGCGCGAGATCGAGGAAAGCATCGCCAGCCATCCTAACGTGGCCGAAGTGGCGGTGGTGGGCGTGGCCGATCCGCTGAAGGGCCAGGTCGCCATGGCCGTCGCCGTGGCCAAGGACGCGAGCGGCCTCACTGACGAAGCCGCGCGGCGCAAGCTCGAAGGCGAGGTGATGAAGCTGGTGGAGCAGCAGCTGGGTGCGGTGGCCCGGCCGGCGCGCGTGTGCTTCGTCTCGGTGCTGCCCAAGACGCGCAGCGGCAAGCTGGTGCGCCGCGCCATCCAGGCGGTCTGCGAGGGCCGCGACCCGGGCGACGTGACCGCCATCGAGGACCCCGCGGCTCTGCAGCAGCTCAAGGATGTGGTAGCGGGTTAACCCGGGCGGGGGGATACAATCCGCAACGCAACCTCACGGGCATGGGCCCGCGTCGCATCCGCCAGCCGGTCCAGCCGTGTCGCGGAGGTTCCTGGCAACAGCTAATGTTCCCTTCAGGGGAACGGAAAGTAGCGCACACATGAGTGGTGACCGCAGCTCCGTCTACACGGCCTATCAGGGCAATTCCTATCTCTTCGGCGGCAACGCGCCCTATGTCGAGGAGATGTACGAAAACTACCTCGCCAATCCCGGCAGCGTCCCCGACGCCTGGCGCGACTACTTCGACGCGCTGCAGCACGTGCCCGCCGTCGACGGCAGCAACGCCAAGGATGTGCCCCACCTGCCGGTGGTCAGCGCCTTCGCCGACCGCGCCAAGCGCGCGCTGCCGGCGGCCCAGCCGGGTTCGGCCGACTCCGAGAAGGCACGCAAGCGCACTGCGGTGCAGCAGCTCATCGCCGCCTACCGCAACGTCGGCTGCCGCTGGGCCGACCTCGACCCGCTCAAGCGCACCGAGCGCGAAAAGATCCCCGAGCTGGAGCCGTCGTTCTACGGCTTCAGCGATGCCGACCAGGAAGCGGTGTTCAACACCAGCAACACCTTCTTCGGCAAGGAGAGCATGACGCTGCGCGAGCTGATGAACGCGCTGCGCGAAACCTACTGCGGCACCATCGGCGCCGAGTACATGTACATCAGCGACCAGGCGCGCAAGCGCTGGTGGCAGCAGAAGCTGGAGTCGATCCGCTCCAAACCCAACTTCCCGGCCGACGAGAAAAAGCACATCCTCGACCGCCTGACCGCCTCCGAGGGCCTCGAGCGCTTCCTGCACACCCGCTACGTCGGCCAGAAGCGGTTCTCGCTGGAAGGCGGCGAGAGCTTCATCGCCTCGATGGACGAGCTGATCCAGCAGGCCGGCGCGCAGGGCGTGCAGGAGATCGTGATCGGCATGGCCCACCGCGGCCGCCTGAACGTGCTGGTCAACACCCTGGGCAAAAGTCCCAAGGACCTGTTCTCCGAGTTCGAGCACACCGCCAAGGAAGACCTGCCGTCCGGCGACGTGAAGTACCACCAGGGCTTCAGCTCCGACGTCACCACCCCCGGCGGCCCGGTGCACCTGAGCCTGGCGTTCAACCCCTCGCACCTGGAAATCGTCAACCCGGTGGTGGAGGGTTCCGTCAGGGCCCGGATGGACCGCCGCGCCGACCCGCAGGGCAAGCAGGTGCTGCCGGTGCAGGTGCACGGCGACGCGGCCTTCGCCGGCCAGGGCGTGGTGATGGAGACGCTGGCGCTGGCCGAAACGCGCGGCTACTTCACCGGCGGCACGGTGCACATCGTCATCAACAACCAGATCGGCTTCACCACCTCGGACCCGCGCGACAGCCGCTCCACGCTGTACTGCACCGACGTGGTCAAGATGATCGAGGCGCCTGTCGTCCACGTGAACGGCGACGACCCTGAAGCCGTGGTGCTGGCCACCCGGCTGGCGCTGGAATACCGCATGGAGTTCGCCAAGGACGTGGTGCTGGACATCGTGTGCTTTCGCAAGCTCGGCCACAACGAGCAGGACACGCCCTCGCTCACCCAGCCGCTGATGTACAAGAAGATCGCGGCCCACCCCGGCACGCGCAAGCTGTACGCCGACAAGCTGTCCGCGCAGGGCCTGGGCGAGACGCTGGGCGACGACATGGTCAAGGCCTACCGCGCCGCCATGGACGCCGGCAAGCACACGGTGGACCCGGTGCTGACCAACTTCAAGAGCAAGTACGCGGTCGACTGGAGTCCCTACCTCGGCAAGAAGTGGACCGACGCGGCCGACACCGCCATTCCCACGGCCGAGTGGAAGCGGCTGGCCGAGCGCATCACCACCGTGCCGGCCGGCGTGGCGGTGCACCCGCTGGTCAAGCGCGTGCTGGACGACCGCGCCGCCATGGGCCGCGGCGAGGCCAGCGTGGACTGGGGCATGGGCGAGCACATGGCGCTGGCCTCGCTGGTGGCCAGCGGCTACCCGGTGCGCCTGTCCGGCGAAGATGTGGGCCGTGGCACCTTCACCCACCGCCACGCCGTGCTGCACGACCAGAATCGCGAGCGCTGGGACGTCGGCAGCTACATCCCGCTGCAGAACGTGGCCGATAACCAGGCGCCGTTCGTCTGCATCGACTCCATCCTCTCGGAAGAAGCGGTGCTGGGTTTCGAGTACGGCTATGCCTCCAACGACCCCAACACCCTGGTGGTGTGGGAAGCGCAGTTCGGCGACTTCGCCAACGGCGCGCAGGTGGTGATCGACCAGTTCATCGCTTCGGGCGAAGTGAAGTGGGGCCGCGTCAACGGCATCACGCTGCTGCTGCCGCACGGCTACGAAGGCCAGGGCCCGGAGCACAGCTCGGCGCGGCTGGAGCGCTTCATGCAGCTGTCGGCCGACACCAACATCCAGGTGGTGCAGCCCACCACGGCCAGCCAGATCTTCCACGTGCTGCGCCGCCAGATGATCCGCCCGCTGCGCAAGCCGCTGATCGTCATGACGCCCAAGTCGCTGCTGCGCAACAAGGACGCGACCTCGCCGCTGTCGGAGTTCACCAAGGGTGGCTTCCAGACGGTGATTCCGGAGCACAAGGACCTCAAGGCCGACAAGGTCAAGCGCGTGGTCATGTGCTCGGGCAAGGTCTATTACGACCTGGCGAAGAAGCGCGAAGAAAAGGGTGCCGACGACGTGGCCATCCTGCGGGTGGAGCAGCTGTACCCGTTCCCGCACAAGGCGTTCGCCGCCGAGCTGAAGAAGTACCCGAACCTGTCCGACCTGGTGTGGTGCCAGGACGAGCCGCAGAACCAGGGCGCGTGGTTCTTCATCCAGCACAACATCCACGAGAACATGCAGCCGGGCCAGAAGCTGGGCTATGCCGGCCGCGCCGCCTCGGCCTCGCCGGCGGTCGGCTATGCGCACCTGCATGTGGAGCAGCAGAAGGCGCTGGTCGAGGCCGCCTTCGGCAAGCTCAAGGGCTTCGTGCTCACCAAGTAACGTGGATGCAGGGCCCGGCACTGCGCTGCCGGGCCTTGGCGCGTGCACACAAGAACAATCTCTAGGAACAGAACAATGGCTATCGTTGATGTGAAGGTCCCGCAACTGTCGGAATCGGTGGCGGAAGCGACCCTGCTGCAATGGAAGAAGAAGCCCGGTGACACCGTGGCGATCGATGAAACCCTGATCGAGATCGAGACCGACAAGGTGGTGCTGGAAGTGCCGGCGCCAGCGGCCGGCGTGCTGTCCGAGCTGGTGATCGCCGACGGCGGCACCGTGACGGCCGACCAGGTGATCGCGAGGATCGACACCGAAGGCAAGGCCGCCGCGGCCGCGCCGGCGCCCGCCGCGCAAGCTGCCGCACCCGCGGC
>NZ_JACCWG010000364.1 GCF_013697775.1 Ramlibacter sp. | reverse complement strand
GCGCGCTGCTGCTGGCGGCCGACGTGCTGGCGCGCTGGGTCCTGGCGCCGCAGGAGCTGCCGGTGGGCGTGCTGACGGCGGTGCTGGGCGGCGGCTACCTGCTGTGGCTGATGCACCGGAGGCCGATGTGAGCACCGCCGCAGTTGCCGCATTACAGGCGAAAGAACTGCACGTTGCGCTCGGCGGCGCGCCGGTGCTGCGCGGCATCGACCTGGCGATTCCCGCCGGCCGCTGGACCGCCATCGCCGGGCCCAACGGCGCGGGCAAGACGACCTTGCTGCGCGCACTGGCACACCTCCTGCCGTACCGCGGCGAGGTGCGCCTGCAGGGGCGCGACGCTGGCGCGTGGCCGCACAAGGAGCGCGCCCGCGCGCTGGCCTGGCTGGGGCAAAACGAGACCGGCGCCGAGGACCTGCTGGCGCGCGACGTGGTGATGCTGGGCCGCCTGCCGCACCAGGACTGGCTGGGCTCGCCCAGCGCGGCCGACCGCGCGGCCGTGGAGGCCGCGATGCAGGAAACGCAGTGCTGGCAGTGGCGCGGCCGCACGCTCGGCAGCCTGTCGGGCGGCGAGCGCCAGCGCGTGCTGATGGCGCGCGCGCTGGCGGTGCGCGCCCCTCTGCTGCTGATGGACGAGCCGCTGGCGAACCTCGATCCGCCGCACCAGTCCGACTGGCTGGGCATGGTGCGCAGGCACGTCGCGCGCGGCGGCACGGCCGTCAGCGTGCTGCACGAGATCAGCATGGCGCTGCAGGCCGACGAATTGGTGGTGGTGGACCAGGGCCGCGTGACGCATCAGGGCGCGTGCGCCGACGCGGCCACGCACCGCGCGCTGGAAAACGTGTTCGGCGGGCGCATCGCGGTGCATGCGGTGGCCAGGCAGTGGGTCGCGCTGCCGCGGATGGAAAATGAATTGGTGTCTGACCCCAATTAGGATTTGGAAAGAAAACACAGATGCAGATCGAACAACCTCCATCGAGCAAGCCGTACGAGAAGCCCGAGGGCGAGCGGCGCGGGCTGGTGATCGTCAACACGGGCGACGGCAAGGGCAAGAGCACGGCGGCGTTCGGGCTGGCGCTGCGCGCGCATGGCCGCGGCAAGGCGGTGAAGATCTTCCAGTTCATGAAGGTGCCGACGGCGCGCTTCGGCGAACACCGCATGTTCGAGCAGATCGGCATCCCGATCGAAGGCCTGGGCGACGGCTTCTCCTGGAAAAGCCAGGACCTGGAGCACTCGGCGCAGCTCGCGCGCGACGGCTGGGCGCGGGCCCGCGACGCCATCCTCGGCAGCGGCTATTTTCTGGTGGTGCTGGACGAACTCACCTATCCGCTGATCTACGGCTGGATGCCCCTGGACGACGTGCTGCAGACCTTGCGCAATCGTCCGCGCGAGGTGCATGTGGTGATCACCGGCCGGCGCTGCCCGCCGGAGATCATCGAGTTGGCTGATACCGTCACCGAGATGACCAAGGTCAAGCACGCGTTCAACGCCGGCGTGCCGGCGCAGCGCGGCATCGAAGACTGAAGGCATGCAGGTCTGGGTCGCCGCATTCCTTCCCGCCGCCATCGCGCTGCCGGTGGCGCTGCTGCTGGACCGCTTGCTGGGCGAGCCGCCGCTGCGCCTGCATCCGGTGGTGTGGATGGGGCGCTACCTGGGCTGGATCGGTGGCCTGATCGGCCCGCGCGAGGAGAAGCCGGGGCCCGACTGGACAAGTTTTTGCGCCGGCGCGCTGGCCTGGTATGGCGGCGCGGCCTTGTTCACGCTCGCGGCCATCGTGTTGAACGATCAGATCGTGCTGCTGCATCCGCTGGCGGCCGGCCTGTTGCTGGGCCTGCTGCTCAAGCCCATGCTGTCGTGGCGCATGCTGCGCGGCGAGGTGGCCGGCGTGGAGACTGCATTGGCGCAATCGCTGGACGCCGGGCGCCGCCAGCTCGGGCGCATCGTCAGCCGCCAGGTGATGCGGCTGGACGAAGGCCAGGTGCGCGAAAGCGCCATCGAGTCGCTGGCCGAAAACCTGAACGACTCGGTGGTGGCGCCGGTGTTCTGGTTCGTCGTGGCCGGCCTGCCGGGCGCGGTGCTGTACCGCTTCGCCAACACGGCCGATGCGATGTGGGGCTACCGCGGTTTTCGCGGCGGCATCCACTGGGAATGGGCCGGCAAGTGGGCCGCCCGCGTCGACGACGTGCTGTCGTGGATTCCGGCGCGCATCACCGCGCTGCTGGTCGCCGCCGTCTGCGGCAGCTGGCCGAAGGGCCTGCGCACCGAGGCGCGCCGCACGCCGTCGCCCAACAGCGGCTGGCCGATGGCGGCCATGGCGCTGGTGCTGGGCGTGCGGCTGCGCAAGCCCGGCGCCTACACCTTGAACGAACAGGGCGCGGCGCCCGAAGCCGGCCACACCGAACGCGCCTTGCGTATCTGCGCCCAGGTAATCGTGGTGCTGCTCGCGTGGTCGCTGGTCGCGATGGCCGCGCTGCGCTGGAGCCGCGCATGGTGGTGACGCCGCGCGTGCACGGCGGACCGGACGCGCGCGGCGCCGCGCTGTTCGACTTCTCCACCAACGGCAACGCCTGCGGTCCGTGCCCGGACGCGCTGGCCGCCGTGCGCGCCGCCGACGCCACGCGCTATCCCGACGCTGGCTATGCGGCGCTGCGCGCGCGGCTGGCGCAATTCCACGGCGTGCATGCGTGGCGCATCGTGCCGGCGGGCAGCGGCAGCGAGTTCATCTTCCGCGCCAGCGCCTGGGCGTTGCATGCGGGCCTGCACCGCGTGGCCCTGCCGCACCACGGTTATGGCGACTACGCCGCGGCCGCGGTAGCCCATGGCTTGACGCAGGTGCCGCCGGACCATGCGGACCTGGTCTGGGCCTGCGAGCCGTCCAGCCCGCTGGGGCAGGCGCATGCCGGCCTGCCAAAACTGGCCGGAGAAGGGCGCATGCTGGTGCTGGACCTCGCCTACGAGCCGCTGCGGCTGTCCGGCGCCCAGAGCCTGGACCCCGGCCAGCGCGACAGCGTGTGGCAGCTGTGGACACCGAACAAGGCGTTGGGCCTTACCGGCGTGCGCGGCGCCTACGTGATTGCACCGCTGGGCATGCGGGACATCGCTGTGCAGCTTGAAGCACTGGCGCCGTCCTGGGTGCTGGGCGCGCATGCCGTCGCGATGCTGCAGGCGTGGTGCATGCCGTCGGTGCAGCAGTGGCTGGCGGACAGCAGGACCACGCTGCGGCAATGGAAGCACATGCAATCGGACATGCTGCACGCGATGGGCTGGCGCTGCGAACCCGGCCAGGCCAATTTCATGGCCTGCGATCCCCACGTGGACACCACCGCGCTGCTGGCGCACCTGCGCCACCGCGGCGTGCAGCTGCGCGACTGCGCCTCGTTCGGCCTGCCGGGCTGCGTGCGCCTGGGCGTGCAGCCGCCCGAGGCGCAGGCCGCCTTGCGCGCCGCCTGGGAGGCCTTGCAGTGACCGCGCGCTGTGTCATGGTGCTGGGCACCACCAGCGGGGCGGGCAAGAGCTGGCTGGCCACTGCCCTGTGCCGCTGGTATGCGCGCCAGGGGCTGAAGGTGGCGCCGTTCAAGGCGCAGAACATGAGCAACAACGCGCGCGTGGTCGCGGCGCCCGGCGGCGCGCTGGGCGAGATCGGCAGCGCACAGTATTTCCAGGCGCTGGCCGCGCGCTGCAGGCCCGACGTGCGCATGAATCCCGTGCTGCTCAAGCCCGAGCGCGACACGCACAGCCAGGTGGTGCTGATGGGTCGCGTGGACGAGGAACTCACGCGCGCGCCGTGGCGCGGGCGCAGCGAGCGCGTGTGGCCGGCCATTGCGAATGCGCTCGACCAGCTGCGCGCCGAGAACGACGTGGTCGTGATCGAGGGCGCCGGCTCGCCCGCCGAAATCAACCTGAAGTCCAGCGACATCGTCAACATGCGCGTGGCCCTGCATTCCGGGGCGCGCTGCCTGCTCGTCACCGACATCGACCGCGGCGGCGCCTTCGCGCACCTGTACGGCACCTGGGCGATGCTGGAGCCGTCCGAGCGCGCCTTGCTGGCCGGCTTTGTTCTCAACAAGTTCCGCGGCGACGCGGCGCTGCTGGCGCCCGGGCCGCAGCAGCTGCAGCAGATGACCGGCGTGCCCACCGTCGCCACCTTGCCGATGTGGTGGCACCACGGCCTGCCCGAGGAAGACGGTGTGTTCGACGACCGCGTGAGCGCCAGCGGCGCGGTGCGGCTGACCGTCGCGGTGGTGGCCTATCCGCGCATCAGCAACCTCGACGAATTCCAGCCGCTGAAGAACGTGCCCGGCGTGCGGCTGCGCTGGGTGCGCACGCCCGCCGAAGCCATGGGCGCCGACTGGGTCGTGCTGCCCGGTTCCAAGCACACCAGCGGCGACCTGGCCTGGCTGCGCGCGCAGGGCCTGGACCGCGCCATCGCGGCGCATGCGCAAGCCAGCGGCATGGTGCTGGGCATCTGCGGCGGCCTGCAGATGCTGGGCGAGGCGCTGATCGACACGCACGGCATCGACGGCAACGCGCCGGGCCTGGGCCTGCTGCCGCTGGTGACGCGGTTCGCGCCCGACAAGACGGTGCGGCATGCGCGCGCGCAACTCGGTACGGTGCGCGGCCCGTGGTCCGCCTTGCACGGCGTCGCGCTTGAAGGCTACGAGATTCACCACGGCCATACCGTGCAGCATCCCGGCATGGCGACCGCGCACGCGGTGCTGCCCGACGGCCTGGGCTGGCAGAACATCGAAGGCAATGTGCTGGGCCTGTACATGCACGGCATGTTCGAGAACGCTGTCGTGCTGCATGCGCTGTTCGGCGCGTCTGCGCCGTCGCTGGACAGCGTCTTCGACGGCCTGGCCGACTTCATCGGCGCGCAGTTCGCGCCCGGTTTCCTCGATGCGCTCGCCGCATCCACTTCCATCTCCGCGTCCCCACCATGACATCGACCTACGACATCCCGGCCATTGCCGACATCCACGACGCGGAACTCGCCGCGCGCCTGCAGCACAAGATCGACCGCAAGACCAAGCCGCTGGGCGCGCTCGGGCGGCTGGAGGACCTGGCGCTGCGCATCGGCCTGATTCTCGGCAGCGAGACGCCGGAACTCGCGCAGCCGCAGCTGGTGGTGTTCGCAGGCGACCACGGCCTGGCCGCGCAGGGCGTGTCGGCCTTCCCGAGCGACGTGACCTGGCAGATGGTGCACAACTTTCTGGCCGGCGGCGCCGCGGTCAGCGTGCTGGCGCGCCAGCACGGACTTGCGCTCAGCGTGGTCGATTGCGGCGTGCGGCACGACTTCGAACCGCAGCCGGGGCTGGTGCTGCGCAAGATCGCGCCCGGCACGGCGGACTCTTCGCAAGGCCTGGC
The DNA here is from genome assembly GCF_013697775.1 of Ramlibacter sp. GTDB lineage: Bacteria > Pseudomonadota > Gammaproteobacteria > Burkholderiales > Burkholderiaceae_C > Ramlibacter. The sequence continues at coordinate 259 of NZ_JACCWG010000364.1, read as the reverse complement.
GATGACGCCGCGGCAATGCGCGCAGGCGCTGGCCAACGGCGCGGACGTGGTGCGCGGCCTGCCGGGCAATGCGCTGCTGCTGGGCGAGATGGGCATCGGCAACACCTCGGCGGCCTCGCTGCTGCTGGCGCGGCTGGCCAACCAGGACATCGCCGAATGCGTGGGCGCCGGCACCGGGCTGGACGACGCCGGCATCGCACGCAAGCGCGACGTGCTGGCCAGCGTGCTGGCGCTGCACCGCGACGCGGCCGCGCCGCTG
>NZ_JACCWG010000343.1 GCF_013697775.1 Ramlibacter sp. | reverse complement strand
TGGACGACCCGTTCCACGGCGGGCGCATGTACCGCACCGGCGATCTGGCGCGCTACCGCGCCGACGGCAGCCTGGACTACCTCGGACGCAACGACCTTCAGGTGAAGGTCCGCGGCTTCCGCATCGAGCTCGGCGAGATCGAAGCCAAGCTCGCGCAACTCCCCGGCGTGCGCCAGGCCGTCGTGCTGGCCCGCGAGGACAGTCCCGGCAACAAGCGGCTGGTCGCCTACCTCATCGCGCAGGAAGGCGCCGGCACGCTCGATGCCGCCGACTTGCGCACCCGCCTGGGCGCGCTGCTGCCCGACTACATGGTGCCCGCCGCATTCGTGCAGCTGGACGCCTTCCCGCTCACGCCCAACGGCAAACAGGACCGCAAGGCCCTGCCCGCGCCCGAAGGCCAGGCCTTCGCCCGCACGCGCTACGAAGCGCCGGCCGGCGACACGGAGACGCTGCTGGCCGGCATCTGGGCCGAGCTGCTGCAGGTCGAGCGCGTCGGCCGCCACGACAGCTTCTTCGCCCTGGGCGGGCATTCCCTGCTGGTGATCCGAATGATCGAGGGCCTCCGCCAGGAGGGCCTGTCGGTCGACGTGCGCTCGCTGTTCGTCACACCCACGCTGGCGGCGTTTGCCGCGGCCGTCGAAGAAATGGAGATCACCCTGTGAACGTCCTCGAACTGCTGGACCATCTCCATGACCAGGGCGTCGCACTGTCCGTGCGCGACGACCAGCTCGTCGTCCAGGGCAAGAAGCAGGCGCTGCAGGATGCTGGTCTGGTGCATCTCATCCGCGACAACAAGCCGGCGCTGATCGAGATGATCCGCAGCGGCGGCTACCAGCCCGCCCGATCCGCGGCGGTGGAGGTGCCGCCCAACGCCATTCCCGCCGACGCCCGGGCCATCACGCCGGCCATGCTGCCGCTGGTGCGGCTCACCCAGCCGCAGATCGACGGCATCGTCGCCGGCGTTCCCGGCGGCGCCGCCAACGTGCAGGACATCTACCCGCTCGCTCCCCTGCAGCAGGGCATGGTGTTCCACCACCTGATGGCGCGCGCGGGCGACGCCTACCTGATGCCCACGCTGTTCCGCTTCGCGCGCCGCGCGCAGGTGGACGCCTTCGTGCAGGCGGTGCAGGCGGTGGTGGACCGCCACGACATCCTGCGCTCCGCCGTCCTGTGGGAAGACCTGCCGGAACCGGTGCAGGTGGTGTGGCGCCGCGCGCCGCTGGTGGCGGAAACCCTGGTGCTGGACGCCGCGGACGGCGCGGTCGAAGAACAGCTGCGCCAGCGCTTCGACCGCAACCGGCACCGGATCGACCTGCGCCAGGCGCCGCTGATGCACATCGCCATCGCCCACGACGCTGGCGCCGGCCGCTGGGTGCTGCTGCTGCTGGTGCACCACCTGGCCATCGACCACACCGCGCTGGAGATCATCCAGCACGAGGTCCAGGCGCACATGCTCGGACAGGCCGCGGGCCTGCCGGCGCCGCTGCCGTTCCGCAACTTCGTCGCCCAGGCGCGCCTGGGCGTTCCCGACGCGGAGCATGAAGCCTTTTTCCGCCAGATGCTGGGCAACGTCGACGCACCGACCACGCCCTTCGGCCTGGACGACGTGCAAGGCGACGGCTCGCGCAACGCCGAGGCGCGGCTCGCGCTCGACGACGCACTGGCGCGGCGCCTGCGCCAGTGCGCGCTGGCCGCTCAGGTGAGCGTGGCCAGCCTGTGCCACCTGGCCTGGGGCATGGTCGTGGCGCGCACGGCCGGGCGCGACGACGCCGTGTTCGGCACGCTGCTGTTCGGCCGCATGCAGGGCGGCGCGGGCGCCGACCGCGTGCTGGGCCTGTTCATCAACACCCTGCCGCTGCGCGTGCGCATCGACGACACGGGCGTGCGCGACAGCCTGCGCGGCGTCCATGCCCTGCTGACCCGGCTGCTGCGCCACGAGCACGCGGCACTGGCGCTGGCGCAGCGCTGCAGCGGCGTGGCGGCACCGGCACCGCTGTTCAGCGCGGTGCTGAACTACCGGCACAGCGTGGTTCCGCGGGCGCCCACGGCGGCCGAACTCCAGGCCTGGGAAGGCATCGAGGCCCTGGGCACCGAGGAGCGCACCAACTACCCGTTCACCATGACGGTGGACGACCTGGGCGAAGGCCTGGCACTCACCTCGCGCGTCGATGCCAGCCTGGATCCGCAGCGGCTGTGCGCCTACATGCTCAAGGCCCTGACGGAACTGGCGGCCGCGCTGGAGCAAGCCCCGGACACGCCCCTGCGCAGCCTGGACGTGCTGCCGGCGGCGGAACGGCAGCGGCTGCTGGTGGACTGGAACGCGACGCGCACCGAGTACGACCGCGCGAAGTGCGCGCACGAACTGTTCGAAGCGCAGGCGGCGGCCACGCCGGCAGCGATTGCCCTCGCGCAAGGCGACACGACGCTGACGTATGCGGAGCTGAACGCCCGCGCCAACCAGCTTGCGCGCCACTTGCGCGCGCTCGGCGTCGGGCCGGAGGCGCGGGTCGCGGTCTGCGCCCAGCGCGGCTTCCACCTGGTCACAGGGCTGCTTGCGATCCTGAAAGCCGGCGGCGGCTTCGTGCCGCTCGACCCCGCGTATCCGACAGCGCGGCTGGACTTCATGCTGCGCGACTGCGCGCCGGTGGCGCTGCTGGTGGATGGCGATGCGCCGATCCAGCTGCACGCGGGGGAGACGATCGACCTGGCCAGAGCAACGCCCGCGTGGTCGCGGAACTCCACCGAAAACCTGCCGCGCGCGGACACCGGCTTGCATGCGGGCCACCTCGCCTACGTCATCTACACCTCGGGGTCCACCGGTCAGTCGAAGGGCGTGATGGTGGAGCACCGCAGCGTGTGCAACCTCACGCATGCGCAGATCGAAGCCTTCGCCATCGAACCCGGCAGCCGCGTGCTGCAGTTCGCCTCGGTGAGCTTCGACGCCTGCGTGTCGGAGCTGATGACCACGCTGTGCCGCGGCGCATGCCTGGTGCTGACCGACCCGTCCATGGTGCTTGCCGGCCCGGCCCTCGTTGACATCGTGCGCGACCAGGCGATCACACACGCGACGCTGCCGCCCGCGGTGCTCACCGCCCTGCCGGCGGAAGCGAGCCTCGGCGGCATGACCACGCTGGTAGTAGCCGGTGAAGCCTGCCCGGCGTCGGTGGTGCAGCGCTTCGCACCCGGCCGCCGCTTCATCAATGCCTACGGTCCGACGGAGACCACGGTCTGCGCGAGCCTGCAGCAGTGCCTTGCCAGCGAGGGCGCACCGGGCATCGGCCGACCCATCGCCAACACGCGCATCTACCTGCTGGACGCACACCGCGAACCGGTGCCCATCGGCGTGCCCGGCGAGATGTACGTGGCCGGCGACAGCGTGGCGCGCGGCTACCTGAACCGCGGCGAGCTGACGGCGCAGCGCTTCCTGGCCGACCCGTTCCACGGCGGGCGCATGTACCGCACCGGCGACCTCGCGCGGCAGCGCGACGACGGCAACCTGGTCTACCTGGGCCGCAACGACCTGCAGGTCAAGGTGCGCGGCCACCGCGTGGAACTTGGCGAGATCGAGGCGCGGCTGGCCGAGTATGCAACGGTGCGCGAAGCGGTCGTGGTCGAGCGCGAAGACACGCCCGGCGACCGGCGCCTGGTGGCGTACTACACCGCGGCGGCCGAAGACGCCGAAGCCGAGTTCGACTGGAGCAGTTTCGTCGCCACCGCATCCGGCAACGCGGGCAGCGACGATGCGCAGCAGGCGCACCAGCGCGCCATCGCGCTGCGCGCGCATCTGGCCGAGACGCTGCCAGAGTACATGCTGCCCGCGGCTTTCGTCGCGCTCGACGCGCTGCCGCTCACGCCCAACGGCAAGCTCGACCGCCGCGCCCTTCCCGCGCCGGGCGCCGAAGCCTACGCGGCGCGCGCCTACGAAGCCCCGGAAGAAGGCGTTGAAACCACGCTGGCACGGCTGTGGTCCGAGCTCCTGAACATCGCCCGCGTGGGCCGGCGCGACGACTTCTTCGTGCTGGGCGGCCATTCGCTGCTGGCCGTGCGCCTGATGTCCCGGCTGCGCCAGGAGGTGGGCATCGAACTGCCGCTGAACGAGGTTTTCGCGCATTCGACCTTGGCCGCAATGGCCGATGCGGTCCGCGCCACTGCGCAGAGCGCGCTTCCGCCCATCGGCCAGGTGGCGCGGGACGCCGGCCCGCTGCCGCTGTCTTTCGCGCAGCAACGCCTGTGGTTCCTGGCGCAGCTGGATGCGAGTAGCCGCGCCTACGACATGCCGCTGGGCCTGCAGCTGACAGGCAGGCTGGACCGCGCGGCGCTGAAGCAGGCGCTGGACCGGATCGTCGCGCGGCACGAGGCGCTGCGCGCCAGCTTCACCGCGGTTGACGGCCAGCCAATGGTGCAGCTTGCGCCGGCGACCGTCGGCTTCACGCTGCACGGACACGACCTGCGCGACCATGCAGATGCGCTCGCGCAAGCGCGGCTCATGGCGGATGCCGAAGCAGGCGAAGCGTTCGATCTTGCCCAGGGTCCCTTGATCCGCGGCCGCCTGCTGGCGCTCGGCGACGAAGAGCATTGGCTGCTCATCACCATGCACCACATCGTCTCGGACGGCTGGTCGATGGGCGTGCTGGCGCGGGAGCTGGGCGCGCTGTACAGCGCGTTCGCCCAAGGCCATCCTGACCCGCTGCCGCCGCTCGCGGTCCAGTACCTGGACTACGCAGCCTGGCAGCGCCGCTGGCTGGAGGGCGGTGCGCTGCAGCGCCAGCAGGATTATTGGAAGGACCGCCTGGCGGATGCGCCGGAGATCCTCGCGCTGCCCATCGACCATCCGCGTCCGCCGCAGCAGGACCACCGGGGCGCGATGGTGGGCTTGGCTTTGGACGCACCGCTGGTCGCAGGCCTGAAGGCACTGAGCCTGCGCCATGGCACCACGCTGTACATGACCCTTCTGGCCGCCTGGGCCGCCTTGCTGGGCCGTCTGTCGGGCCAGGACGACCTGGTGATCGGCACGCCGGTCGCCAACCGCACGCGCGTGGAAGTCGAAGGGCTGATCGGCTTCTTCGTCAACACGCTGGCGCTGCGCCTCGACCTGGGCGGCAGCCCGAACGCGGCGGAACTGCTCGCGCGCGTCAAGACGGAAACGCTCAACGCCCAGCAGCACCAGGACCTGCCGTTCGAGCAGGTCGTCGAGATCGTCAATCCCGCGCGCAGCCGTGCGCACAGCCCGCTGTTCCAGGTGATGTTCGCCTGGCAGAACGACGACGGCGAAGATGCCCTGGCGCTGCACGGCCTGCAGGTCGGCTCCGCGGGTGGCGCTCTGGACGTCGCCAAGTTCGACCTCACGCTGCACCTGGGCGAGACGGCCGGCCGCGTCGTCGGCGGCATCGAGTACGCGTGCGCCCTGTTCGAGGCGGACACGATCGAACGCTATGCCGGCTATTTGCAGACCCTGCTGCATGCCATGGTGGCCGATGAACGCATGCCGCTCGACCGGCCGGCGCTGCCGGATGCGGCCGAGCGCCGGCAGCTGCTGGTGGAGTGGAACGCCACCGAGACCGACTATCCGCGCGATGCCTGCGTTCACCAGCTGTTCGAGGCGCAGGCACGCCGCACACCGGCGGCCGTGGCCATCGTCCACGGCGCCGAGCGCATCGACTACGCCACGTTGGATGCGCGGGCGACCGCGCTGGCCCAGCGCCTTGCCCGCCTCGGCCTGCAGCCGGGCGCGCGCGTCGCCACTTTGCTGGACCGCTCCATCGGCCTGGTCGCCGCGCAGCTCGCCATCCTGAAATGCGGCGCCGCGCACGTGCCGCTGGATGCGCGCATGCCCCCGGAGCGCAACGCCTTCATCGTGCGCGACAGCCAGGCCTGGTGCGTGATCGACACCGCCGGCGCCGTGCAGGTCGGCGACACGCGGCGCATCCATCTGGACCAGCCTGATGCAGACGCAACAGCCCCGTCCCAGGACGACCACTGTCCGGCCGTCGTCGCCGACGGCGGCACGGCCGCCTACGTCATGTACACCTCCGGCTCCACCGGAGAGCCGCGCGGTGTGGTCACGCCGCACCGCGCGATTTCGCGCGTGGTGCTGAACAACGGCTACGCGGACTTCGGGCCAGGCAACCGCGTCGCCTTCGCGGCGAACCCCGCGTTCGACGCGAGCACGATGGAGATATGGGCGGCGCTGCTGAACGGCGGGCGCCTGGTCGTGATCGACCAGGACACCCTGCTCGATCCGCAAGCCTTCGCCCGCGAATTGCTGCGCCAGGAAGTCGACGTGATGTGGCTCACCGTCGGCCTGTTCAACCAGCACGCGCAGGCGCTGCACAGCGTGCTGCCGCAGCTGCGCTACCTGGTGGTGGGCGGCGACGCGCTGGATGCGGCCGTGATCCGGCACGTGCTGGCGACCAACCCGCCACAGCGGCTCATCAACGGCTACGGCCCGACCGAGAGCACGGTGTTCGCCATCACGCACCCGATTGCGGCGCTTGCGGACACGGCGCGCAGCGTGCCGATCGGCACGCCGATCGCCAACACCCGCGTCTACCTTCTGGACCGGCACTTGCAGCCGGTGCCGCGCGGCGTGGCCGGCGAGATCCACATCGCGGGCGACGGCCTGGCGCTGGGCTACCTGAACCGGCCGGAACTCACGGCCGAGCGCTTCGTCGACGACCCGTTCCACGGCGGGCGCATGTACCGCACGGGCGACCTCGCCCGGCACCTGCGCGACGGCACCATCGAATTCCTCGGGCGCGACGACTTCCAGGTGAAGCTGCGTGGATTCCGCATCGAGCTCGGCGAAATCGAGGCCAAGTTGCGCCTGATGGCCGGCGTGCGCGAATGCGCCGTGCTGGCGCGTGAGGACGGCGCGGGCGGCAAGCGGCTGGTGGCCTACCTCGTGCCCGAGCCGGGCGTGGACCTGGCGCCCGCCGCCGTGCGGGCCCACATCGCTGCATCCCTGCCCGACTACATGGTTCCCGCCGCCGTCGTGCGGCTCGACCAGCTGCCACTCACCGCCAACGGCAAGGTGGACCGCCGCGCGCTGCCGGCGCCGGATGCCGGCGCGTACGCCGCACACGCCTACGCAGCTCCGGAAGGCCGCATCGAAATCACGCTCGCCGCGATCTGGGCGGACCTGCTGCAGGTCGGCCAGGTGGGCCGCGACGACGACTTCTTCGCGCTCGGCGGCCACTCGCTGCTGGCGGTGCGGCTCGCCTCCCGCGTGCGCCAGGACCTGGGCGTCGAGCTGGCCCTGGACCAGCTGTTCGCGCATCCGCAGCTGCGCGGGCTCGCCCAGGCGCTGGAAACGGCCGCGCGCACCGAACTGCCGCCCATCACGCCGGCCGCGGGCGACGAGGCGCCGCTCTCGTTCGCGCAACAGCGCCTGTGGTTCCTCACGCAAGTGGAAGGCCAGAGCCGGGCGTACCACATGCCCATGGGGCTGCACCTGACAGGCAAGCTGGACCGCGCCGCACTGCGCCAGGCGCTGGGCCGGATCGTCGCGCGCCACGCGGCGCTGCGCACCACCTTCGCGCTGAAGAACGGCGAGCCGGTGCAGCGCATTGCGCCGGCCGACACCGGCTTCGCGCTGGTGGAGCACGACCTGCGCAGGCACGCCGATCCGCTTGCCGAAGCCAAGGTCCTGGCCGAGGTGGAAATCGGCGCGCGCTTCGACCTCACCACCGGCCCGCTGATCCGCGGCTGCCTGATCGCGGTGGGCGACGAGGAACATGCGCTGCTGATCACCATGCACCACATCGTCTCGGACGGCTGGTCGATGGGCATCCTGTCCAACGAACTGTCTGCGCTGTACGCGGCCGCCCTTGCGGGCCGGCCCGATCCGCTGCCGCCGCTGCCGATCCAGTACCACGACTACGCTGTCTGGCAGCGCACCTGGCTGGCCGGCGAGCGCCTCGGTGCCCAGGCGGACTACTGGAAAACCGCGCTGCAGGACGCACCCGCCCTGCTGGAGTTGCCGACCGACCGGCCCCGGCCGGCGGTGCAGGACTTCGCCGGCGCCTTCGTGCCGATCGCGCTCGACCCCACGCTGACGCAGGCGCTGAAGGCCCTCAGCCAGCAGCAGGGCACCACGCTCTTCATGACCGTGCTGGCCGGCTGGGCCATCGTGCTGTCCCGGCTGTCCGGCCAGGACGACTTGGTGATCGGCACCGGCGCCGCCAACCGCACCAGCACCGAACTCGAAGGCCTGATCGGCTTCTTCGTGAACTCGCTGGCCCTGCGCATCGACCTGTCGGGCGCGCCGGAAACGCTGGATGCGTTGCAGCGCGCCAAGGCTTCCGCACTGGGCGCACAGGCCGCGCAGGACGTGCCCTTCGAGCAGGTGGTGGAGCTGGTGCAGCCGGCGCGCAGCGCCGCGCACACGCCGCTGTTCCAGGTGATGTTCGCCTGGCAGAACACCGACCGCGGCACGTTCGACCTCCCGGGCCTGACGGTGGGCGGCCTGGGCCTGTCGCTCGACGCCGTGAAGTACGACCTCGAACTCACCATGGGAGAGTCGGACGGACAGCTCACCGGCGGGCTGGGCTATGCAAGCGCCCTGTTCGACGCAGAGACGGTCGCGCGCATGGCCGGCTACCTGGAAGCCGCGCTGCGCGCCCTGGTGGCGCCAGCGCAGCCCATCGCCGGCATCGAGCTGCTCTCGGCAACGGAACGCACGCGGCAGCTGGTGGAATGGAACGACACCGCCACCGCGTTCGATGAAACGCTGTGCGCCCATCAAGTGTTCGAAGCCCAGGCCGCGCGCACGCCCGATGCGCTGGCGGTCGGCGTAGACCGGGGCGGTCCTTCGCTGCGCTACGGCGAACTCAATGCGGAAGCCAACCGCCTCGCGCACTTCCTGCGCGACCTGGGCGTGGGTCCCGGCACGCGCGTCGCGGTCTGCGTCGAGCGCAAGCCCTACCTGGTCGTCGCGCTGCTGGCCATCCTGAAAGCCGGCGGCGCCTATGTGCCGCTGGACCCGGCCTATCCGGCCGAGCGCCTGGGCTTCCTGCTGGCCGACTGCGACCCGGCCGTCGTGCTGGTCGACGCCACCGGCCTGGCCGCATTGGGCGACGGCGACCGCGGACCCACCATCGCGCTGGACGCGGCGGAGCCGGCCTGGAGCGACGCCTCCGCCACCAACCTGGCGCCGCAAGACATCGCCCTGGCGCCCACCGACAGCGCCTATGTGATCTACACCTCGGGCTCCTCCGGCCGGCCCAAGGGCGTGGTGGCGCACCACCGCGGCCTGGTGAACCTGGCCTTCGCGCAGGCCGCGTGCTACGGCGTCCACGCCGACAGCCGCGTGCTCCAGTTCGTCTCGCCCAGCTTCGACGTGAGCCTGTCGGAAGTGGCCATGGCCTGGGCCGCTGGCGCATCCCTCTGGTTCGCTGCCGGCAAGGACGACCTGCAACCCGGCATCGCGCTCGCCGGCACGCTGCACCGCTGCGGCATCACCCACTTGAGCGTGGCGGCACCCGTGCTCGGCTTCCTTCCCGAGGACACCATGGCCGGCCAGACCATCATCGCGGGCGGGGAAGTCCTGCCGCCGCAGATGGCGCAGCGCTGGGCACGCAATCACGTGCTGTTCAACAACTACGGCCCGACCGAGGCGACCGTCTGCGCCACGGTGCACCGCTGCGCTGTCGACGCGCTGTCCGTGGTGCCCATCGGCCGCCCGATCGCGAACGTGCGCACCTACGTGCTCGACGCGCAGCTGCAGCCCGTGCCCATCGGCGCGACCGGCGAGCTGTGCATCGGCGGCGTCGGCGTGGCGCAGGGCTACCTCAACCGCCCGGAGCTCACGGCCGAGCGTTTCCTCGACGATCCGTTCGGCACTGGGCCGGGTGCACGCCTCTACCGCACGGGCGACCTCGTGCGTTACCTGCCCGATGGCGCGCTGGCCTTCGTCGGCCGCAACGACTTCCAGGTGAAGATCCGCGGCTTCCGCATCGAGCTGGGCGAAATCGAGGCGCGGCTGGCCGAGCATCCCGCCGTGCACGAATCGGCGGTCACGGCACGCGAGGACGGCGCTGGCGGCGAAAAGCGCCTGGTGGCCTACGTCTCTCCGCGCGCCGATGCGGCGCCGCTGGTGCACCGGCTGCTGGCCATGACGCAGGCGGACCCGACCATCCAGCCGCTGCTGTACGAGCTGCGCGACGGCCTGCCGGTGTTCCACAAGAACCGGCGCGAAACCGACCTGATCCATGCCGAGATCTTCGATTCCGAGGAATACGTGCGCAACGGCATCCGGCTGGGCGACGACAGCTGCATCTTCGACGTCGGCGCCAACATCGGGCTGTTCTCGCTGTTCATGGCGCAGCGCCACCCGGGCGCCCGCCTGTACGCGTTCGAACCCATCGCGCCGCTGTACCGCTGCGTGCAGCTGAACCAGCAACTGCACGCAATTGCCGGCAAGGTGTTCAACCTGGGCCTGTCGAACCGCAACGCCGAAGCGACCTTCCGCTTCTATCCGAACAACACGGCGGCATCGACCAGCGAAGTCTCGGTGGAAGGCACGCGCGCCATCGTGCGCACCTTCCTGGCCAACGACGCGGCATCCAGCGGCGCGCAGGCGTCGCAGCAGGACGGCCAGTCGGTGGAGGAAATCCTCGACGCACAGCTGAATTACGAGGAACAGGTCTGCCAGCTGCGCCGGCTGTCCGACGTGATCGCGGAGCAGGCGGTCGCGCGCATCGACCTGCTGAAGATCGACGTGGAAGGCGCGGAGCTCGACGTGCTGCACGGCATCGACGAAGGCGACTGGCCGAAGATCGGCCAGCTGGCCATCGAGGTGCACGACATCCAGGGCCGGCTGCAGACCGTCACCACGCTGCTGGACGCGCGCGGTTTTGCCGTCTCGCGCCACCAGAGCCCGCTGCTGGAGAACACCGGGCTGCACACGCTCTATGCGATCCACGCCACGTACCAGCCGCGGGAAGACGCACCCGCCAGCGCGCCCCGCATCGTGCCCACCGCCGGGGAAAACTGGAACACGGTCAATGGCCTGGTGCAGGGGCTGCGCGCGCATCTGGCCCGGGTGCTGCCCGACTACGCGATGCCCGCCGCCTTCGTGGTGGTGCCTGCCCTTCCGCTCACGCCCAACGGCAAGCTGGATCGCCAGGCGCTGCCCGAGCCCGACGGCAGCTCGGCCGACCTGCGGCAGTACGAGGAACCGCAAGGCCCGCTGGAGGCCGCGCTTGCGGCCATGTGGTGCGAGTTGCTGGGCGTGCGCTCGGTGGGCCGCCACGACCATTTCTTCGAGCTTGGCGGGCATTCGCTGCTGGCCCTGCAGCTGATCGGCCGCGTGCAGCGCGACCTGGCCGTCGAACTGCGCCTGGCATCGCTGTTCACCCACGCCACGCTGGCGGAACTGGCCGAAGTCGTTGGCAATACGCAAGTCACCACGCTGCCGCCCATCACGCGCACCGAACGCGGCGCACGCATGCCGCTGTCGTTCGCGCAGCAGCGCCTGTGGTACCTGGCGCAGCTGGAAGCCACCGGCGCGGCGTACCACCTGCCCCTGGGCCTGCACCTGCGCGGGGTGCTCGATGCCAAGGCGCTCGCGCTCGCCCTGGACGGGCTGCTGGCACGCCACGAGGCGCTGCGCACGTTCTTCGTGCTGGACGACGGGCAGCCGGTGCAGCGCTTCGCGCCGCCGGAAACCCGCTTCGTGTTGCACGTGCAAGACCTGCGCGGCCACGCCGATGCCGAAACGCAAACCCAGGCCCTGGCCGAAAGCGAAGCGGTGGCGGCGTTCGATCTGGCACACGGGCCGCTGATCCGGGGCCGCCTGCTGGTGCTGGGCGAAGAAGAACACGTGCTGCTGATCACGATGCACCACATCGTGTCCGACGGCTGGTCGCTCGGCGTGCTGACGCGTGAGCTGGGCGCCCTGTACGCCGCGTTCGCCGAAGGCCGCCCGGACCCGCTGCCGCCGCTCGCGATCCAGTACGCCGACTACGCCGCCTGGCAGCGCCGCTGGCTGGACGGCGAGGTGCTGCAACGCCAGAGCGACTACTGGAAGGAGCGCTTCACCGACGCGCCCGCCCTGCTCGAAGTGCCGGCCGACCGGCCGCGCCCCGCACACCAGGACCACCGCGGTGCCATCGTCTCCATCGCTTTGGACGACGCGCTCAGCGCCAAACTCAAGGCACTGGGCCACCGCCATGGCACCACCCTGCACATGACCTTGCTGGCCGCCTGGAGCGCGCTGCTCGGGCGCCTGTCGGGCCAGGACGACCTGGTGATCGGCACGCCGGTGGCCAACCGCACGCGCATGGAAGTCGAAGGGCTGATCGGCTTCTTCGTGAACACCCTGGCGCTGCGCATCGACCTGGCGGGCAGCCCCGACACCGCCGAACTGCTGCGGCGGGTGAAGGCGGAATCGCTGAACGCCCAACAGCATCAGGACCTGCCGTTCGAACAGGTGGTGGAGCTGGTCAAGCCGGTGCGCAGCATGGCGCACACGCCGCTGTTCCAGGTGATGTTCTCCTGGCAGGACCGCCAGCAGACCGGCGCCGGGGTCGAGCTGCCCGCCCTGGCGCTGCGCCAGGTGACGACGCAGCACCACATTTCCAAGTTCGACCTCACGCTACACATGAGCGAAGCGGCGGGGCGGCTCACTGGCGGCATCGAATACGCGAGCGCGCTGTTCGACGCAGCGACCATCGAGCGCTACGCGGGCTACTTCAAGACGCTGCTGCAGGCCATGGTGGCCGACGAGCAGCAGCCGGTCGACCGGCTGGAGCTGCTGGACGCGGCCGAACGCCACCAGCTGCTGGTGGAATGGAACGCAACTGCCGCCGAGTACCCGCGCGACCGCTGCATCCACGAGCTGTTCGAGGCGCAGGTGCACCGTACTCCCGATGCCCTGGCGGTGCTCGGCGAGGACGCGCAGCTGAGCTACGCGGAGCTGCATGGCAAAGCGTGCGCGCTGGCCCAGCATCTGCGCGCCCTGGGCGTGGGCGCCGGCTCGCATGTGGCGATCCTGCTGGACCGCTCGCTCGAGCTGGTCTGGGCCCAGCTGGCCGTGCTGCAGTGCGGCGCCGCCTATGTGCCGCTGGACCTGAACGCACCGCAGGAACGCCAGGCCTTTATGGTCGCCGATTGCCAGGCGCCCGTGGTACTCAGCCTGTCGCACCTGCCGATGGCGCAGATGGAGGCCGTGCGCCTCGATTTGGATACGCTGGTGACCGATGCCGCAGCCGGGGATGCACCAGCGCCCGCGCCTACCGACAGCCTGTCCACCGCCTGCGTGATGTACACCTCCGGCTCCACCGGCCAGCCCAAGGGCGTGGTCGTGCCGCACCGCGCCATCGCCCGGCTGGTGCTGAACAACCACTACGCGCGCTTCCACAGGGACGACCGGGTGGCGTTCACTTCCAACCCGGCTTTCGATTCCTCCAGCATGGAGGTGTGGGCTCCGCTGCTGCACGGCGCCTGCATCGTGGTCGTCTCGCATGCCACCTTGCTGCAGCCTTCGGCATTGGCAGCCTGGCTCACCAAGAGCGGCACCACCATCCTGCACCTGGTGGCCGGCCTGCTGAGCGCCTACGCGCAGCCGCTGGCCGCCGTGTTCCCCACCCTGCGCTACCTGCTCACCGGCGGCGACGTGGCCGTGCCCCGTGCCATCGCACAAGTTCTCAAGGACAGCGCCCCACAGCACCTGGTGCATTGCTACGGTCCCTCGGAGACGACGACCTTCGCCACCACCTGCGAGCTCACCCAGGTGGCCGAGGACGCACGCAGCGTGCCCATCGGCAAGCCCATCGCCAATACCCGCATCTACCTGCTGGACAGACATGCCCAGCCGGTGCCGCGCGGTGCCACGGGCGAGATGTACATCGCCGGCGATGGCGTCGCGCAAGGCTATCTGAACCGGCCCGAACTGACCGCCGAGCGTTTCCTGCAAGACCCGTTCGCCGGCGGCCGCATGTACCGCACCGGCGACCTGGCGCGCTACCTGCCCGACGGCAACATCGAGTTCCTCGGGCGCAACGACTTCCAGGTGAAGGTCCGCGGCTTTCGCATCGAACTCGGCGAGATCGAGGCGCGCCTCGCGCAGATCCCCGGGATCCGCGAATCCGCCGTACTGGCCAGGGAAGACGTTCCCGGCGACAAGCGCCTGGTCGCCTATGTGGTTGCCGAGGCGGGTGCGGACCTGCAGGCGGGCGACCTGCGCGCGCAGCTCTCGGCCGTGCTGCCCGAGTACATGGTGCCCAGCGCCCTCGTGCTGCTGGACGCGCTGCCGCTCACCGCCAACGGCAAGCTGGACCGCCGCGCGCTCCCCGCGCCGGAGATCACCACGCGCTACGAGGCGCCGGTCGGCAAGATGGAAACCGCCCTGGCGGCCACCTGGGCCGAGGTGCTGGGCCTGGAGCGCGTCGGGCGCAACGACAACTTCTTCGAGATCGGCGGCCATTCGCTGCTGGCGGTCCGGCTCATGACCCGGGTCGAGCTGGCCTTCGGCGTCAAGTTCTCCCTGTCCGAATTTCTGGAGCAGCCGACGCTGACCGCCATGGCCGCGACGATCCTGCGCGCGCGCCTGGCGCGCTTCTCGCCCGAAGCACTGGCCGCGCTCGCCTCCGTCAACACGGAACGCCAGGCGCCGGACCCTGCACAGGCCGCCGCGCGCCTCACCAACGGAATCACCACGCCATGAACGACGCCCTGCGCAACCTGGACCTGGCCGAGCTCGAGCGCCTGCTCGAACAGGCGGAAGAAGCGGGCCTGCAGGAGCAGCCCCGCCAGGACCTCTCGATTCCGCGCGTGGACCGCGGCACGCCGCTGCCGCTGTCCTTCGCGCAGCAGCGCCTGTGGTTCCTGACGCAGCTGGACAGCCCGGGCCAGACCTACCACATGCCGCTGGGCCTGCACCTCACCGGTGTGCTAGACCGCGCCGCATTAGCCGCTGCCCTGGACCGCGTAGTGGAGCGCCACGAGGCACTGCGCACCACCTTCACGGCGCGGGACGGCCAGCCGGTGCAATGCATCGCGCCGCCCGGCGCCGGCTTCGCGCTGCGCGAACACGACCTGCGCGACCGCGTGGACCCGCGCGCCGAGGCGCACGCGCTGGCCACCGAGGAAGCGGAGGCGCCGTTCGACCTCGAACGCGGCCCGCTGATCCGCGGACGGCTGCTGGTGCTGGGCGACGAAGAGCACGTGCTGCTCATCACCATGCACCACATCGTGTCCGACGGCTGGTCCATGGGCGTGCTGATGCAGGAAATCAGCGCGCTGTACGGCGCGTTTGCCCGCGGCCGGCCCGACCCATTGCCGCCACTGGCGGTGCAGTACGCCGACTACGCCGCCTGGCAGCGCCAGAGCATGGACGACGACGAGCAGGAGCGCCTGGCCGTGTATTGGCAGCGCGCCCTGGCGGGCGCGCCGGCCCTGTTGCCGCTACCCGCCGACAGGCCGCGCCCGCCGCAGCAGGACCACCGCGGCGCGGTGTTCGACTTCGAACTGGACGCGGAACTCACCACCGGCCTGAAGGCGCTTGCGCAGCGCCACGGCATGACGCTGTACATGACGCTGCTGGCGGGCTGGGCCGCGCTGCTGGGCCGGCTCGCCGGCCAGGACGATGTCGTCATTGGCACGCCGACGGCCAACCGCAACCGCGTCGAGGTGGAAAGCCTGATCGGCTTTTTCATCAACACGCTGGCCCTGCGCATCGACCTGCAGGGCGACCCGACGGTGCGGCAGATCCTCCAGCAGGTCAAGACCGTCTCGCTCGAAGCGCAGCGCAACCAGGAACTGCCGTTCGAGCAGATCGTGGAACTGGTCAAGCCGGTGCGCAGCCTGTCCCACAGCCCGCTGTTCCAGGTGGTGTTCTCGTGGCAGAACAACGCCAAGGGCAAGCTCGACCTGCCGGGCCTGGAGATGGCGCCGGTGGGTGTCAGCCAGCAGACCGCGAAGGTGGACCTGACGCTGAACCTGGGCGAATCGGACGGCCGCATCGTCGGCGGCATCGAGTACGCCACGGCCCTGTTCGACCACGCCACCGTCGGCCGCTACGCGGGCCACCTGCGCACCCTGCTGCGCGCGATGGTGCTGGACGAAGCCCAGGCCTTCCACGCGCTGCCGCTGCTGGACGCGGCCCAGCGCCGCCAGGTGCTGGTGGAGTGGAACGCCACGGACGCGCCGTATCCCGAGGACCACTGCGTCCACGAACTGTTCGAGGCGCATGCGGCCAGCGCGCCGCAGGCCACCGCGCTGGTGCACGGCGCGCAACGCCTGAGCTACGCCGAACTCGATGCCCAGGCCAACCGGCTGGCACATTTCCTGCGCGACCTGGGGGTCGGCCCCGACGTGCGCGTCGCGATCTGCGCCGAGCGCCGCCCGCACCTGGTGGTGGGCTTGCTCGCGGTGCTCAAGGCCGGCGGCGCCTTCGTGCCGCTCGACCCGGCTTACCCGCGCGAGCGGCTGGACCACATGCTGGCCGACAGCGATCCCGCGGTCGTGCTGGTGGATGCCCTGGGCGAGAAGGCATTGAGCGGCAACGGCCACGGCCCGCGCCTGTTGCTCGACGCCGATGAGACACCCTGGGCCGACGCGCCCGCCGATGCCCTTGCACCGGACAGCCTGGGCCCGGTGCCCACCAACTTGGCCTACGTGATCTACACCTCGGGCTCGACCGGCGTGCCCAAGGGCGTGATGGTGGAGCACCGCAGCGTGTGCAACCTGTCCACGGCGCAGACCCGTGCGTATGCGGTCAGCGCGGACAGCCGCGTGCTGCAGTTCGCATCCATCAGCTTCGACGCCTGCGTGTGGGAAACCGTCATGGCGCTGTGCCATGGCGCCGCGCTGCACCTGCCGGACGCGGAGACGGCGCTGGTCGGCTCCGCGCTGCTGGAAACCGTGCGCGCGCACCGCATCACCCATGCCACGCTGCCGCCCGCGGTGCTTACCGCATTGGGCGACGACCCCACCGCCGACGCGGCATTCGCCTCGTTGCGCACTCTGATCGTCGCCGGCGAAGCGCCCACGACCGCGCTGGTGCGGCGCTGGGCGCCGGGGCGGCTGTTCATCAACGCCTACGGCCCGACCGAGACCACCGTGTGCGCGACGATGCAGGTCTGCGACCCTGAAGACCCCATCGACACCGGCGTGCCGCCCATCGGCCGGCCGATCGCCAACACGCGCGTCTACCTGCTCGACGCCTACCGCCAGCCTGTGCCCGTCGGCGTGCCGGGCGACCTGTACGTCGGCGGCGCGAGCGTGGCGCGCGGCTACCTGAACCAGCCCGAGCTGACCGCCGAGCGCTTCCTGCGCGACCCGCACGACCAGCGCCAAGGCGCCCGGATGTACCGCACCGGCGACGTGGGGCGCTTTCGCGCCGACGGCAGCATCGAGTTCCTCGGGCGCAACGACTTCCAGGTCAAGGTGCGCGGCGTGCGCATCGAACTCGGCGAGATTGAATCGCGGCTGGCCGACCACCCCGGCGTGCGCGAGGCGTTGGTCATTGCCGTGGATGCGCAGGCCGACCGGCGCCTGATCGCCTACTACACCCGCGTGGCCGATGTGGAGGCGGGCGCGGCGGAACTGAGCGCGCATCTCGCGCGCTCGCTGCCCGACTTCATGGTGCCGGCCGCCTTCGTCGCGCTCGACGCTTTCCCGCTCACCGGCAACGGCAAGATCGACCGCAAGGCGCTGCCGGACCCCGACGGCTCCTCGGTGGTGCGGCGCGGCGACGAGCCGCCGCAAGGCGACACCGAGCAGGCACTGGCGCGCGTGTGGTCCGAGCTGCTGCAGATCGAGCGCGTGGGCCGCCACGACGACTTCTTCGAGCTCGGCGGCCACTCGCTGCTGGCCGTGCGCCTGACCGCGTGCATCCGCCGCGACCTGGGCGTCGAGGTGTCGCTCTCCACGCTGTTCGCGCAATCCACGCTGGCCGGCATGGCGGCGGCGGTCGCCGCCGCGCACCGCAGCGACATGCCGCCCATCGTGCCCACGGCGCGCGGCGGCCGGCTGCCGATGTCTTTCGCGCAGCAGCGCATGTGGTTCCTCGCGCAGCTCGAAGGCGTGGGTGCCGCGTACCACATGCCCATGGGGCTGCAACTCGGCGGCCGGCTCGACCACGCCGTGCTGCGCAGCAGCCTGGACCTGCTGGTGGCGCGCCACGAGGCCCTGCGCTCGACATTCCATGTCGACGATGGCGAGGCCTACGTCGAACTCTCAGCGCCGGACATCGGCTTCGCGCTGCGCGAGCACGACCTGCGCTCCGAGGCAGACAGCGACGCGGCGATGCAGCGCCTAGTGGCCCAGGAGATGGCGGCGCCGTTCGACCTGGAAACCGGCCCGCTGGTGCGCGGCTGCCTGGTCCGGCTGGCCGACGACGACCACGTGCTCATCATCAACCAGCACCACATCGTCTCCGACGCGTGGTCGATGGCGGTCTTCACGCGCGAGCTGTCCGCACTCTACGGGGCCGGCACAGAAGGCCGCGCCGATTCCCTGCCGCCCCTGGCGATCCAGTACCCCGACTACGCCGCCTGGCAGCGCAGCCCGCTGGTGGCCGAGCGCTCGGCCCGCCATGCCGACTACTGGAAGACCGCGCTGGCCGGCGCGCCGACCTTGCTCGACCTGCCCACCGACCGGCCGCGCCCGGCGCAGCAGGACTTCGCCGGCGCCTTCGTGCCGCTGGAGATCGATGCCGAGCTGACGCGCGAACTGCGGGCGCTGTGCAAGCAGCAGGGAACCACGCTGCTGGCGACGGTGCTGGCGGCATGGGCCATCGTGCTGTCGCGGCTGTCGGGCCAGCGCGACCTGATCGTCGGCACCGTCACCGCCAACCGCGGCCGCGGCGACGTCGAAGGGCTGATCGGCTTCTTCGTCAACTCGCTGGCGCTGCGCATCGACATGCGCGACGGCCCCGGCACGCACGCGCTGGTCCGCCAGGTGGGCGAGACGCTGCTGGGCGCGCAGGAGCACGAGGACCTGCCGTTCGAACAGGTGGTCGAACTCGTGCAGCCGGCGCGCAGCCTGGCGCACAGCCCGCTGTTCCAGGCGGTCATCGCATGGAACAACGCAGGCGCCGGCGAGCCGGCATTCCCCGGGCTGGAGGTGCGCACGCTCGGCGGCGGCGCCGATGCGGCCAAGTTCGATCTCACGCTGATCATGAGCGAAGCCGGCGACCAGCTGATCGGCCGGCTGGGCTATGCCAGCGCGCTGTTCGATGCGGACACCATCGCGCGGCAGGTGGGCTATCTCCTCACCACGCTGCGCGCCCTGGTGCGCACCGAGCAGCCGGTGGACAGCGTCGAGCTGCTGCCGGCGCACGAGCGCCACCAGCTGCTCGCGCAGTGGAACGCGACCGCCGCGCCGTTCGACGACGCGCGCTGCGTCCACGAACTGTTCGAAGCGCAGGTTGCCCGCACGCCGCACGCGCTGGCCGTCGAACAGGACGGCACCTCCCTGACCTATGCCGAACTGAACGCGCAGGCCAACCGGCTCGCGCACTTCCTGCGCGACCTGGGCGTGGGCCCCGACGTGCGCGTCGCCCTGTGCCTGCGGCGGCAACCCTGCATGGTGGTCGGCCTGCTCGCCGTGCTGAAGGCGGGCGGCGCCTACGTGCCGCTCGACCCGGCCACGCCGCGCGACCGGCTGGCACACCTGCTGGCCGACAGCGACCCGCGCGCCGTGCTCGTCGATGCCGTGGGCGCGCGCGCCACGCAGCACGTGGACTTTCCCTGCTTCCTGCTCGATGCCCAGGCGTCACCGTGGGACGACCACCCCGCCGACAACCCATCCGCGCAGGAGGCCGAACTCGTCCCTTCGCACCTGGCCTACGTCATCTACACCTCCGGTTCCACCGGGCTGCCCAAGGGCGTGCTGGTGGAGCACCGCGGCGTCGTCAACTACCTGCAATGGGCCATCGGCGCCTATGCGCCGGCCGTGGCGGCGCGCTCCATCGTCTCCAGCGCCCTGGGTTTCGACGCCACCGTCACCAGCCTGCTCGCGCCCCTGCTGTGCGGCGGGAGCGTGCGGCTGCTCGCGGAAGGCGGCGAGATCGACGGCCTGCTGCACGCCGTGCAACACGCCACGGCGCCCAGTCTCTTCAAGCTGACGCCGGCCCACCTGCAGGCGCTGTCGCAGGCCTCCCAGGGCACCGGCTCCGCGCCCAGCGCCGTGGCGCATCTCTACGTGGTCGGCGGCGAAGCGCTGTCGGGCACGACGCTGCGGCAGCTGCGCGGCCTGAACCCCGCGGCGCGCGTGGTCAACGAGTACGGCCCCACGGAAACCGTGGTCGGCTGCGTGGTGCATGCGGTGGAGCCCGGCAGCACCCTGCCCGACGCGATTCCCATCGGCCGGCCCATTGCCAACACGTGCATCTACCTGCTGGACGGCCAGGGCCGGCCCGTGCCGTTGGGCGCGGCCGGCGAGATTTACATCGGCGGCTCCGGCGTGGCCCGCGGCTACCTGAACCGGCCGGACGTGACGGCCGAGCGCTTCGTGCACGACCCGTTCGGCACCATGCCCGGCGCGACCCTCTACCGGACCGGCGACCTGGCACGCTACCGCGCCGACGGTTGCCTGGAATACCTCGGGCGCAACGACTTCCAGATCAAGCTGCGGGGCTTTCGCATCGAGCCCGGCGAGATCGAGGCGCGGCTGGCGGAACACCCCGGCGTGCACGAAGCCGTGGTGGTGGCGCGCGATGGTGAAGGTGAAGACGGCAAACGCCTGGTCGCCTATGTCGTCCCCTCGCCCGACACGGCGCCGGTGCTGCGCAACCTGCTGCGCATCGAACAGGCCGACCCCGGCGTCGCCAGCCAGGTGCACGAGCTGGACAACGGCCTGCCGGTATTCCACCGCAACAAGCGCGAGACCGGCTTCCTGTTCGCCGACATCTTCAAGGACAGCGAGTACGCGGGCCACGGCCTGACGCTGGCCGACGACGCCTGCGTGTTCGACGTCGGCGCCAACATCGGCATGTTCTCGGTGTTCATGTCGCGCCAGTTTCCACGGGCGAAGATCTACGCGTTCGAGCCGATCAAGGCCCTGTTCGGCTCGCTCTCCCTGAACCGCCGGCTGCACGGCATCCGCGGCGAGGCCTTCAACGTCGGACTGTCCGACGAGGCCCGGCTGGCCACCTTCCGCTTCTATCCGCACAACACGGCGGTCTCCACCAGCGTGGTGTCGCACGAGGACACGCGCGAGATCGTGCGCGGCTTCGTCGACAACCAGGTCACCGCGATGTCCGCTTCGACCGCCGCCTCCGGCACCGGTGCGGGCGCGGCCGAGGTCAGCGACATCCTGGACACGCAGCTCACTTACGAAGAGCATGTCTGCCAGCTGCGGCGCATCTCCGAGGTGATCGCCGAGCAGCGCGTCGAGCACATCGACCTGCTGAAGGTCGACGTGGAAGGCGCGGAACTCGACGTGCTGCGCGGCATCGATGAAGACGACTGGGCGAAGATCGGCCAGCTGGTGATCGAGGTGCACGACGTCGAGGATCGGCTGCGCACCATCACCGCGCTGCTGCGCAAGCATGGTTTCGAGGTGGTGGTCGACCAGCTGGCATCGGTGCGCAACACCGCGCTGTACAACCTGTACGCCGTGCACCCGCGCCAGCGGCCCGGCCGCACCATCGCCGCCGACACGGCGACCGCCCCCGCCAGTGGCCGCTGGGACAGCCGCGCCCACCTGGTCCGCGACCTGCGCGCGCACCTGTCGCGCGCGCTGCCCGACTACATGGTGCCCTCGGCCTTCGTCGCCGTGGACGCGTTCGTGCTGACGCCGAACGGCAAGCTGGACCGCCAGGCCCTGCCCGATCCCGACGGATCGGCGCTGGTGCACCGCGCCTACGAGCCGCCGCAAGGCGAGACCGAACTGGCACTGGCCGGCCTGTGGGCCGACGTGCTCAAGGTCGACCGCGTCGGCCGCGGCGACCATTTCTTCGAGCTGGGCGGGCATTCGCTTCTCGCCTTGCAGCTGCTCTCGCGCATCCAGCGCGACTTCTCCGTCGCGCTGACGCTCGCGCCGCTGTTCGAGCACCCCACGCTTGCGGCGCTGGCCCAGGTGATCGACAACGCCGCCAGCAACGCGCTGCCGCCCATTCCCCTGGTGGCGCGCGACGGCCCGCTGCCCCTGTCGCTCGCGCAGCAGCGGCTGTGGTTCCTGGCGCAGCTCGATGCCGCCAGCCCGGTCTACAACATCCCGCTCGGCCTGCATCTGCAGGGCGCGCTGGACCGCGCAGCGCTGCGCGCCAGCCTGGACCGGCTGGTCGCGCGGCACGAAGCGCTGCGCACCACGTTCGACAGCAACGACGGCGAGGCCTATGCGCGGCTGGCGCCGCCGGATGCCGGCTTCGCGCTGGCCGAGGCCGACCTGCGCGGCAACCCCGACGCGCTTGCCGCGGCACGCCGCATGGCGCAGCAAGAGACATCGAACCCGTTCGACCTGCGGCGCGGGCCGCTGATCCGCGGCCGGCTGCTGCGGCTGGCCGATGACGAGCACGTGCTGCTGGTCACCATGCACCACATCGTCGCCGACGGCTGGTCCATGGGCGTGCTGACGCGCGAGCTGAGCGCGCTGTACGGCGCGTTCGCGCTCGGCCAGCCCGACCCGCTGCCCGCGCTGCCGATCCAGTACGCCGACTACGCCGCCTGGCAGCGCAGCTGGCTGGACGGTGCCGTGCTGCAGGCGCAAGGCGCCTACTGGCAGCGGCGCCTGGCGGGCGCGCCCGAAGTGCTGGACCTGCCGCTGGACCGCCCGCGCGCGGCGCGGCAGGACCACCGCGGCGCCTCCTATGCGATCGAACTCGACGCATCGCTCAGCGCGCGCCTGCGCGCCCTGAGCCAGCGCCACGCAACCACGCCCTACATGACGCTGCTTGGCGCATGGGCGGTGCTGCTCGGGCGCCTCTCGGGGCAGGACGACGTCGTCATCGGCACGCCGGCGGCGAACCGCACCCGGGTCGAGATCGAAGATCTGATCGGCTTTTTCATCAACACGCTGGCGTTGCGGCTCGACCTGAGCGGCGCACCGAGCACGGTGGAACTGCTGCAGCGGGTGAAGGCCGAATCCCTGGACGCGCAGCAGCACCAGGACCTGCCCTTCGAGCAGGTGGTGGAGCTGGTCAAGCCGGCGCGCAGCCTGGCGCACAGCCCGCTGTTCCAGACCATGTTCACCTGGCACAACAGCACTCCGGCGGCCTTCGAGCTGCCGGGGCTGCAGCTGCAGATGGTCGGCGGCGACCATGGCATCGCCAAGTTCGACCTGTCGCTGAGCCTGAGCGAAACCGGCGAGCGGATCGCGGGCGGAATCGAATACTCCACGGCGCTGTTCGACCGCGAGACCATCGAACGCATCGCCGGTGCCTTCGAGACCCTGCTGCGCGCCATGGTGGACGACGAGCTGAAGGCCGTCGACCGGCTGGACCTGCTGACCGATGCGCAGCAGCGCACCTTGCTGGTGGACTGGAACGACACTGCTGGCGAACTGGACGACGGCGAATTCATCCACTGCAGGATCGAAGCCCACGCGGCCGCGCAGCCGCAGGCATGCGCGGTGCTCACCGAGCAGGGCGAACTCAGTTATGCCGCGTTGAATGCGGCAGCCAACCGGCTGGCGCACCACCTGATCGGTGCGGGCGTCGGCCCGGAAACGCGCGTGGGCATCTGCATGGACCGCGGCCTGGACATGGCCGTCGGCGTGCTCGCGGTGCTCAAGGCCGGCGGCGCCTACGTGCCGCTTGACCCGACCTATCCGGTGGAGCGCCTGAACCACATGCTGGGCGACAGCGCGC
>NZ_JACCWG010000318.1 GCF_013697775.1 Ramlibacter sp. | reverse complement strand
CGTGCCGCACCCGCTGCTGCGCGGCGCGCGGCCCGCGCCCACCACCGTGATCGGCATCGGCGCGTCCACCGGCGGCGTGGAGGCGCTGCGGCTGATGCTGGGCGAACTCGACGGCGAGATGCCGCCGATCGTGATCGCGCAGCACATGCTGCCCGGCTTCACCGAGGCGTTCGCGCGCCGGCTGGACGGGCTGACCGAGATCACCGTCAAGCAGGCCGAGGACGGCGACGAGGCGCAGCAAGGCTGCGCCTACGTGGCGCCGGGCGGACGGCACCTGGTGCTGGAGCGGCGCGCGGCGCGCTATGTGCTGCGCCTGACCGACGCGCCGCCCGTGAACCGGCACCGGCCTTCGGTAGACACCTTGTTTCGCTCGCTGCTGCAGGCGGTGGGCGAACGGGCCATCGCGGTGCTGCTGACCGGCATGGGTGCCGACGGCGCCGAGGCCATGCTGGCGCTGCGCCGTGCCGGCGCGCGCACCCTGGCGCAGGACGAGGCCAGCTGCGCCGTGTTCGGCATGCCGCGCCAGGCGATCGCGCTGGGCGCGGTCGACGAGGTCGTGCCTTTGCACCACATGGCAAAAAGATTGCGGGAGTTGTCTGCGGCGGCCGAGCGGTCGCGCAGCTGAACAGGACAAGAGGAAAACGACTATGCAGATTTCGAATTCGATGTTCCACAAGATGACGGTGCGCTCGCGCCTGCTGGCGGGCTTCGGCCTCGTCATCGCGCTGCTGATCGCGGTGGCGGTGCTCGGGCTGGTCAACCTGCGCTCGCTGAACAACCAGGTCTCGGTGCTGGCCAACAGCCGCGTGCCGCAGGTGATCGCGGCCGGGCAATGGGAAGCGGCGGTGCTGCGCTCGGCGCGGCACATGGAGGCGGTGTTCGTGCTGGCCGATCCGCAGGAGATCAAGAAGGAGCTGGACACCATCGGCGAGAACCGCGCCCAGCAGACCGCGCTGTACACGCAGATGCGGGACATGGCGGCCGGCGCCGGCCAGGGCCGCGCGCTGCTGCAGGACATCGACCGCGCGCGCAAGGCCTACGCCGAGGCCGAATCCGAATTCGTCGGCCAGGCCCAGGCGGGCAAGATGGACGAGGCCAAGGCCACGCTGCTGGTGAAGGTGCGCCCGGCCCAGGTGGCCTACATCGCCGGCATCTCCAAGCTGGGCAACTACGTGGTGGACGACGCGCGCGGCATGGCCAAGGAGTCGGCCGACGCCTACCGCAGCAGCGTGGCGGCGTTCATCGCAGCGGCGTTGCTGTGCGTGGCGGCGGCGTCGGCGGTGGCGCTGCTGATCTCCGGCGCCCTGCGCCGGCAGCTGGGCGGCGAGCCGGCGTACGCCACTTCGGTGGTGCGCACCGTGGCCGGCGGCGACCTGGCGGTGGACGTGCAGCTGGCGCACGACGACCGCGACAGCCTGCTGTTCGCCATGCGCGAGATGATCGTCAACCTGCGCTCCATGGTGGCCGAGACGGCGCGCGGCGCGCATGCCGTTGCCGACACCAGTTCGCAGATCGCGCAGGGCAACCTGGACCTGTCGCAGCGCACCGAGGAACAGGCCAGCACGCTGCAGGACACGGCCAGTTCCATGGAGGAGCTGACCTCCACCGTGGCCCGCAACGCGCAGAACGCGCGCGAGGCCAGCAAGCTGGCGGCCGAGGCATCCAGCACGGCGCAGCGCGGCGGCGAGGTGGTGGACGAAGTGGTCAGCACCATGGACCAGATCCTGGACGCGTCCAAGAAAATCTCGGACATCATCAGCGTGATCGACGGCATCGCGTTCCAGACCAACATCCTGGCGCTGAACGCCGCGGTGGAAGCCGCGCGTGCAGGCGAGCAGGGCCGCGGCTTCGCGGTGGTGGCAGCCGAGGTGCGCAACCTGGCGCACCGCACCACGGTGGCGGCCAAGGAAATCAAGGGGCTGATCGGCGACTCCACGCAGAAGGTGCAGGCCGGCTCCGACAAGGTGGACGCGGCCGGCCACACCATGGTCGGCGTCGTTCTCTCGGTGCAGAAGGTGAGCGACCTCATCGCCGAGATCGCCGCGGCCAGCCAGGAGCAGAGCTCCAAGATCAACCAGGTCAGCGGCTCGGTGCTGCAGATGGACCGCGTGGTGCAGCAGAACGCCTCGCTGGTGGAAGAGGCCGCCGCGGCCACCGAATCGATGAAGGAGCAGGCCGGCGCGCTGCTGCAAATGGTGTCGCGCTTCCGCGTGGGCGGCGAGGGTGCACTGTCGTCATCGATGACGGGCGACGTGCACCGCTACAACGCGCCGCTGGCGGTGGCCGGCGCGGCAGGCGCATCGGCAAGCGGCAGCAGCCTGCCCGCGCCGTACCTGGCGGCGGTGATGAAAGGCGCCAAGCGCCTGCCGACCCGGCCCCGCGCCTGATCGCCAATTTGTGGTGATACAATCGCAGGCTTCGCGGCTGTAGCTCAGTTGGATAGAGTACTTGGCTACGAACCAAGGGGTCGTGGGTTCGAATCCTGCCAGCCGCACCAAAAAATTTCGTTCCATCAATGCCTCAGGCGTCACAAGCGCCTGAGGCATTTTCTTTTGCGCGTGTCTTTGCGCGACGTCCTTCCTGCCGGCTTATTGACTGCGCGCAGCAGCGTCGCGCGGCTTCTGATCTGAGGAGTCCTCGCCTCCGATTGGGTCGCATAGGTGTAAACGCCCGTATTTTCAACAAATCATCTATGTAGAATATTTTCGTGCAGAGTTTTTCTTTTACGAAGATTTTCACATATTTTTTTTGCTTATGCGCGAATTCTTCGACGCCACCGATCGTCGCCTGAGCAAGCTGCTGTCGGACAACGCGCAGGACAGCGTGAACCAGCTGGCCGACAAGATGCAATTGAGTGCGCCCACGGTACGGGCACGCCTGCGGTCGTTGATCGAAAGGGGTGCCCTGAAAATCGTCGGATTGCTCAACCTGTCGGAGCGACCCGAGCTGATCGGGGCCATCGTGGGCATCAACGCCAATGCGCAGGGACATCTGGACGATCTCATCAAGAAAATCGGGGACCTTCCATTCGTCTCTTCGGTGAGCATCGTCACCGGACGGTTCGACCTGATCGTCGAGGTGCTTGTGGCGGGAGACGTTCAAGACCTTTACCGCTTTACCAGCGAATTCCTGCCCAGGGTCGCGGCTCCCGGCGTGATCAGCCGCAGCGAAACGTTCGTGGTGATGAAGTCGCACAACAAATGGGTCAGCCTGTCGCGCAGTTGCTGGGAGAAAAGCCCGGACGGCGTGACTGACGACCCTGTCGAACCTTCTGGGTCGATCAGAGGTGACGCGGAAATTCTTTCGTGAAGGATGTTCCTTCGCGGAGATTCTCAGAGGAGACAATCATGAAACTGTCAAAGCTTTTACCCGCCGTCCTGCTGTCTTGCGCGGGATTCATCGGGGCATCGACCAGCGCCCACGCAGGCACGCTCGATGACATTCTCAAGCGTGGCGAGCTGAGAGTGGCGGTTCAAACGCAGGGCCCTCCGTTCTCCATGGTGGACAAGAAAGGGGAGCGCACTGGCAGTTCCGTGGAGCTTGCCAAATTGATGGCCCAGGAAATGGGGGTCAAGGTGGTCTTTCTCGACCTGGATTGGGACGGGCTTTTGCCTGCCCTCATCTCCGGCAAGGCAGACCTGCTGGCAGCCGACATGACGCCCACCCTGGCGCGGGCGACCAAAGTGGCATTCACGAAGCCGTGGATTTTCGTCGGCCCCGTGGTCGCGACCAAGGAAGGCAGCAAATTCGGCTCGACGGCTGCTTGCAAGGCGCCTGGTGCGAAGATCGCCGTGCTGTTCGGCAGCACTGGCGAAAAGCTCGCCAAGACACTCTTTCCGAAGGGCGAGGTCAAGAGCTACAAAGGCGGCGGCACATTGCTGCTGGACGCTGTGAAAAACGGTCAGGCAGATTGCCTGGTCAATGACAACACCGCCGTGACCGGCCAGGCGGCGGGATACCCCAAGGGAACGTTCAAGATCATGCCGGAATTGCTGGCCAAGGAATCGCTGGCCTACGCCATTCGATATGACTCGATGGACCTCCTGAGCTGGGTCAATCTTTTCATCGACCAGACAACCCTGGACGGCCGCCTGCAAAAGAACCTGGACTACTGGGTCAATTCCACACAATGGAAAGAAGAGCACTGAGCATCTGATGCACGCGGAGGGTCGGCGTCGTTGTCACCCCGCCGACCCGCGGGCCTGAGTTCCCCCAAGGATGCCTGACCCATGCTTTCGGCTTTGAACTTCCGGGTGATCGTGGAGACTCTCCCGAGTTTTTGGACGGGATTCGTCTCCACGCTGTCGATTTCTCTGGCTGCGTTTGCGGGTGCGCTCGTCATCGGCATCGTGGCCTGTGCGATGAGCTTGCAGCAATCGCGTTTTCTTCGGGCGCCAGCCGTCGCGTATGTGGACGCGATCCGGGCAACGCCACTTCTAGCCCAACTCTATTTCTTGTATTTTGGACTGCCGGGATTGGGCTTGACGATGCCTGAAATCCTGGTGGGCATCATTGCGCTTTCCCTCAACAGCGGCGCTTACGTCAGCGAAATCATCCGCTCGGGAATCATCTCCATCCCGGCTGGGCAGACCGAGGCCAGCACCAGCTCGGGCATGAGCTATTGGCAGCAGATGCGCCTCATCGTTCTTCCCCAAGCAGTGCGTCCCATGGTGTCGCCGCTGATCGGGCAGGCCATCGTGCTTGTCAAGGACTCGTCACTGCTGTCGCTCATTTCAGTTCTGGAACTTACGCGTGCCGGTCAAACCCTTGCGAACGACAGGTTCATGCCAGTAGAAGGCCTGGTCACCACGGCAGCGTGCTACCTGATCATCTACTTCGGACTCAAATTGATGGCGGCGGCCTGGAACCGCATGTACCGGCCACTGGCCACCCACTGAGCGCAATCACCATGAACTTGTTCCTTGAACAACTGCTCGGCGTCGCCCAGTACTACCCGGTCATCCTGAAGGGGATCGGCATGACGCTGGCCTTGTCCTGCATCGGCATCGTGGCAGGAAGCGTTGCCGGATTCCTGTTGGGCGTAGGCCGTGCCAGCGCAAACAAACCGCTGCGCTTTGCCATTGGCGCCTATACCGACATCTTTCGCGGCACACCCATCCTGGTTCAGGTGTTCGTCGTCTTCTTCATCCTTCCTGAGGCGGGTATCGAGCTCGACTCCTTCACCGCAGGCGCCGTCGCGCTCTCCAATATCACTGCCTGCTTCATTTCGGAAATCGTGGCGTCCGGCATCCGGGCGGTCCCCCGTGGGCAGCTGGAAGCGGCGGCATCCGCGGGCTTGACGCGATTTCAGCAGATGCGGCTGGTCGTGCTGCCGCAGGCCACCCGGATGATCATTCCGTCTCTCGCGGGGCAGTTCGTTCTTCTGGTCAAGGATTCGTCGGTGGTCTCGGCGGTGGGGCTTCTCGATCTCACGCGATCCGGCTGGGTGATCGTGCAAAGCATTCCCAATGGCCTTCTCGTCTTT
Source organism: Ramlibacter sp. (assembly GCF_013697775.1). Taxonomy (GTDB): domain Bacteria; phylum Pseudomonadota; class Gammaproteobacteria; order Burkholderiales; family Burkholderiaceae_C; genus Ramlibacter. The sequence continues at coordinate 2,970 of NZ_JACCWG010000318.1, read as the reverse complement.
GCCGTTGTGGGAATTGGCTATTTCCTGATCTGCTATCCCCTGCTCCATTTGTCTCGTCGACAGGAGAAGCGTTGAGTTTCAGTTCCGCAAGGACGCCGAGAACCAAGCAAATAGGCACATGATCAAATTCAGCGCGCTCAACAAATGGTTCGGAACGAACCACGTTTTGCAAAACATCAATCTGCATGTGGCCAGGGGAGAGGTGGTGGTCGTGTGCGGACCAAGCGGTTCTGGAAAAAGCACCCTCATCCGCTGTGTCAACGGCCTGGAGAAATTCCAGAACGGCGAGCTGATCGTGGACGGTGCTTCCGTCACCCACGCGGCAGGGCTGCGGCAACTGCGGATGGAGCTTGGCTTCGTCTTTCAGCAATTCAATCTCTACCCGCACATGACGGCGCTGGAAAACGTGACGCTGGCGCCCATCCATGTGCGCAAGCTGACCAAGAAGGAGGCGATCAGCCGCGGCCGCCAGTTGCTGGAAAAGGTGGGCCTCGCCGACAAGTTCGAGGCCTACCCTCATCAGCTGTCAGGAGGACAGCAGCAGCGGGTCGCGATTGCTCGCAGCCTTTGCATGCAGCCGAAGATCATGTTGTTCGACGAGCCGACCTCGGCGCTGGACCCCGAAATGATCAATGAAGTTCTGGACGTCATGGTCGCTCTGGCCAAAGACGGCATGACCATGATCGTGGTCACGCATGAAATGGGCTTCGCGCGCAAGGTTGCCGACAGGGTGGTGTTCATGGACAAGGGCGCGATCCTCGAGGTTGCCGAGCCCGAAATCTTCTTCCAGGCACCGAAGAACGATCGGACGCGGGAATTCCTTGGAAAGATTCTTCACCACTAGATCCACCGGTCCCATGAACACAGTTGAAAGCAAACACCCACGCGCCGTTGCCGTGATGGGCGCCGGCATCGTGGGAGCCGCGACGGCCCTTGCACTGGCCGCCGAGGGCCATGCGGTGACCGTCATCGATCGCGGCGACGTGGGCGCGGGAACCAGCTTCGGAAATGCCGGCGGCATCGTGACAGGGGCGGTCACGCCAACGGCCACACCCGGTGTCATTCGCTCGCTGCCGTCGTATTTCCTGGACTCCAACGGGGCCGCTGTTCTGCGGCCGGCCTATGCTTTTCAGGTGCTTCCCTGGCTTTTTCGTTTTATCGCGGCGAGTCGCCCTGCGCGCGTCGCGACGATCGCGGCGGCGCTGCATCCGCTGGTGTCCAACGCCATGCGCGCGCACCAGGATTTGGCCCGCTTGAGCAACGCCCTTGACCGAATTCAGCCGGTCGGCTGGCTGAAGGTCTACGGCTCGGACGCGGCATTTTCCAAAACCGCGCTGGAACGCGAATTGATGACGCGCCACGGCGTCAACTTTTCCGCTTTGCGCGCCGGGGAGATCGCGGACCTGGAGCCCAACCTCAGCAAGGAGGCGTACACCCGCGGCCTGTTTCAGCCCGAGAGCGGCTTCGTCAACTACCCCATGGGCTTGGTACAAGCGTATTTCAAAGGGGCACTTGAGCGTCGCGCGCAGTTCGCTCAAGAAGACGTGCAGGACATCAGGCCGATCGGCGATGGCGGGGTTTCCGTGCGAACCCAGCAGACGGTGCGCCGCTTCGATTCCGTGGTGATCGCGGCCGGCGCCTGGTCCAAGCAATTCGCCTCCCAGCTCGGAGATCGCGTGAGCCTTGACACCGAGCGTGGCTACCATATTTCATGGGGCTCGACGGATGGGCCCCTGCTTTCCCGCCCCGTGAGCTTTCCTGAAAAGGACTGTGTCCTGTCACCCATGCACGACGGAATCTCCCTGGCCAGCGGCGACGAATTGGCCGGCCTGACGGCTGCGCCAGACTTCCGGCGCATCCGCGCACTCGTGCCCTTTGTCCACAGCGTGCTGCCCGGCACCCGCTTGCAGACTGTTCAACGCGAATGGATGGGCCATCGTCCCTCGACACCCGATTCATTGCCTGTGATTGCGCGGTCACCACGCTGCAGCAATGTTTTTTACGCCTTCGGGCACGGCCATCTGGGACTGACCTTGTCCGCCATCACGGCCCAGTTGATTGCAGGCATGGTCGGCGGCCATGCAGCCCCTTTCGACTTGGCGCCTTACCGGATCGACCGGTTCTGAAGGAGTCTTATGACGAGTGCAACTGGAGTCGCGAAGATCGGAATCCTGTGCTGGGAAAAAGGGCAGGTTCCCAGGGGCCTCATGCAACTTGAAACCCTCGTTGGCAACAGCACCAATCCTGCGTCGTATGACTACCCCGTGCACTTCGTTCCGGTGCATGGTGCCAACGTTCACACCATCCTCGAGAACCCCGACCCGGCAGTGCTTCGCACGATGATCGCCGATGCCCGGACAATGGCAGCGCAGGGCGTCAAGGCAATCACGACCAGCTGCGGATTCAACGCGATTTTCCAGCAAGAACTCGCCGAAGCGGTCGGCGTACCGGTTTTTACGTCCAGTCTTTTGCTGGTGCCCCTGGTGCAGCAAATCCACGGACCCAAAAGCGAAATCTGCGTACTCACCGCCAACACGCAGGCTCTTCGGCCCGAACACTTGTCTTCGGTCGGGATCAGCCGTACCGAGGGCCTGCACATCATCGGCCTGGAACAATGCAGCGAATGGAACCGGATTTTTGCGCAACCCGATGCCGAAGTCGATCTGGCGGTGATCGAGCAGGAGATTTTGGGTACTGTGCTTCGCGCGCTCGAGACGTACCCTGGTATTCGCGCGTTCGTTCTTGAATGCACTGATCTGCCCCCCTATGCGGCAATGATTCGCCGCCGCTCGGGCCTGCCGGTATTTGATTTCATCTCGATGATCAACCTGCTGCATTCAAGCCTCTAGTGTAGTGCGCGCGAATTAGTTAAACTTTCGCTCGAAGGCATACTCCGATGGCCAAGGGGGTGTGATGCCATGCGGGTCGCCAAGTCGATTGAGCTGGATGGGCAGACGCAGCAGGAGCTTC
>NZ_JACCWG010000286.1 GCF_013697775.1 Ramlibacter sp. | reverse complement strand
ACTTACCTGGTCTGTCCCACAAGGTTTCACAGGGGATGTTCCGTATAAAACCGGCCGCCGTGGAACAGCAGCGGCGAGGCGCCGACCCGGTGACTGCAGCGCTCGACTTCGCCGACGAAGATGACATGGTCGCCTTCCTCGTAGCGGCTGCGGTTGAAGCACTCGAAGCAGGCGGCGGCGCCCCGCAGCAGCGGCGCGCCGCCGCTGCCGCGCTCGTACTCGACGCCGGCCCAGCGGTCGGCCCCGCGCAGCGCGAAGCGCTCGGCCAGCGGGCGCTGGTCGGCCGCCAGCACGTTGATGGCGTAGTGCGAGCCGGCGCTGAACACCGCCAGGGAGGCGGCGGCGCGCGACAGGCTCCACAGCACCAGCGGCGGGTCGAGCGAGACGGAATTGAAGGAGTTGGCGGTCAGGCCGACGATGGCGCCGTCGACATCACCGGCGGTCACGATGGTGACGCCGGTGGCGAACATGCCCAGTGCGCTGCGGAACTCCTGCGCCGAAAAACTCGGCGGCTGGGCTTGGCGCGGTGGATTCATTGCAGCCGGTACAGGAGCATTCATGAATAATACATCGGAGATATTCCTTGCCATGGACACCACGACTTGCTGAACGACACGACGCTGGAGCCCGCCTGGCTCGACGCTTTCGAAACGGTGCTGCGCCGCTGCGCGCTGTGCCCCGGCGACACGGTCGCGGTGCTGCGCGAAAGCCAGAGCCGGCCGGTGCTGCCCGAGCTGGCCCGGCTCGCTGGTGCGCGCATCGGCTGCAGCGTGTTCGAGCTTTCCGTGCCCAGCGTCTTCGGCGGCACGCTGCCGGTGGCGCGCAGCACCGGCGCGTCGGCGGCGCTGCGGCAGCTGCAGCCGGTGGTGGCCGCGCTGGCCGGCAGCACGCTGGTGGTCGATTGCACGGTCGAGGGCCTGATGCATGCGCCCGAACTGCCCGCCATCCTGCGCGGCGGCGCGCGCGTCATCTACGTGAGCAACGAGCACCCCGAGGCACTGGCGCGCCTGCTGCCGGACGACACGCTGGAGCCGCTGGTCAAGGAGCACGTGAAGCGGCTGCGCGCCAGCCGCCGCATGCAGGTCAGCTCGGCCGCCGGCACCGACCTGGCCATTTCGCTGGAAGGCGCGGCCTGCGGCGGCAACTGGGGCACCACCGCGCGGCCGGGCACCATGACGCACTGGCCCGGCGGCCTGGCGCTGGCGTTTCCGGCGGCGGGCAGCGTCAACGGAACGCTGGTGCTGGCCGAGGGCGACGTCAACCTCACCTTCAAGCGCTACCTGGAACGGCCGGTGACGCTGACCATCGAGAACGACTACGTCACGCGCATCGAGGGCAGCGGCGTCGACGCCGAGCTGATGCGCAGCTACATCGCCGGCTGGGGCGACCGCGAAGCCTATGCGGTCAGCCACGTCGGCTACGGGCTGAACGCACAGGCCCGCTGGGACAGCATGGCGCTGTACGACAAGCGTGACTTCAATGGCACCGAGCTGCGCGCCTTTGCCGGCAACTTCCTCTACAGCACCGGCGCGAACGAAGTGGCGGGCCGCCACACGCCGGGGCATTTCGACCTGCCGCTGCGCGGCTGCACGGTGCGGCTGGACGGCACCACCGTGGTGGACGCGGGGCGCCTGATTCCATGACACCCATTCCTTCCTTCAACGTGCTGGGCGGCGGCGCCACCACGGTGCTGATGCTGCACGGCGTGGGCGGCGGCCACCTGGCGTTCGCGCCGCAGGTGGAAACGCTGGCGGCGTCCGGCTACCGCGCGGTGGCCTGGGACATGCCGGGCTATGGGCGCAGCGCCCCGATCGAGCCCTACACCTTCAAGGGCCTGGCGCAAAGCTGCATCGCACTCATCGAAGCGCTGAAGTGCGGCCACGTGGCGCTGGTGGGCCACAGCATGGGCGGCATGGTGGCGCAGGAGGTGGTGGCGCGCCGGCCCGAGCTGGTCAGCAAGCTGGTGCTGTGCGGCACCTCGCCGGCCTTCGGCAAACCCGACGGCGACTGGCAGCGCGGCTTCATCGCCGAACGCACCGCGCCGCTGGACGCGGGCACCACCATGGCGGAGTTGGCCGAGATCATGGTGCCGCGCATGGTCGGACCCGGTTCGCTGCCCGAAGGCGTGCGCCTGGCCACGCACTGCATGGGCCTGGTGCCGGCATCGACCTACCGGCGCGCACTGGAATGCATGGTCACCTTCGACCGGCGTGCCAACCTGGGCAACATCCGCGTGCCCACCCTGCTGCTGGCCGGCGAGCACGACCGGAACGCGCCGCCCGCCATGATGAAGAAGATGGCGCAATCGATCCCGAACAGCACCTACCTGGAAATCCGCGGCGTCGGCCACCTGCAGAACCTGGAGGCGCCCGACGATTTCGACGGGATGCTGCTGAACTTCCTCGCGCTGCCGCGCGTGCTGCACTGAGCACCCACACCATGCCCACACTGGATTTCACGCCCGCCGTCGGCGACCACGCCTTCACCCCGCAGCAAAGCGAGCTGCTGGCGCTGGCGCACGCGCTGGGCCGCGACCGGTTCGCCGCGCGCGCCGCGCAGTGGGACGAGGAGGCGAGCTTCCCGTTCGCCAACTACGAGGACCTGCGCGCGGCCGGCCTGCTGGGGCTGTGCGTGCCGCGCAGCCACGGCGGCCTGGGCGCCGACTACGCGACCTACACGATGGTGGCGGCGGAGATCGGGCGCTTTTGCGGCGCCACCGCGCTCACCTACAACATGCACATCTGCTCCACCCTGTGGACCGGCGTGCTGGCCGACGGCATCGCAATGACCGAGGCGCAGCGCGCCGAACACAACCGCCGTCGCGACCTGCATTTCGCGCGGGTGGTGAAGGACGGCGCCGTCTACGCGCAGCCGTTCTCCGAAGGCAGCGCCGCCGCCGCCGGCCGCGCGCCCTTCGGCACCACGGCGCGCAAGGTGGAAGGCGGCTGGCTGGTCAACGGCCGCAAGATCTTCGCCTCGCTGTCGGGCGCGGCCGACTACTACGGCATCCTGTGCACCGAGGACAAGGGCGACGAGAAGCCCGACGCGCGCGACACGCTCTACCTGGCCGTGCCGGCCACCAGCGAGGGCCTGTCCATCAGCGGCGACTGGAATCCGCTGGGCATGCGCGGCACGGTCAGCCGCAACCTCGGGTTCAAGGACGTGTTCGTGTCCGACGACGAGCAGCTCATGCCACGCGGCATCTACTTCAAGGGCGCGCAGACCTGGCCGGCGATGTTCTTCACGCTGTCGCCCACGTATCTCGGCATCGCCAACGCCGCCTACGACTTCACCGTGCAGTACCTGCGCGGCGAGGTGCCCGGCGAGCCGCCGGTCAAGCGCCGCATGTACCCCACCAAGCAGATCGCCGTGGCGCAGATGCGCATCCAGCTGGAGCAGCTGAAAAGCCTGTTCCTGCGCGTGGTGCTGGAGGCGCGGCCCGATCCGTCCAAGGACGAACGCATGCGTCTTTACGCCGCGCATTACAGCGTGATGGAGGGCGCCAACGACATCGCGCGGCTGGCCATCCGCACCTGCGGCGGCCAGAGCATGATGAAGCACCTGCCGCTGGAGCGCCTGTACCGCGACAGCCGCTGCGGCGCGCTGATGCTGCCGTGGACGGCCGAGCTGGTGCTCGACCGCATGGGCCGCGAGACGCTGTATGAACAAGGCGAAAAGGATTGACGACGTGAGCACCTCATCCACCGGCATCGCGCAGCGCTTCGGCAGTGGCCAGTCCGTCCAGCGCATCGAAGACGAGGGCCTGCTCAAGGGCCTGGGCCAGTACGCCGACGACCTCATGCCCGAGGGCCAGCTGCGGCTGCTGTTCGTGCGCTCGCCGCATCCGCACGCGCGCATCCTGTCCATCGACACGGCGCAGGCGCGCGCCATGCCCGGCGTGGCGGCGGTGCTGACCGGCGCCGACCTGCAGGCGGCCGGCATCAAGCCGATGGCCGGCACCAGCGGCTTCAAGCGGCCCGACGGCGGCCCAGGCACCAGCGCGCCGCGCCAGGTGCTGGCGCACGAAATGGTGCGCTTCGTCGGCGACGCCGTCGCGCTGGTGGTGGCCGAAACGCTGCAGCAGGCGCGCGACGCGGCCGAAGCCGTGTGGGTCGACTACGAGCCGCTGCCGCATGTCACCGAGGGGGCCGACGCCATCGCCCCCGGCGCGCCGCAGCTG
>NZ_JACCWG010000265.1 GCF_013697775.1 Ramlibacter sp. | reverse complement strand
CCGTCGGCGCGGCGGTGGGGCGCAATCCGGTCAGCATCGTCGTGCCCTGCCACCGCGTGCTGGGCACGGGCGGCTCGCTCACCGGCTATGCGGGCGGGCTGGAACGCAAGAGCGCGCTGCTGCGGCTGGAGGGCGTGCCGCATTGATGTGATCCGCGTATCAAAACCCTGCGCAAATGTCATCACTGCGCCGCGCCGCGCGCGCGGTTTGCCCGCACACTCGATCGCCATGAGCTTTGCTTCCATCGTCGACTTCATCCTGCTGGCCGCCATCTGGGGCTCGTCTTTTTTGTTCATGCGCGTGGCCGTGGTGGAGTTCGGCGCATTGCCAACGGCCGCGGCGCGCGTCGCCGTTGCCTCGGTGGTGCTGCTGCCGCTGCTGCTGTGGCGCCGGCAGGGCCCGCAATTGCGCCAGCACTGGAAGCCGATCTTCATCGTCGGCGTGCTGAACTCGGGCATCCCGTTCGCACTGTTCTCGTTCGCGCTGCTGTCCATCACCACCGGCCTGTCGGCCATCCTGAACGCCACCGTGCCGCTGTTCGGCGCGCTGGTGGCCTGGGCTTGGCTGAAGGACCGCCTGAGCGGCTCGCGCGTGCTGGGCCTGGTGATCGGTTTTGCCGGCGTGGCCATGCTGGCCTGGGACAAGGCCAGCTTCCGCCCCGACGCGTCCGGCATCGCGCCGGGCTGGGCGGTGCTGGCCTGCCTGGGCGCGACGGTCTGCTACGCGCTGGCGGCCAGCGCCACCAAGCGCTATCTCACCGGCATTCCGCCGCTGGTCACCGCCACCGGCAGCCAGATCGGCGCAACCCTCGGCCTGGCGCTGCCCGCGCTGTGGCTGTGGCCGGCGCAGATGCCGTCCGCGCACGCGTGGTGGGCGGTGGTGGCTGTCGGCGTGGTGTGCACCGGGCTGGCCTACGTGCTGTACTTCCGCCTGATCGAGCAAGCAGGTCCGGCCAAGGCACTGGCCGTGACCTTCGTGGTGCCGGTGTTCGCCATCTTCTACGGCGCGCTGTTCCTGGGCGAGGGCGTCACGCCGTGGATGGTGCTGTGCGGCCTGGTGATCGTGTGCGGCACGGCGCTGTCCACCGGATTGCTGAAGCTGCCCCTGCCGGGCGGCAAGGCGCGCACGCAGGCCTGATGCCCAGGATGGCGGCATGAGTTCGTCCGCCGCCCGCAAGATCAAGCTGCGCCTGACCGCGCCCAAGCCGCGCAATCCGCTGGTGGTGGTGGCCGCGCAGAGGAAGGCGGGCGAGCACCGCAAGTCGACGTCGGCGCAGCGGCACCAGGCCAAGCTGGCGCTGAAGAAGCAGCTGAAGGACTTCTGAAAACGACAACGGCGCGGAGGTCCGCGCCGTTCGCCTTTCGAAGGTGGCTTACTTCACCAGCAGCACATTCAACCGCGCCAGGTCCTCCGCCTGCAGCGTGCCGTTCGCCTGCCGCAGCCGCAGGTGTCCCAGCAACACGTTGTAGCGCGCCTGCGCGAGGTCGCGCTTGGTCTGGTACAGCTGGCTTTGCGCGTTCAGCACGTCGATGTTGATGCGCACGCCGACCTGGTAGCCCAGGCGGTTGGCTTCCAGCGCGCTCTGGCTGGACGCCTCGGCCGCTTCCAGCGCACGCACCTGGCCCTGGCCGGACACCACGCCGAAGTACGCCGTGCGCACCGCCTGCGCGACCGAGCGGCGCGTGGCCTCCAGGTCCGACTTGGCTTTTCCTTCCAGCGACAGCGTCTCGCGGATGCGGTTTTGCGTGGCGAAGCCGGAGAACAGGGGCAGGTTCATCACCACGCCCACCGTGCCGGCCTTGGGCCGGTTCTCCAGCGTGGAGGTGCTGCTGCCGCCCGCGTTGCGCTGGATGCCGTAGCTGGCCGTCAGGTCCACCGTGGGTTTGTGGCCGGCCTCGGCCTTATCCACTTCCAGCCGCGCGATCTCCACGTTGGTGCGCGCCTGCTGAACCTGCGGGCTGTTCTGCTCGGCCTGCTGCACCCAGGCTTCGGGGTCGGCCGGCGAGGGCGTGGGCGTTGCCAGCGGCACCGCCAGCGGCGTGGGCTGGGCGTTGTTGCGGCCCACCACCGTGTCCAGCGCCAGCTTGCGCACGCGCAGGTCGTTCTCGGCGGCGATTTCCTGTGCGTTCACCAGGTCGTAGCGGGCCTGCGTTTCGCGCGTGTCGGTGATGGTGGAGGTGCCGACCTCGAAGTTGCGCTTGGCCGAGGCCAGCTGCTCGCCCACGGCGGACTTCTGCGCCCGCACGAAGGCCAGCGTGTCCTGCGCGGCCAGCACGTCGAAGTAGGCCTGGCTCACGCGCACGATCAGTTCCTGGCTGGCCTGTGCGAGCTGCGACTCAGCCAGCTGCGCCTGGCGCAGGCCCTGGCGGTAGGTGGCCAGGTTGGCCGGGCGGTACAGCGGCTGCGAGGCGCCGACGGTGGCGCTCTGCGTGCCGTACCAGCGGTCCACGGGCGGCGTGTCGACGTCCAGGTGTGAACGGCTCACGCCCACCGACAGGTTGGCCGACGGCAGCAGGCCGGCCTTGGCCTGTTCGGCGCGGAACACGCTGGCGTCGTACTGCGACTTGGCCGACTGCCAGTTCGCGTCGTAGACGCGCGCCGCGTCGTACAGCTCGACCAGGCTCTGCGCGCGCGCCGGCAGGCCGGCGAAGGCGGCGCCCAGCGCCAGCGACAGGGGAAGGAGTCGCAACGGTGTCATCGGAAAGTCCCTTTTCGTGGAGTCTGCGTGTCTGGTGTGGACGTGGGCGCGGGGCGTCAGTAGCGCGGCACCGATGGGTCGCGTTCGGCGGACCAGGCGTCGATGCCGCCGGCGATGTTGACGACGTCGCCGAAGCCCTGCTGCGCCAGGAACATGCCCACCCGCTGGCTGCGCGCGCCGTGGTGGCACAGGCAGGCCACGGGCCGCGCGGGATCGAGCTCGCCGATGCGCGCCGGCACGGTGTTCATCGGGATCGCGACCAGCTCGAAGCCGTCGGCTTTCACGCTCGCCGTCTGCAGCTCCCAGGGTTCGCGCACGTCCAGCACCAGCGGCCGCGCACCGGCGTGCTCGCGCAGCCACTCGGACAATTCGGAAGGACGCAGCTGGGGAATCATGGGACGGTGTGGATCAGAAGTGGAAGCGGGACGGCTCGGGGAAATTCAGCAGGCGCGGCGCCGCCGTGTCCCAGCGCTGCGCGGTGGTGTAGCTGGCTTCGCCGGTGCGGGTGATGAGGGTGGCGCGCATGATCGGGTCGTTGCCCACGATGGCGGCGAGGCGCCCGCCGATCTTCAACTGCGCAAGCAGGTTCTGCGGGACCTCGGCCACGGAGCCGCTGAGCATGATGACATCGAACGGGCCGTCGGCGGGCAGGCCCCTGCTGCCATCGGCCTCGCGGACCTCGGCATTCGAGATGCTTGCCTTCTGCAAATTCGAACGCGCCATGCGCGCGAGCTCGGGGTCGATCTCCAGCGTGATGACGCGCTGGGCGCTGCGCGCGAGCAGGGCGGCCACGTAGCCGGAGCCGGAGCCGACTTCCAGCACCTTGTCGTGCAGCCGCACGCTCGCCTCCTGCAGCAGGCGCGCTTCCACGCGCGGCGCCAGCATGCACTGGCCGGTGCGCAGCGCCTCATCGGCACTGCCGCCGACCAGGGGGATTTCGGTGTCGACAAAGGCGAGCGGCCGGTGCGCGAGCGGCACGAACTCCTCGCGCTTGACGGCGGACAGCAGCGCGAGCACGTCCAGGTTCAGCACATCCCAGGGGCGGATCTGCTGCTCGATCATGTTGAAGCGGGCGCGTTCGATGTCGATGACGGCGGTCATGGGGTTTTCCTCGGGAGGCGTGTTCAGGGCAAATCGCCGATTTTAGAAGCCGGCACCGGCAGCGTTCCACCGCTCGCCCTGAGCCCCGTCGAAGGGCCGCCGCCGGTGGGCGCGCGGCGGCCGCGGCGGCGCGCCCAGCTCGCGAAGTCGTCGAGCAGGCAGTAGACGACCGGCACCACCACCAGGGTGAGCAGCGAGGAGGTAATGACGCCGCCGATCACCGCCTGGCCCATCGGCGCGCGCTGCTCCGAGCCTTCGGTCAGCGCGAAGGCCAGCGGCACCATGCCGAAGATCATGGCCAGCGTGGTCATCAGGATCGGCCGCAGCCGCACCTTGGCGGCGTGCAGCAGCGCCTCGGCGCGGTCCATCCCCTGCTCGCGCATGCGGATCGCGAAGTCCACCAGCAGGATGGCGTTCTTGGTCACCAGGCCCATCAGCATCACCACGCCGATCACCGAGAACATCGACAGCGTGGAGCGGAACATCATCAGCGCCAGCACCACGCCGATCAGCGTGAGCGGCAGCGAGGTCATCAGCGCCAGCGGCTGCAGGAAGCTCTTGAACTGGCTGGCCAGGATCATGTAGATGAAGATCACCGCCATCGCCAGGGCCGAGACGGCATAGCCGAACGATTCCGCCATGTTCTTGGTGGAGCCGCTGAACTGGTAGCCGTAGCCGGGCGGGAACTGGATGGCGTCGAGCTGCTTGCGGATGTCGGCGGACACGTCGCCGGCGGCGCGGCCGGACGCGTTGGCGTTCAGCGCCACCGAGCGCGTCAGGTCGCGCCGGTTGATCTGGTTGGGCCCGGTCGATTCGTGCACCGTGGCCACCTGGTTCAGCCGCACGATGCGCGGGCTGCCGTCGGCGTTGCTGCCGGTGGCGAAGGGCAGGCGCTCCAGGTCCTGCGGCGCGGTACGCGCGCCGGGCGCGAGCCGCACGTTCACGTCGTAGGTCTGGTCGTCGGGCGCGCGCCAGTTGCCCACCGTCTGGCCGGCCACCAGGGTGCGCAGCGCGCCGGCGATCTGCGCCACCGACAGCCCCAGGTCGGAGGCGGCGTCGCGCTTGACGTCCACGGCCACCACCGGCTTGTCGGGCTTGACGCTGGAATCCAGGTCGACCAGGCCGGGGATCGGGCGCACGCGCGCCATCACCAGGGCCGACAGGCGCTCCAGCTCCTTCAGATCGGGGCCCTGCAGCGAGAACTCGATCTGCTTGTTGCCGCCCACCGAATCCAGCAGCCCGGCATGGGTGACGGTGATGCCCGGCACCTGCTTCAAGCGTTCGCGCAGCACGTCGGCCATCTGGTCGACGCTGCGCTTGCGTTCCTTGCGGTCCACCAGCCGCACATAGACCGCCGCGTACATCTTGCCCTGCGCGGTACCGGTGTTGATGGTGGAGACGGTGTAGCGCACCTCCGGGAATTCGCGCACGATGGCTTCCACCTGGCGCGCCTTGCTTTCGGTGAGTTCCAGCGACGAGCCGACCGGCGTGTAGAAATTGATCCAGGTTTCCGAGTAGTCGGCCTTGGGCACGAACTCTGTGCCCAGCAGCGGCACCATGAAGATGCTGGTGAGGAAGATCGCCACCGCGCCCGCCATGGTGAGGGCCTTGTGGCCGAGCGACCAGCGCAGGATGCGCTGGTAGCCGTCGCCCAGCGACTCGGTGGCGCGGTCGAACCAGCCGGTGACGCGGCCGATGCTGTTGTCGTAGAGCCTGCTGAGGCTCCCCCCGTGCGGGCCAAGCGCGCCCCCGTTCGGGCTGAGCTTGTCGAAGCCCTGCTGCCCTTCGACAAGCTCAGGGCGAACGGCCCCTTCAGGGCGAACGGAACGCTTGTCGATCTCCGGGTCGTGCCAGATCGACGACAGCATCGGGTCCAGCGTGAAGCTGACGAACATCGAGATCAGCACCGCCGCCACGATGGTGACGCCGAACTCGTGGAAGAACTTGCCGATGATGCCGCCCATGAAGCCGATGGGCAGGAACACGGCGACGATGGAGAAGGTGGTGGCCAGCACCGCCAGGCCGATCTCCTGCGTGCCGTCCAGCGAGGCCTGGTAGGGCGTCTTGCCCATCTGCACGTGGCGCACGATGTTCTCGCGCACCACGATGGCGTCGTCGATCAGCAGGCCCACGCACAGCGACAGCGCCATCAGCGTGACCATGTTGATGGAAAAGCCGAACGCGTACATCGCCAGGAAGGTGCCGATCAGCGCGATCGGCAGGGTCAGGCCGGTGATGACGGTGGAGCGCCAGGAATTGAGGAACAGGAACACGATGAGCACCGTGAGCGCCGCGCCCTCGATCAGCGTGCGCCGCACGTTCTCCACCGCCACGCGGATCGGCCGCGACGCGTCGGCGACTGGCTGCAGCCGCACACCGGGAGGCAGCTGCGCCGCCATTTCGGCCAGCGTCTTCGCCAGCCCGTCGACGACCTCGATGGTGTTCTCGTCCTGCGACTTCTGCACCGACAGCAGCAGCGTGCGCTCGCCGTTGTAGAGCGCCAGGCTGTCGAGCTCCTGCGCGCCGTCGGCCACGCGCGCCACCTGGTCGATGCGCACCGGGGCGCCGCCTTTTCGCGCGACGATGATGCGGCCGAAGTCTTCCGGCCGCTCCATGCGCGCGGCGATCTGCACCACCCGGTCCTGCGCCAGCGAGCGCACCGCGCCCACCGGCAGGTCCTGGTTCTCGCTGCGCACGGCCGCCACCACCTGGTCGGCCGTGATGCCCAGCGCCTCCATGGCGGCCGGGTTCAGGTAGACGTCGATCTCGCGCTTGGAGCCGCCCACCAGCGTGACCGAGCCGACGCCGCGCACGTTCTCCAGCCGCTTCTTGAGCACCTGGTCGGCCCAGTTGGTGAGTTCCACCGCCGACATCGGCGTGCCCTTGCCCGCATCCGGCAGCACCGCCACCGACCAGATGGAGCGCGCGGCGGGGTCGAAGCGCAGCACGCGCGGCTCCTTCACCTCGTCGCGCAGGGTGGGGCGCACGGCCCCGATCTTCTCGCGCACGTCGTCGGCGGCCTTGCGCCCGTCGATGTGCAGCTGGAACTCGATGACGACGACCGACTGGTTCTCGTAGCTGCGCGAGCTCAGCGTGTTGATGCCGGCGATGGAGTTCACCGCTTCTTCGATCTTCTTGCTGACCTCGCTTTCGACGATCTCGGGCGAGGCGCCGGGATATTCGGTGGTGACCACCACCACCGGGAAGTCGATGTTGGGGAACTGGTCGACCTTCAGCCGCTGGTAGGAGAACAGCCCCAGCACCACGATGGCGAGCATCACCATGGTGGCGAACACCGGGTTGTTCAGGCTGACGCGGGTGAACCACATGGCAAGAGGGGACTAGGGCCTGGGGGCCGGGCCCTGCGCCTGCCCACCCATGCCCGTGAACTTCACCGCCGTGCCCTCGCGCAGCGGCCCCACGTGTCCCTTGATGACGACGGCGCCGGCCTGCAGCCCCTGCACCGCCACCCACATCTCCTTGCCGGCTTCGCCGCGCGCGCCGGTCTGCACCGGCCTGTGGGCCACCTTGTCCTGCTCGACCACCTGCACGTAGGGCGCGGGCTTGTCGGTGCGCACGGCCGACACCGGCACCGCCACGCCGCTGGCCGCGCCGGTGGCAACCGTGCCCTGGGCGAACAAACCCTGGCGCAGGCCGGTGGCGTCCGACACGGCCAGGTAGGCCAGCACGCTGCGGCTGCCGGCCTGGGCGCTCGGGTTGATGCGCACCACCTTGGCCGCGATCGGCCGGCCGCTGCCTTCGATCTGCAGCGCCGCGTCCTGTCCCACGCGTACCGCCACCGAATCAGCGGCGCTCAAGGTGGCTTCCAGCTCCAGCCTGCTGAGGTCGACGATCTCGACCACGCGGCCGTCGATCGCCACCCGTTCGCCCGGCTGGGCCAGGCGCTGCGACACCACGCCGGAGATCGGCGCGCGCAGCACCGTGTCGTCCACGCTCTTGCGGGCCACGTCCACCGCCGCCAGCGCCGCGCGGTGGGTGGACTCGGCGCCCGACAGGGTGCTGAACGACGTGTCCAGCGCACTCTTGGAAATGAAACCCTGGTCCACCAGCGCCTTGTTGTTGGCCCACTGGCGCTGGGCGATGTCGATCTGCGCCTTGGCCGAGCCGGCCTGCTGCTGCGCCTGCTTGAGCCGCGCCGCGTATTCGGTGGAATCGACCCGCGCGATCACCTGGCCGGCCTTGACCGTGTCGCCCTCGCGCACGGCCAGGCCCTGCAGCTCGCCGGCCACGCGGGCCTTCACCACGGCGGAGTTCACGGCTTTCAGCGAGCCGGAGATCGGCAGGCCCTGGGCCAGTTCGCGGGTCTCGGCCTTCACCACGTCGGTGGCGGCCAGTTCCGCCAGGGCCTGCGCCTTCTGCACCGAGGCCGCGGCCAGCGTGGCCTGCTGTGCCTTGCGCGCCGACAGGGCGCGCAGCACGCCGGTGGCTAGCAGCAGCACCAGCAGTCCCGCGACGAGCCATTTCCAGTTCAGGCGTTTCATGGCGCCGTCCCGCCGGGGCCCTCGCCCGGGCGCAGCTGCAGGCCGCACAGCAGCAGCTCCAGCTGGGAGGCGAGGTAGCGCTCGGGGTCCAGCGCGTAGTCCTGCGGCATGCACACGCCCAGCGAGTGCTTCATCATGATCAGGAAGATCATCGGCGCGATGATGCCGAACACCGCGTATTCCATGTCCAGCGGGCGGAACTCGCCGCGGTCCACGCCGCGCTGCAGGATGCCGCGAACAAGCTCGGTGCCGGGGCGGATCACTTCCTGCTGGTAGAAGGCCGCGATGTCGGGGAAGTTGCGCGCTTCGCTGACGATGAGCTTGGTGATGCCCGAGGCACGGGTGGCGCCGATGCGCTCCCACCAGACCCGCATGCAGTAGCGCACCATCTCGATGGTGGTGCCCTCGAAGGCGTGGAATTCCTGCTCCCATTCCTTGAAGCGGCCGGAGATGTTCTCGCGCACCACGGCCTTGAAGAGCTCTTCCTTGCTGGGGAAATACAGGAACAGGGTGCCCTTGGAAACGCCGGCCCGCGCCGCCACCTCTTCGGCGCGGGTGGCGGCGAACCCTTTCTCCACGAACAGGTCCAACGCGGCATCCAGCAGCTCGGCGGGCCGGTTTTCCTTGCGCCGTTCGCGCTTGGCATGGCCCTCGTCGGGTTTGGCGCCGATGAACTTGGTGAGCGACATAAATTAATGACTGACTGGTTAGTAATGTAGGCCAGCAGCCCATCCGGAGTCAAGGCAGGTGCAAGGAACCGGCCCTGCGAAGCGACTACAGTGCATTTCAATCCAAGGAGTTTTCCATGAGCGATCTTCAGACCATCGTGCTGGGCGGCGGCTGCTTCTGGTGCACCGAGGCGGTGTACAAGGAAGTGAGCGGCATTGCCGACGTCGAGTCGGGCTACAGCAACGGCCATGTCGTCAACCCGAGCTATGCGCAGGTGTGCGATGGTGACACCGGCCACAACGAGGTGGTCAAGCTCAGCTATGACCCGGCGCAGATCAGCCTGCGGCAGATCCTGGAGATTTTCTTCGTGGTGCACGACCCGACCCAGCTCAACCGGCAGGGCAACGACGTCGGCACCCAGTACCGCAGCGGCATCTACTACACCACGCCCGAACAGAAGGCCGAGGCCGAGGCCGTGCTGCGGCAGATCGCCGAGGAGAAGCTGTTCTCCAAGCCGGTGGCCACCGAACTGGTGCCGCTGTCCAACTATTCGGCGGCCGAGGACTATCACCAGGACTTCTTCGAGAAGAACCCGTTCCAGGGCTACTGCCTGGCAGTGGCCGCGCCCAAGGTGCAGAAGTTCCGCAAGACCTTCACCGACCTGGTGCGGCGCTGAGCGTGTTCCCGGTCCCGGTCCTTCGATGATCCGCACGCGCGGCCTTCGCCTGCGCCACCCGGGCGGCCCCACGCTCGCCTTCGACGACGTCGAGTTGCCGCAGGGCGCCTGCCTGCTGCTGCGCGGGCGCTCCGGCAGCGGCAAATCGACCTGGCTGGCGCTGATGGCGGGGCTGCTCACGCCCACCGCCGGCGAGGTGGCTGTGGCGGGCCAGCCGCTGGCCGCGCTGGGACGCTCGGCGCGCGACGCATGGCGCGCCCGCATGGTCGGCTTCCTGCCGCAGAAGCTGCACCTGAGCGAAGCGCTCACCGTGCGCGGCAACCTGGAGCTGCCGTTCTTCGCCGCGGGCATCGCGGTGGACCGCGCGCGCATCGATGCGGCGCTGGACGCGCTCGGCGTCGGCGAGCTGGCGCAGCGCAAACCCTCGCAGCTGTCCGGCGGCCAGGCGCAGCGCGTGGCGCTGGCGCG
>NZ_JACCWG010000235.1 GCF_013697775.1 Ramlibacter sp. | reverse complement strand
TCCTGGTCGCGGCGGACGGCGCGCCGGTCCTGCTCGACTTCGGCATCGCCACCGCGCTCACGCCCGACGCCGCCCGCGCCCTGCGCCTGACGCTGACGGGGGCCGGACCGGGGCCGCTGACGGCGGCCTACGCCAGCCCGGAGCAGGTGCGCGGCGGGCCGGTCACCACCGCCACCGACGTCTACGGCCTGGGCCTGGTGCTGCACGAATGGCTGTGCGGCCAGCCCGCGCATGCCGGCGAAACCACCACCGAATTGCTCTGCCAGCACCTGCTGGCGCCCGTGCCGCCGCTGCCGGCCCGGCACGCCGGCTGGCAGCCGCTGCTGGACGCGATGCTCGCCAAGGACGCGGGCCGGCGCCCGGCGGACGGCGCGGCCGTCCTGCGGCAACTGAAGCAGCTCCCTTGCGGGCCCGGGCCGTTCCCGGCCGGCGCGCAAGGCCCGAGGAATCCATCTTGAATTTCAACGACACGTACCTTGTCGACGTCATCGGGTTTGCCGACGTCGAGCGCTCGATGCTCTCCAGCATCTTCACGCTGGCGGCACGGCGCGACCCCGGCTTCGCCCAGTTCGAGCCGGGCACCGCCGGCCGCGGCCCCGACATGTACCTGGTGGACGCCGACAACACCGAGTCCTTCAACCAGTTCCGCGCGCTGCACATGCGCGCCAGCCTGCCGGCCGTGATGATCGGCGCCGGCCCGCACACGGCGGGCTTCCCGTCGCTGCAGCGGCCGCTGCAGTGGGCCAAGCTGCTGCAGGTGCTGGAAGACACGCTGGCCAGCGACGAGGAGCGGCCGGTATCGCTGGAGCGCGCAGCGGCGGAGGCCGCGCCCGCGCGGCACCGCACCTCGCCGGGTGCCGCCGCGCTGGGCCGCTCGCACCCCACCGTGCTGCACCGCACGCTGCCGCCGCAGGCGGCGCCGGACGCGGCCACCAACAAGCGCATGCTGGGCGACACCGTGCTGGTGGTGGACGACAACGCGACGGTGCGTGCCTTCATGCAGGCCAAGCTCGCCCCCTACGGCTTCGAGGTCGACTTCGCCGAAACCGGCGAGGAGGCGGTGGGCCTGTCGGGAAGCCAGGAATACACCTGCGTGTTCCTCGACGTGGTGCTGCCGGGAATCGACGGCTACCAGGTCTGCAAGCTGATCAAGGGCAACAAGCAGGCCATCAAGAAAACCGCGGTGGTGATGCTCACCAGCCGCAGCTCGCCGTTCGACAAGCTGCGCGGCTCGCTGGCCGGCTGCGACGAATACCTGACCAAGCCGCTGGACGAGGACCGCCTGCTCGAGGTGATCGCCAAGTTCCTGCCGGGCAGCCGCAAACACCACGAGCGCTCCGCGCACAAGTGAGGCCATGCAAAAAACGATTCTGGTCGTCGACGACACCCGCTCCATGCGGAAGATGGTGGCCGCCGTGCTGGCCGGCGCTGGCTACGACGTGGCCGAGGCCGGCGACGGCGTGGAGGCGCTGGAGCTCGCCCGCGGACAGCGCTTCGACCTGGTGGTGACCGACCACAACATGCCGCGCATGGACGGCGTCACGCTGGTGGGCGAGCTGCGCCGGCTGCCCGACTACGACGCGGTGGCGCTGCTGGTGCTGTCCACCGAGGCCGACCCGGCCTTGAAGCAGCGTGGCCGCGACGCCGGCGCCACCGGCTGGATGGCCAAGCCGTTCGATCCGCAGCGCATGCTCGACATCGTGGCCAAGTTCGTCTGAACGACTGAGAACACGCCATGTTCCAGCCCGCCAGTCCCTTGGCCGACCCCAACGCCTACCGCGCGATCTTCTTCGAGGAGACGCACGAGCACCTGACGCAGGTCGAGGCGATCCTGCTGCGCCTGCAGCCCGAGCAGGCCGACCAGCCCTGGCAGGACGAGCTGAACGCGATCTTCCGCGCGGTGCACTCCATCAAGGGCAGCGCCGCGATGCTGGGCTGCGACGACATGGCGGCGCTGGCGCACCTGCAGGAGAACCTGCTGGACGTGCTGCGCAAGCACGAGCGGCCGGTGGAGCCGGGCGACATCGAGGCCATGCTGCGCGCGGGCGACACCATCCAGGCGCAGGCGCTGCGGCACCGCGGCGTGCTGGACGCGGCGCCCGACGCCGCGCCGTCCGAGGAGCTGCTGCGCCGCCAGATCGCGCGCCCGCGCACCGACGCCAGGGGCGCCGCGCCCGGGCCGGTGGTGCGCCGCTTCGCCGTGCAGCTGGCGCCGCTGGAGGAAGCCATTCCCCAGGACGACCTCGACACCATGCTGGAAGGCCTGGGCGAGATGGGCCGGCTGGCCGAGGTGGAGATCGCCAACCAGCCGGGCGGGAGCGTGTACTTCCAGGTGGAGCTCGAAGGCACGGCCGCCGACCTGCACAGCGTGTTGTCGCTGGTGGTGCCGCCCGAGCTGATCGCCGTCGAGAAACTCGAACCCAGTGCACCGGCGCCGGCGGCGCC
>NZ_JACCWG010000205.1 GCF_013697775.1 Ramlibacter sp. | reverse complement strand
TGCGCCGCGCCCGCAACCGGCGGGCGCCACATGCGCGCGCCCAGGTAGATCACATACAGCCCGCCCGCGGCCGTGAGCGCATCGGCCACGCCGCTCCAGCGCGCCACCAGCGCCGCCACGCCGGCGGCCGACAGCGCGATCAGCACCACGTCGCCCAGCACGATGCCCAGCGTGGTCAGCGCGGCGCCGCGCCGGCCGCGCTGCGCCTCGCCGGCCACCAGCAGCGTGGCGGGCCCCGGCACCAGGATCACGAAAGCGGCGGCCGCGAGAAACGCCCAGGCGTGGTGGATGGGCATCAGGTGGCCGGCGCGCTTGCCGCCTGCGCGCGCAAGGCCTCGAGGTGCTGCACGATGAAGCCGTCCAGCCAGTCCGCCGTGTTGCCGAAATAGTGGCCGGCGGCCTGCGCGCGCGCCGTGTCCATGGCGTACGGCGCCGGGTAGTCGAACGGGCTCAGCTCCGAGGGCGTGACCTCGCTGCGCACCGGGCGCAACTGCTCGGGCCGGCCGGCCAGCGCGCAGACGCGGCGGTGGATGTCCACCGAAGTCAGCACACCGTCGTCGGCGGCATTGACCGGCCCGAGCAGCGGCGCCTGCGCGACCCAGAGCAGGAAGGCGACGATGCCGGCGGGGCTGGTGAACGAGCTCGCACCCGGCACGGCCGCATGCCACAGGGCGCGGCCCTGCAGCACGCGTTCCACGTACTCGCGCAGCCGCCCGGTGAAGTCGTCCGGCCCGGACAGCACGTGCCCGATGCGCACGCTGGTGAAAGGCAGCCGGTCGTCCTGCTGCAGGAACGCCTCGGCCTGGCGCTTGCCGCGGCCGTAGGACACCTCGGAGAACTCCGGCGCGTGCCAGGGATAGGCGTGGTCCACCTCCACCCGGTCCAGCGCCAGGTCGGCTTCGGTGAATGGCTGTCCGCCGGGCAGCGGCAGCCCGCGGTAGACCTCGATGGTGGACGACATCACGTAGCGCCCGACCTTGCCGGCGAACACCTCGGCCGAGATGGCCGCATCCAGCGGGCTGTAGCACATCTGGTCGTAGACGACGTCGTAGCGCGCGCCGTCGAACGCGGCGCGCATCGCCGCAGCGTCGCGCCGGTCGACGCGGATGCGCCGCACTGTGTCGCCAAAATCATCCGCCGCCCGGCCGCGCGTGGCCAGGGTGAGGTCGCAGCCTTGCTCCAGCAGGCCGCGCACCAGGCGTTTGCCGAAGAAGCGCGTGCCGCCGATCACCAGTACCCTTGTGGGCATGAAGCCATCCTTTCGTGAAGATCCACCGGGCGATGGTCGGTCCGGCGGGCGTTCCGAACAAGACGCCGCAGCCGATGCTCAGGCTCGGGATTTCGAGGGCTCGCCGGGGCGCATCGGGCTGGGCGGGCTGGTGGAGTTCGAAAGCGTGGCGCGGCACGGCAGCATCGCGCTGGCGGCGCAGGCGCTGGGCAAGAGCCCCTCCGCGCTGAGCCAGCAGGTCAAGCAGCTGGAGGCGCGGCTGGGCCTCGCGCTGGTGGACCGCCGGGCACGCAGCATTGCCATCACCGGCCAGGGCCGCGCACTGGCAGCCACGGTGTCGCGCCTGCTGGACGCGCTGGAGCAGGAGGTGCATGCGCTCCGGCAGGACGACCCGGAGACCACGCTGCGCGTGACGGCGACGCACTCGCATGCGATCAAGTGGCTGATTCCGCGCCTGCACCGCTTCACCGGGCGCCATCCCGCGTTCGACCTGCGGGTGGAAGTGAGCGACCAGGTGATGGACCTGCAGGACGGCCGCATCGACGCGGCGCTGCGCTACGTGCAGGCGCGCGACGCCGACGCGGACCTGCTGTACCGCGAGCAGCTGGTGGCGGTGTACAGCCCCGACCTGCCGCTGGCCGCCGGGCCGGTGGCGCAGGCGCTGCTGCGCCACCCGCTGCTGCACGAACATTCGCCGCAAGGCTGGAAGGACCTGCTGGCCGCCAACGGCCACACGCCGGCGCACCGCGACTTCTCGCGCAGCTACAGCCACGGCGGGCTGCTGGTGCAGGCGGCGGTGGCGGCGCAGGGCGTGGCGCTGGTGCCGTATTCATTGGCCTGCGAAGACCTGGCGCAGCGGCGCCTGCTGCCCGCGCCGTGGGCGCCGGTGCCGTCGGCCTATGGCTATTGCTTGCTGCTAGCGCAGCCGCAGTCGACCAAGGCGCGGCTGCTGTCCGACTGGCTGCATGCGGAAGCGCGCGACACGCTGGCGGCGCTGCAAGCGCTTTCCGGTGACGTGCTTCACAGGAAGGCGACGGACGCGGCTGCGTAGCGCGGCAGGCTCGCGTTGCCTGCGCCTGCCGCTCAATCCACGATGAACAGCCTGGCGCCTGCGGCGGTGGACGAGCGATGCGCGGCATCGCCGAAATCGGATACCTGGTAGCTGGTGCCGGGCCGCAAAGTGAACCTGCGGCCGTCGGACAGTTCGGTGTCCAGCTCACCCTCGAGCACCAGCAGCACGTGGCCCCGGTCGCACCAGTGGTCGGCCAGATAGCCGGGCGAGTACTCCACCATGCGCACGCGCACATCGCCGATCTGCAAGGAACGCCAGTGCGCGACGCCACTCTCGCCGGGATGGGCCGTCGGCTCCAGTTGCTGCCAGTCGGTGACGGTGAAGGGGATGTCGGGGATCTTCATCGCGCAACCATACAGGCCTGCGGGCCGGGCGTCACGCCGCGAAGCGCTTGCGCGTGAGCGCCAGTGCGATCCAGAACGCGACCACGGCGTAGGCGGCCAGCACCAGCAGGTGGCGCACCGGGTGCGCCGGCCACTGGTCCATGAACATCGGGCGCACCAGTTCCACCGCGGCGGTGAGCGGCAGCCACTCGGACACGGCGCGCACGGCGGCGGGCAGCTGCTCGCGCGGGAAGAACACACCGGAGAGGAACATCATCGGCGTGAGGAACAGGGTGAAGTAGTAGGTGAAGAAATCGTAGCCGGTGGCCAGCGCGTTGAAAATCAGGGCGATGCAGGAGAAGGTGATGCCCACGCCCAGCAGCACTGGCCAGGCCACCAGCAGGTGCGGGCTGGCGCTGATGCCCAGCGCCAGCATCACGCCCAGGATGGCGGTGGCGGTGAACACCGCCTTGAAGCCGGCCCACAGCATCTCGGCCATGATCACGTCGTCCAACCCCACCGGCGCGTTCATGATGCCGTCCCAGGTTTTCTGCACGTGCATGCGCGAGAAGGCGGAATACAGCGCCTCGAACGAGGCGGCGTTCATCGCGCTCATGCAGATCGAGCCGCTGGCCAGGAACAGGATGTAGGGCACCTCGGTGCCGCCCAGGCGAACCTGGCCGACCAGCGCGCCCATGCCGTAGCCGAAGGCCACCAGCCAGATCAGCGGCTCGGCGATGTTGCCCACCAGGCTGGGAATGGCCAGCTTGCGCCACACCAGCAGGTTGCGCAGGAACACCGGCCACCAGCGCATGGAGAGCACGGGTGGGCGCCAGTGGGATGCGGCGGTGCTCATGTCATCCTTCCTCGCGGATCTGCCGGCCGGTGAGCTTCAGGAACAGGTCTTCCAGGTTGGCCGGGCGGTGCAGGGTGCGCAGCCGGGGATGTTCGCGCGCCAGCACGTCCAGCAGCGGCTTGGCTTCCTCGGTGTAGAAGAAAACGGTTTCGCCGCTGACCTCGGTGCGCGCGGCCAGCCGCGTGAGGGGCGACTGCGCCAGCGTGAGCGCGCCTTCGCCGTAGGCTTCGACCACGTCGGGCTCCAGGTGCTCGGCGATCAGCTCGCGCGGCCGGCCCTCGGCGATGCCGCGGCCATGGTCGAGCACCAGCAGGCGCGAGCACAGGCGCTCGGCCTCGTCCATGAAATGGGTGGTCAGCAGGATCGACTTGCCCTGCTGCAGCAGCAGCTGCAGGCGTTCCCACATCAGGTGCCGCGCTTGCGGGTCCAGCCCGGTGGTGGGTTCGTCCAGCATCAGCAGTTTCGGGTCGTTGACCAGCGCGCGCGCCAGCGACAGGCGCCTGCGCATGCCGCCGGAGAGTTCGCCCGGCTTGGCATCCGCCTTGTGCGAGAGCGCGGCGAACTCCAGCAGGCGCGGGATGCGTTCGCGGATGACGCTGTCCTTCATGCCGAAGTAGCGGCCGTAGACCAGCAGGTTTTCGACGCAGCTGAAGTCCGGGTCCAGCGTGTCGAACTGGCTCACCACGCCCAGCTGCGCCTTGATGGCCAGCGCGTCGCGCGGCATGGCCAGGCCCAGCGCGCGGATCTCGCCCGCGTCGGGCGTGGTCAGCCCCAGGCACATGCGGATGGTGGTGGTCTTGCCGGCGCCGTTGGGGCCGATCACCCCAAGGCATTCGCCCGGCGCGATGTGGAACGACAGATCTTCCACCACGGCCGTGCTGCCGTAGCGTTTACGCAGGTTCCGGACATCGAGAAGCGGTTCGCTCATGCAGGCTGGCTATTATGCGGACATGTTTCCGCCGCTCCCGATCCAGCAACAATACCTCCTCCCCAAGAAGCTGCTCACTGTACTGATGGGCAAGGGCGCCAGCCTGCACGGCGGTGCGCTCACGCAGTGGGTGATCCGCAAGTTCGTGGCGCACTACAAGGTGAACATGGACGAGGCGGCCGACCCGCGCCTGGAGAGCTACGACACCTTCAACGATTTCTTCACACGGCCGCTGCGCGAAGGCGTGCGGCCGATAGCCGCCGCGCCCTTCGTCTGCCCGGTGGACGCGGCGATCAGCCAGTACGGCCCGATCGAGCACGACCAGATCTTCCAGGCCAAGGGCCACAGCTATTCCACCCGGGCCCTGGTCGGCGGCGACGCGGTGCTGGCCGCGCAGTTCGACCACGGCCATTTCGCCACGCTGTACCTGGCGCCCAAGGACTACCACCGCATCCACATGCCTTGCGAGGGCCGCCTGAAACGCATGATCTACGTGCCGGGCGACCTGTTCTCGGTGAACCCGCTGACGGCCCGCCACGTGCCGGGCCTGTTCGCGCGCAACGAGCGCGTGGTGTGCGAGTTCGAGAGCCTGTCCGGTCCGATGGTGATGGTGCTGGTCGGCGCCACCATCGTGGGCAGCATGGCGACCGTGTGGCACGGCGTGGTGAACCCGCCGCGCACGCGCGAGATCCGCGAGTGGCGCTACGACGACCAGAACGTCGTGCTGCACAAGGGCGACGAGATGGGCCGCTTCCTGCTCGGCTCCACCGTGATCCTGCTGTTCCCGAAGAACGTGCTGACGTTCACGCCGGACTGGGCACCTACCCGGGCGGTGAGGTTGGGGGAGGCGATGGCGGCTGTGTACGAGAGCGAGTCGGCGCTGTAATTCAGGCGTGCCTGCGGGGTGGCATCGGCTGGTGGCCGGGGTACCCGTTCTCCGGGCCACGCTCGCGGGCGTCTGCTACGGTCGGCAGACATCTTCACGTCAACACCGGGTCGGCACGCAAGCTCCGTAGCGACCGCGAATGGTCCCTGCGCCCGGGTACCCCGACCACCAGCCTCCAGCGAGGTTTCCGCTTGCCGCACGGGGGCCCGCCTTCGTTGGCGCACCCACACGCTCGTTGGAAGGACGGTGGTGGGGGTGGGTCAGGCGCCGGTCCATTCGCGGTTGCCACAGAGGCTGCGCGGCACCCTGGTGTTGACGACGAAATGTTTGCGTGCCCGGGAAGACGCCCGCGAGCGTGATCCGGCGCATGGCCCACCCCCGCCACCGTCCGATGCCACGGTCTCCGAGCGTAAAAACCAGAACCCTACTGAAACGCCACTTCATCGAAACTCCGCAGCTTGCGCGAATGCAACCTCTGCGGTCCTTGCGAGCGAAGAATCTCGATAGCCCGCATGCCGATGCGCAAATGCTGGTCGACCCGTTCCCGGTAGAACTGGTTCGCCATCCCCGGCAGTTTGATCTCGCCATGCAGCGGCTTGTCGCTGACACAGAGCAGCGTGCCGTAGGGAACACGGAAACGGAAACCGTTGGCCGCGATGGTGGCGCTCTCCATGTCCAGCGCCACTGCGCGGCTCTGGCTGAAACGCCGCTGCGGCTCGTTGCCGGGCAGCAGTTCCCAGTTGCGGTTGTCGGTGCTGGCCACCGTGCCGGTGCGCATGATGCGCTTGAGGTCCGCGCCCTTGAAGCCGGTGACGTCGGCCACCGCGCGCTCCAGCGCGACCTGGATTTCCGCCAGCGCAGGGATCGGGACCCACAGCGGCAGTTCCTCGTCCAGCACGTGGTCCTCGCGCACGTAGCCGTGCGCCAGGACGTAGTCACCCAGCTGCTGGCTGTTGCGCAGGCCCGCGCAGTGGCCCAGCATCATCCAGGCATGCGGGCGCAGCACCGCGATGTGGTCGGTGATGGTCTTGGCGTTGGCCGGGCCGACGCCGATGTTCACCATGGTGATGCCGCCGTGGCCGGGGCGAAACAGGTGGTAGGCGGGCATCTGCGGCAGCCGCGGCGGCGGCGCGCCGAACTGGTCGACCGGGTGCGCGGGCGAGCCCGCGCGCCGCGTCACCACGTTGCCCGGTTCGATGAAAGCTATGTATTCGCTGTCGGGCCGCGACATCTCCTCGTGGCCCAGGCGCACGAATTCGTCGATGTAGAACTGGTAGTTGGTGAACAGCACGAAGTTCTGGAACCAGTCGGGCGCGCTGCCGGTGTAGTGGCGCAGGCGGTGCAGCGAGTAATCGACGCGCGCGGCGGTGAACAGCGACAGCGGCTGCGCGTCGCCCGCGTTCTGGCGCCAGGTGCCGTTGGCGATGCCGTCGTCCATGCTCGCGAGATCGGGCAGGTCGAACAGGTCGCGCATCATCGCGCGCCGCGCGGGCGGCATGTTGCCTTCGATGTGGTCGTTCTCGGCGAACGAGAAATGGATCGGGATCGGCTCGTGGCTGGTGCCCACCTCCAGTTCGACGCCGTGGTTCTGCAGCAGCAGCTGGAACTGCTCCAGGTAGTAGTCGGCATACAGGTCGGGCCGCGTGAGCGTGGTCTCGAAGCGGCCCGCGCCGGCCACGAAGCCGTAGCTCAGGCCCGAATTCTCCAATACAGCTTGCGGCACCACCGTGTCGGTGTGGATGCGTACGAACGGGTAACAGGCGCGCACCGCGCCGGGCAGCGATTCGCCCGCCACGAAGCGCTGCATGGCTTCGCGCAAGTGGTTGATCTGCTGCGCATAAATGGCGTGGACCTGGGCCAGCGCGGAGGCCGGATCGCTGTGCCGCGTGGGTGCGATGAAGGGTGGCGTGAGGGGCATGCGCCTATTGTGCAACGCACATCAAGACTGTCTGCGCAGGGCCCGTCGGGAGTGCGAAGCCGTCCTACAAAGCGTAACGCCGACGCCTGACGTTACAAATTCGGCTCTCCTGCCAAAGTCCATTCCATCAAGAAACCGCAATCAAAAGCACAAAGCAACCGGAGTCCAACGAATGACAACAGCAACGATGGCCAATCCCTTTGCCCTGATGGTCGATCCCGCGCAAGTGCGCCAACGGGTCGACGGATCCGAGCAGCTGAGTAAATTGAGCAACCGCCAATGCCATCCGCTGGACCGCGCCGTGATCCGTTGCGCGAGCGCCGAGATCGCCGCCTTCGACGCCAAGATCGACCGCACCACCATCTACCTGCCCCCTGAAGAAGACAAGAACATGGTCGTGATGCGCAGCTACGGCCGCCGCGTCAACTGATTTAGCTGACACGCCGCGCCGGCACCCCCTGCGGTGCCGGCCGCCAGGGCTGGGTGGCCTGTTGCTGCTGCTGGCGCAACCAGGACTCGTGATCCCGCTTCCACTGGTCGGCCATCAGCTTCTGGCGCCGCTCCCAGGCCTCGCGCCTGGCAGCATCCTCTTCACGACGCGCCTGCTGCTCCTCCCGCACCTGCTGTTCCTCGCGACGCGCCTGTTCCTGCCGGCGCGCCTGCTCTTCGCGGCGTGCTTTCGCTTCGCGCTGCACCTGCTCCTCGCGTCCCGCCTGATCCTGCAGGCGCGCGAGCTGCGCGCGCCGCTCCTGCGCGATGCGCACGTCCTCGGCGCGCCGGGTTGACGCGGCCACGTCGGCCAGCCGCTTCTGGTCCACCGCATGCTTTGCCTGCGCGATGCGCTTGTCTTCGGCGGCGCGCAGCGCCAGCTTGTGTTCCTCGGCCGCGCGCTGCGCGCGCAGCCTGCGTTCCTCGTCGCCGCGGCGCGCCTGCAGGCGGCGCTCCTGCTCCGCACGCTGTGCATACAGGCGGTGTTCCTCCTGCGCTTTTTGCGCCTGCAGCTTGCGCTGTTCCTCGGCGCGGCGCGCCTGCACGGCACGCTGCGCGCGCTCGGCCCGCAATGTTTCCTTCGCGTCCTGCGCCGCCTTCGCCTGGCGCTGCGCTTCGCGTTCGCGCTTTTGCGCCAGGGCAATCGCATTTGCACTGGCAATCGCGATTGCATTCGCGTCCGCACTCGGTTTGGCTGGTGCCGCGGCCGGGGCCGCAGGCACCACGGCAGCCGCAGGTGCGGGCGCCGGTTTGATGGCGGCGAGCACAGGCACGGGCACGGGTGGAACGACCGCGGCGACCGGTTTGGCAACGGCCTGCACCGGCGCAGGGATGATGGCGACTGCCGGCGCGGCAGCAACCGGCTTCATGGCCGGCACCGTTGGCGCGGGTGCTTGCGCGACGACCGCGGAGGCCGCCGGCTTTGCCGCCACCGGCGCCCCCGCAGGAGCGGTCAGAGCCACCGTCCGCACCGCCGCCGGCTGGACCTGTGCCTGTGCCTGCACCGGCACCTGCGCCACCGGCTTCGGCGGCGCGGTCGGCTCGCCGCGGATGCGGGCCACCGTCCAACGGTCGAAGTCGTCGGCCGCCATGAAGGCCGGGGTCGGGCTGCGCGCCAGCGAGCGCTCGCGGAACGTCAGGCGCTGGCCTGTGCGCACGTCCTGGTTCTCGCCGCGTTCGCCATAGGCCACCGCGGCGCCGCTGATCACCGTGACGCGCGTCGTGCCCGCCTTGGTGTCCACGTCGATGCGGTAGTCGCCCGCCTGGCGCAGGCGCAGCGCGAGCTGCGGCGTGCCGATCTCCAGCACTTCGCCCGGCGCCATGCGGCCCACGTGCGCGGCCAGCGTGCCTTGCGTCAGCGCAAGCTGCGTCACCCCTTCGAGCGCGGGCTCCAGCGTCACGTGGCTCTCGCTGGCCAGGCGCAGCGTGTGCGCGCCCGACTGCAGTTCCGCGCGCGAGCTGCGGTCGGTCCACAGGCGGTCGCCCCGCTGCAGCGGGGGCTGTCCGCGCGCGTCGATCCATTCGCGTTCTCCGCGCGGCGACACCGCGGCCGATCCTTCGACGTGGTTGAGCACGGCGGCGGGCACCGACACCACCTGGGCCGGCGCGCAGGCGGCACCGAGCACCAAGCCGGCCGTGACGAGGCATTGCAGCATGCGGCTGCGGCTGTACGTGGGAGAGTCAGCGTCCATGGCCTGTATGAACGCATAAGCTCGTCAATGGATGGCAAACGCTTTGTAAAGCGCGGCGCTTGTGAGACTTATTTCTGAGCCAGCGTGCAAGCTTCCAACTGCAGCTCAACCATAAGAGCAGGATGCCACATTCAGCGCTTGACAGGCTCGCGCATGGTCACGAATTCCTCGGCCATGGTCGGGTGGATGCCGACCGTGGCGTCGAACATCGCCTTGGTCGCGCCCGCCTTCATGGCCACCGCGAAACCCTGCACGATCTCGCCCGCGTCCGCGCCCACCATGTGCAGGCCGACCACGCGGTCGGTCGCGGTTTCCACCACCAGCTTCATCAAGGTGCGCTCGGCGTTGCCGCTCAGCGTGTGCTTGAGCGCCTTGAATTCCGAGCGGAAGATGGTGACCTCGCCGAATTTTTTCCGCGCCGCTTCCTCGCCGTCGCCCACGGTGCCGATGTTGGGATGCGTGAACACCGCCGTGGGAATGAAGTCGTAGCTGAAGCTGCGGCGCTTGCCGCCGAACAGGTGATCGACCAGCACCATGGCTTCGGCCAGCGCCACCGGCGTGAGCTGCACGCGCGAGGTCACGTCGCCCAGCGCGTGGATGGAGGGCACCGAGCTGGCGTAATGCGCGTCCACCTTCACCGCGCCGCTCACGCCCTGCGCCACGCCCAATGTGTCCAGCCCCAGGCCCGACACATTGGGCATGCGGCCGGTGGCATATAACACGGTATCGGCCATGACGGCGGCCCCATCCTGCAGGGTGACGCGCAGGCCGCCGGCTGTCTTCTCGATGGCGTGCACGTCGGCGTGCAGGCGCAGGTCCACGCCGTGCTTGCCCATCTCGCCGGCCACGAAATGCCGGATCTCGTCGTCGAAGCCGCGCAGCACCTGCTCGCCCCGGTACAGCTGCGTCACCTGCGCGCCCAGGCCGTTGAAGATGGAGGCGAACTCGCAGGCGATGTAGCCGCCGCCCACCACCAGCAGGCGGCGCGGGAACGGGTCCAGGTCGAACATGCTGTCGGAAGTCACCACCAGTTCGCGGCCGGCGAAGTGCGGCACGCTGGGCGTGCCGCCGGTGGCCACCAGGATGTGGCGGGCGGTGACGGTGCGCGTGCTGCCCTCCATTTGCACCTGCACCGCCTGAGGGCCGTCCAGCCGTGCCCAGCCGCGCAGGGTTTCCACGCCGGCGCTGCGCAGCAGGTTCTCGTAAATGCCGTTCAGGCGCGCGATTTCCCTGCGGCGATTGGTTTTCAAGCGCTCCCAGTCGAAGCGCGGTTCGCCCACGTCCCAACCGAAGCCGGCCGCGTCCTGGAAGTCGTCGGCAAAGTGCGCCGCGTAGCTGTACAGCTTTTTCGGGATGCAGCCCACGTTGACGCAGGTTCCGCCCAGGGCCGCGGCTTCCGCCAGGCCCACGCGCGCGCCGCGCTGCGCCGCCATGCGGGCGGCGCGCACGCCGCCGCTGCCGCCGCCGATGACGAACAGGTCGAAGTCGAAGCCGCTCATCGCGGAGTCCTTTCAGGCATGAATTGGGTGATGTCGCCGCGGATGAAATCGATGAAGGCCCGCGTGCGCACCGGCAACAGCCGGGCATGCGGGTAGACGATGTGGATCGGCCGCGGCGGCAGCTCGAATCTTTCTAGCACGATCTTCAACTGCTTGCCTGGCAGGTACGGTGCCACCTGGTAAGAGAAGAACATGCCCAGGCCCGCGCCCGCGATGCAGGCATGCACGGCGGGCACCACGTGGTTGAATTCCAGGTTGCCGCTCACCGGCACGCGGAACTTGCGGCCGTTCTCGGTGAATTCGCCCCAGCTGGGCGGGCGGTCCACGCGGCGCACGCAGTTGAAGTCCTGCAGCTCGCGCGGGTGCTTGGGCGTGCCGTGGCGGCGCAGGTAGGCCGGGCTGGCCGCCACAACGCGGCGCACCTCGCCCAGCGGCACCGCCACCAGCGACGAATCCTCCAGCCAGCCGATGCGCACGCCCAGGTCCATGCCTTCTTCCAGCAGGTTGGTCATGCGGTCCAGCAGCACGACGCTGCAGCGCACATCGGGATAGCGCGCGACGAAGCGGGTGACGGCGGGCGCCACGTACATCTGGCCGAACGGCACCGGCGCGGTGATGGTGAGGTGGCCTGCCGGCACGGCCGCCTCGGCGCGCAGCGCGGCCTCGGCGTCCTCCAGCGCGGCCAGCACCTGGCGGCAGCGTTCCAGGTGCTGGCGGCCGTCCTCGGTGAGCGACAGGCTGCGCGTGGTGCGGTTGAACAGCCGTACGCCCAGCTGCGCCTCGTAGGCGGCCAGCGCGCGCACCACCGCCGGCAGCGATGCGCCCATGACCCGTGCGGCGCCGGTAAGGCTGCCTTCGTCGGCGATGCGGGTGAAGGTCTGCATGGCCTTGAACTTGTCCATGGCGAAGGATATTACTGCGCGGATCGCAAGAGTGAAATGAAATGCGCGGCATTTATTCAACCGTTCGCAGTAAAGACAATGGCGGCTCACCAACGCAAGACACGACCGAGGAACCACCATGAGCAACACCGCCCCCGCCCAGCCGATCCGGCTGCACCGCATGCACCTCTCCGGGCACTCCCACCGGGTGGAGCTGTTCCTGTCGCTGCTCGGGCTGCCGTACGACATGGTCGATGTGAACCTCGGCCAGGGCGAGCACAAGAGCCCCGCGTTCCTGCGCATGAACGGCTTCGGCCAAGTGCCGGTCATTCAAGACGGCGACGTGACGCTGGCCGATTCCAACGCCATCCTGGTCTACCTGGCCGGCCGCTACGCGCCGGGCGAATGGCTGCCGTCCGATCCGCTGGGTGCTGCCCGCGTGCAGCGCTGGCTGTCGGCGGCCGCCGGCCCGCTGGCCTTCGGCGCGGCGGCGGCGCGCGTGATGGAAGTGTTCAAGCGCGAAGGCGACCGCACGCCCTTCATCGAGCGCGGCCACCAGCTGCTGGCGGTGATGGAGCAGGAGCTCGCGGGCCAGCCCTTCCTGGCAGGCGAGCGCGCGACGCTGGCCGACGTGGCCAATTACAGCTACGTGGCGCGCGCGCCCGAAGGCGGCGTGTCGCTGCAGCCGTATCCCGCGGTGCGCGCCTGGCTGGAGCGCATCGAGGCGCTGCCGCGTTTCGTGCCGTTCGCGCGCACCCCGGTCGGCCTGGCCGCCTGAGCCGGCTGCAGCAAGGAGCACGGCATGACGGCGCCCACCTTCCACGACGGCGAGATCGCGCTGCAGCGGCGCGCCGGCTCGTACGAGCGCATGGCCGCGGCCGGCCCGCGCGTGATCCGCG
Organism: Ramlibacter sp.; assembly: GCF_013697775.1. Taxonomy (GTDB): domain Bacteria; phylum Pseudomonadota; class Gammaproteobacteria; order Burkholderiales; family Burkholderiaceae_C; genus Ramlibacter. Next base: position 3,260 of record NZ_JACCWG010000205.1, on the reverse strand, counting down.
GCTTCATGCCCGACCAGCACCGCGAGTTCTTCGCACTGCTGCCGCTCCTGCTGGCCGGCAGCCTGGATGCCAGCGGCCAGCCCTGGGCCTCGGTGCTCACCGGGCCGGCCGGTTTCGTGCATTCGCCCGACGCGCAGCTGCTGCGCATCGACGCGCTGCCGCTGCCGCACGATCCGCTGGCGGGCCGGCTGCGCGAGGGCCTGTCGATCGGGCTGCTGGGCATCCAGCCGCACACGCGGCGGCGCAACCGCATGAACGGCACCGTGGCCGCGCTGGACGCGGGCGGCTTCAGCGTGCGGGTGGACCAGAGCTTCGGCAACTGCCCGAAATACATCCAGGCGCGCGAGCCCGTCTACCTGCCGGACGCCCCCGCCGCTGGAGCGCCGCAGGCGATGGACGCGCTGGACGCCGATGCGCGCCGCGCCATCGCGCAGGCCGACACCTTCTTCATCGCCACCGGCCATCCGCAGGCGCCGGCCGGCGCCGGCCAGCCCGCCTTCGGCGTGGACGTGTCGCACCGAGGCGGCCCGCCGGGCTTCGTGCGGGTGGACGATGACGGCGTGCTGCGCGTGCCGGACTTCGTGGGCAACGGTTTCTTCAACACGCTGGGCAACCTGGCGCTGGAGCCGCGCTGCAACCTGCTGTTCATCGACTACGCCAGCGGTGCGCTGCTGTCCGTGGTGGCGCGCGGCAGCGTGGAATGGACGGACCAGTCGCCGCCGCGAGGCACGGCGCTGACGGCGCGGCGCGTGCGCTTCGACGTTGCGTGGGCGCTGCGCATCCCGGGCGCATTGCCGCTGCACTGGACCTGAGGGCCGTCGGCGCCGGTCGACCCGTTACCATCGGCGGGTCATGACCCAACTGACGCATTGGTACCGCCTGATCGGCCATACCGGCATGGCGCCGCTGCGCTGGCTGGCCGCCTGGGTCCGCATCGTCTTCTTCGGCGCGGTGATGCTGGTGCGCATGCTCACGCCCTCCAGCTACGGGCCGCAGACGCGCTACAACCTGGCGCGCCACGCCTACCTGGACACCGCGCCCATCCTGCTTTGGTTCACCGTGCTGATCGCGCTGCTCACGTTGATCATCACGCGCATCGTGGTGGTCACCGCGCAAAGCTACGGCCTGTCGCAGTACGCGCTGGAAATGGTGATCCGCGTGCTGGTGATCGAACTCATTCCGCTCACCGCGGCGCTGTTCGTCGCGCTGCGGTGCACCATCCCGAGCGGCGCCGCGCTGGTGGAGATGCGCCGCATCGGCCACTTCCGCACCCTGCGCCGCGACGGGCTGGACCCGATCGCGGTGGAGGTGCTGCCGCGCCTGATGGCCGGCGTGTTCTCCTGCATCACGCTGGCCGCGCTCAGCTGCATGGTGGCGATGGTGCTAGCCTACTACGCGGTCTACGGCCCCACCACCGCCGGCATCCCGGGCTACACGCACACCTTCGGCCGCGTGTTCACGCCGGCGGTGTCGCTGATCTTCATGCTCAAGACGCTGTTCTTCGCGCTGGCCGTCAGCATCATCCCCATGGCCTCGGGGCTGAACGACGTGGAAGGCGACGGCTCGCGCGAAAGCGCGGCGCTGCAGGGCCTGGTGCGCATGTTCGGCGTGCTGCTGCTGCTGGAAGCGGTGTCGCTGGTGGGCAACTACATCTGACGACCATGGCCGAGGATCCCCACGCAGCTTCCGCTTCCGGCGTGCCGCAGGCACCGCCCGCCCAACCCGAAACCGGGGTGCAGAACTCCGAGCCGGCAGCCAAGGCGACTGCCGCGCAGGTGGAGAACCTGGAGTTCAAGGCCGCCGCGCTGCTGCTGTTCACCGTGGCGCTGGTGCTGGGCGCCGTGCTGTTCGTGCTGCATGCACGCGGCGTCTTCGAGCCGCAGCAGGCGCTGGTGCTGGTGGCCGACGACGCGGAAGGCGTGGCGCCGGGCATGGACATGACCTTCTCGGGATTCCCGATCGGCCGCGTGCGCCAGGTCGACCTGAACGACAAGGGCCAGGTGCACATCACGGTGGACGTGCGCAAGGACGACGCCAAGTGGCTGCGCACCTCCAGCGTGTTCACGCTGGTCAAGGGCATCGTCGGCGGGGCCCAGCTGCGTGCGTATTCCGGCGTGATGACCGATCCGCCGCTGCCCGCGGGCGCCCAGCGGCCGGTGCTGCGCGGCGACGCCAACGCCGAAATCCAGCGCGTGATCGGCGCGGCGCGCGAGGTGCTGGACAACCTGAACCAGATGACCGGCCAGAACTCGGAACTCAACCGCACCGTCGCCAACCTGCAGGCCTTCAGCCTCAAACTGCAAAGCAGGCAGGGCGCGCTGCACGCCGTGTTCGGCAACGAGCAGGACGCGCGCAAGCTGGTGCAGGCGATCGAAAACGCCAACGCGGTCATGACGCGGGTGGAGCGCCTGGCCGCGGATGCCGACCGCAAGGTGTTCGGCGCCGACGGGCTGGCCACCGACGCGCAGACCAGCGTGCGGCAGTTCAACGTGCTGTTGTCGGATGCGCGCGCCAGCATGAAGCGCGTGGACGCGGTGCTGGCCGAGGCGCAGGCGGTGGGCACGAACCTGCGCAGCGGCACGGCCGACCTGGGCAGCCTGCGCAACGAAGTCGAGGCCAACCTGCGCAAGATCGAGGACATGATCAACGACCTCAACCGCAAGTTCCCGCTTGCGAAGGAACGGAAGATCGAACTGCCATGAAAGCGTTGTCCATCTTCCTTGTGGCGATGCTCGTTGCCGGCTGCGGCAGCAAGCCGCGCCAGCCCGACTGGCTGGTGAATGCCGACGGCGCGCAGGAACGCTTCGAGCGTGCCTGGCTCTCGGGCAACGAGCGCGTCGCCGCGGCCGAGTTCTCGAAATTGCGCGCCGAGTTGGCGAGCACCGCGAATCCGGCGTTGGTGGCGCGCGGCGAACTCACGCGCTGCGCGGTGCAGGTGGCCAGCCTGCAGCTGGACCCGTGCACCGGATTCGAGCCGCTGCGCGCCGACGTGACCGATGCGGAGCGCGCGTATGCCGATTTCCTGGCGGGCCGGCTCGCGCCCGAGAACGCCAAGGCGCTGCCCGAGGTCTACCGGCCGGTCGCAACCAGCGCCGCCGGCGGCGGCGAAGCGGCCGTGAAAGCCATCGGGGACCCGCTGTCGCGCCTGATCGCCTGCGCCGTGCTGCTGCGCACCGGCCGGGCCGACCCGCAGGTGCTGCAGATCGCGGCCGATACCGCGTCCGGGCAGGGCTGGCGCCGGGCCGTTGTCGCCTGGCTGG
>NZ_JACCWG010000157.1 GCF_013697775.1 Ramlibacter sp. | reverse complement strand
GCCCTGGGTCTGCCAGTGGCTGCGCGCGCGGCTGCTGCCGAAGGCGCCGGCCGATGGCGTTGCGAAGCGCCTTTACGTCTCGCGCCGGCGCGCTGGGCGCGGCCGCGTGCGCAACGAGGACGCGGTCGAAGCCGTGCTGCTGCGCCACGGCTTCACCACCGTCGATGCGGAAACGCTGTCGTTCGCGCAGCAGGTCGCGCTGTTCTCCGGCGCCGAGGCGGTGGTCGGCCCGCACGGCGCGGGCCTGTCGAACCTGGTCTTCGCGCCGGCCGGCTGCCGCGTACTGGAACTGTTCGCGCCCAGCTGCGTGAACGTCTGCTACTGGACGCTCGCCTGCCAGCTCGGGCTGCCCTACGCCTTCCTGCTGGGCACCGACGTGCCCGGACCTGGCGGCGCGGCGCGACCTGACATGCAGGTCGATGCGGCCGGTTTGGACAACCTGCTGGCGCGCCTGCTGGCGCAACCCGCCGAGGCAACCGCGTGAGCAGGTTCGCCTCGCTCATCCCGCTCTTGCGCGGCGTGCTGTGGACCCGGCGCAGCGGCGTGCAGGCAAAGAACCGTCCCCGCATCATGGGTCCGCGCTGCCGGCTGGACGTGCAGCCGGGCGGCCAGCTGCGCATCGGCGTCAACCTGGTGGTGGACCGCGACGTCGAGATCGTCGTCTACCCCGGCGGCGTGCTGGAGCTTGGCGACAATGTCTACATCGGCCATGGTTCGACCGTGGCCTGCGCGCAGAGCATCCGCATCGGCAACGACACCATCATCGGCGACCTCGTCTCCATCCGCGACATGAATCACCTGCGGCAACCCGGCGTGCCTTTGCGCGCGAGCGGCATCCGCACGCAGCCGATCCGCATCGGCGCCAACTGCTGGCTGGGCAGCAAGGTCACCGTGACGGCCGGCGCCGCGCTGGGCGACGAGTCCACCGCGGCGGCCAACGCAGTGGTCACCGGGACCTTTGACGCGGCCAGCGTGGTCGGCGGTGTCCCAGCGCGACCGATCGCGGGGCGCGAGGCGCAGTCATGAACAGCCCTGCTCTCACCGTCGTTCTGTGCGTGCACAACCCGCACGCCGGCCGGCTGCAGCGGGTGCTGGACGCGCTGGCCGGGCAGACCCTGCCTGCTTCCGAATGGACGCTGCTGCTGGTGGACAACGCCTCGCAGCCGCCGCTGCAATCGCGGGGCATCCCGCTACCGCCGGGGGCACACATCATCGATGCGCCGGAGCTGGGCCTGACCGCGGCGCGGCTGGCCGGCATCCGCAGCGCCGAAAGCAACATCCTAGTGCTGATCGACGACGACACCGTCGCCGCGCCCGACTACCTGGAGGTGGCATTGCGGCTGATGCGCGCGCACCCGGAGATTGGCGCGGCGGGCGGACGCATTGCCGGTGAATTCGAGGTCGCCCCCGCAAGCTGGATGCGCGGATTTCTTGACGTGCTCGCGCTGCGCGATTTCGGCGACCGGCCGATTCGCGCGCTGGCGCCGAACCACATCGGTCCGTGGGAACCCTGCGGCGCAGGCATGGTGGTGCGCCGGCAAGTGGCGCTGGCCTATGCACAAATGGTGGGCACCGACGCGCGGCGCCGGCTCGACCGCGTTGGTACACGGTTGTCCAGCTGCGGCGACACCGACCTGGCGCGCACCGCAAGCGACCTGGACTTCTACCTCGCCTACGAGCCGGGGCTGCATCTGACGCACCTGATTCCGGCCGGGCGGCTGCGGCTGCCCTACCTGTTGCGCATCACCTACTGCATTCAGCGCGACGGCTGGATGCTGCTGCGCATGCGCGGCGCGCCCAGTGCGCTGGGAGGCTGGCGCCTGTGGGCGCACCGGCTGCTCGCACCCGTGCGCAGCTTCCGCCCCGACCCGCGCCAGTGGGCGCTGCGCCTGGCTGGTGCCTGGGGCCAGCTGCAGGGGCGCGCGCTCGAACTGGGGGAGCCGCGATGAGCACGCTGCCTTCCATCACCCTGGTGACCCCCTCGTACAACCAGGCGCAGTTCCTGGAGCAGACCATCGACTCGGTGCTGTCGCAGCGCTACCCCGGTCTGCAGTACATGGTGGTGGACGGCGGCAGCGCCGACGGCTCGGCCGACATCATCCGCAAGTACGCCAAGCACCTCGACTGGTGGGTGAGCGAACCCGACCAAGGCCAGAGCGACGCCATCCTCAAGGGCTTCGCCCGCGCGCGCGGGCAGCTGATGAACTGGCTGAACTCAGACGACCTGCTGCAGCCGGATGCGCTGTTCGCCGTCGCCCAGGCGCACGCCGAAAGCGGCGCCGAGATGGTGGTCGGCGGCGACGACCACTTCGTGCGCAGTCCCGCCGAGCCGGTGTCGCGCTTCACGCCGGCCGGTTACGCCTTTCCGGGCTGCCTGCGTTTCTGGAACGGGGCGTTCCGCTACCACCAGCCCTGCACCTTCTTCACGCGCGGCCTCTACGCGCGCTGCGGCGGGCTGGACGCGCGCCTGCATTACGCGATGGACTACGACCTGTACTGCCGCATGCTGGCGGCCGGCGCCGACGTGCTCACACTGCAGCGGCCGCTCAGCGCCTTCCGGCTGCACCCGGACGCCAAGACCAGCCGCGCCAAGGCCGGCTTCGTGCGCGAGATGCGCGCCATTTCCAGGCGGCACTGGCCTCCCGCGTGGGGCGCGGCCGAACAGCAGGCCATGGACCGCTACAGCGCCGAGTGCTCGGTCCACATCGCGGCCGAGGCCGCGCGCGGCGGCGACTGGCGCAAGGCCGCCGAAGGCGTGGTCTCCTCGCTGGCTTATGCGCCGGTGCATGCCGCGCAGTTCGCGCTCGGGCGCGTGGCACAGAAATTCCAGGGACCCCATGGCTGAAAGCACGGAACGCCTGCCGCTCACGGTGGCGGTGCCCACCTACCGGCGCGAAGCGGTGCTGCTGCAGACGCTGGACTTCCTGCTGGCGCTGCAGCCGGCCGCGGCCGAACTGCTGGTGGTGGACCAGACAGAAGCGCACGAGCCCGCGACCGCCGCGCGGCTGCAGGCACTGGACGCTGGCGGAGCCATCCGCTGGCTGCGGCTTGCGCGGCCTTCCATCACGCAGGCCATGAACCACGCGCTGCTCCAAGCCACGCAACCGCGCGTGCTGTTCGTCGACGACGACGTGCGGCCCGAACCCCAATTGCTGGCGGCACACTGGGCCGCGCACCAGGCGCTGCCGCTGGCGCTGGTGGCCGGGCGCGTGGTCCAGCCCTGGGAAGAAGCCGCCGATGCGGCGGGGCAGGAGCTCTCGGGCCTGGCCGCGCGCGGCGAGCGCGAAGTCCGCGAATTCATCGGCTGCAACTTCTCGGTACCGCGCGAGGCGGCCGTGGCCGCCGGCGGCTTCGACGAGAACTTCGTGCGCGTGGCCTACCGCTACGAGGCCGAATTCGCCCACCGCTTCATGGCACGGGGCGGCCGCATCGTGTTCGCGCCGCGCGCCTGCCTGCACCACCTGAAGGACGGCGGCGGCGGCACCCGCGCCTATGGCGACCACCTGACGACTTGGCGGCCCGACCACGCGGTCGGCGCCTACTACTGCGGCCTGCGCACCGGCGCACCGGGCGAATTCCTGCGGCGGCCGCTGCGCGCCGCGGCCACGCGCTACCACCTGCGCCGGCCCTGGCGCATTCCGGCCACGCTGGTGGCCGAGGCGCGCGGCATGGCCTGGGCGCTCGGCCTCTTCCTGCGCGGACCGCGCCTGCTGGGTCGGGCCGAGGGGGCCGCGCGATGACGCTCATCACGGCCGGGCTGCTGCTCATTGCCAGCATGCTGGCAATGCTGGACTGGCGCCGCGGCCTGGCCCTGTGCGTGCTGGTCGGCGTGGCGCAGGACCCGCTGCGCAAGCTCACGGACGGCCAGCCCCTGTACTACGTGGTGCTGGTCGGCGTGGTGTTCGGCGCCGCCTGGATCCGCGCCTACACCAGCGGGGTGAAGCTAAGCCCGCTGGCGATCTACGGCTGGCGCAAGCAGCTCAAGCACCCGTTCTACGCCATGGTGTTCCTGGTCGCGGCCCAGGCCGCGCACTCGCTGCTCGCCTACCGCAGCCTCTCGCTGACGGGCATCGGCCTGCTGGTGTGGCTGGCGCCGGCGCCGGCGGTGGTGATGGCCTACCAGCTCGCGATGCGCCGCGGGCTGGCCGGCGTGCAGCGGTGGATGCGCGTCTACGTCACGGTGGCGCTGCTGTCGCTGTCGGGCGTCTACCTGCAGTACGCCGGCGTGCAATGGCGGGTGCTGGGCGAGGTCGGCGAAGGGATTCTGATTTACGACGTGGGGACCGTGCTGAAGGCCTACAGTGGTTTTTACCGCAGCTCGGAACTTGCCGCATGGCATACAGCTGCCATGGCCTGCTTCATCTTCATCCTGTCCGTCGGCAAGCGCGCGACGCTGGCGCGCGTGACCACTGCGCTGGCACTGATCGCGCTGGTGGCGGGCCTCGGACTTCTGACGGGCCGGCGCAAGATGCTGGTGGAGATCACGGCTTTCCTGAGCATCTATTTCTTCCTCACCTCTTGGCTGCAGCGCGGCGCGGCCAAGCTGGCGATGACGCTGCTGCTGGGCGGCGCCATTGGCTACATCGCCATCGTCGGCTTCATTTCGCCGGATCTGTCCACGCGCCCTGGGCGCACTACTGAGCTCTCGGTCGAGAGCGCGCAACGCATCCGTGGTTACGCCGAGCGTGGACAGACCGTTTTTGCCGACGTGCCTACGCGCATCAATGCGCTGGGCATCCAACCGGTGCTGTGGGCGGTGCAGGTGCACGGTTGGTTCGGCGCCGGCCTGGGTACCGGCAGCCAGGGCGCGCAGGACGTGATGGAGCTGCACGCCATCAACCGCGGGGCCTCCGAAGGCGGCCTGGGCAAGATCACCATGGAGCTGGGCGTCCCCGGCCTGTTCATCGTCGTGTGGATGCTGTATGCGCTGGGCAAGCACATCGCGCGGCAGCTGGTGGTGCTGACCAAGCTGTCGCCCCAGCACGCCCGCATGAGCTACGGACTGGTGGCGTTCCTGCTGGCCAACGCCGCCACCTTCGCGGTTGCCACCCAGGCCTACAGCGACCTGTTCGCGCTGCTGATCCTGGGCTGGACGCTGGGCTTCCTGCTGGCCATGCCCGCGCTGGCTGCGCGCGGCGACGGCCGCCCGAAAGGCTTCGCCGAAACCATGCCGGCCACCACGATGCCCATGCAGCTCTCGCCGGACGGCGGGCTTTCGCATGGCGCAAGACCGTTGGCGCCGTGGCAGGTGACCCGGTGACCGGGCGGCCTGCCGCGCCGGAGGGCGCCGCGCCGCTGCGCCTGCTGGCCGTGGCCTCGCATCCCGTCCAGTACCACGCGCCCTGGTTCCGCGCGCTCGCCATACGGCCCGAGCTGGAGCTGTGCGTGCTGTTCGCCGAACGCCCGGACGCAACGCAGCAGGGCCGCGGCTTCGGCGTCGCCTTCACCTGGGACGTGCCGGTGCTGGAGGGCTACGCCTGGCGCGACGCGCCGGTGCGCCTGCGCGGCAAGCCCTGGCCTGCTTTCCTCGCACGCAGCATCGCGCGGCCGGCCCAACTGCTGCGGGAACTGCGCCCGGACGCGGTGCTGCTCACCGGCTGGCATGTGTGGCCGCTGGTACAGATGCTCATTGCCGCACGCCGCGCCGGCATTCCGGTGGTGATGCGCGGCGAGGCGAATGCGCTGCGCACGCGCCCACGGCACGTGCGTGCGCTGCACCGCTGGCTGCTGGGGCAGTGCGCCGCCTTCCTGCCGATCGGCAAGGCCAGCCGGGCGTTCTACAAGGGCTATGGCGTGGCGGACGCGCGGCTGTTCGATGCACCGTATTTCGTCGACAACGCGCACTTCGCCGGGCAGGCGGCGCAGTGCGAACCGCAACGCGCGGAACTGCGTGCACGCTGGGCCGTTCCCGCCGACGCCGTGTGTTTTTGCTATGCCGGCAAGCTGGAGCCGAAGAAGCGCATCCTCGATCTGCTGCAAGCGTTGAAGTTCGCCGCACCCACATCGCCGCGCCGACTGCACCTGCTGGTCGTCGGCACCGGTGAGCTGATGGCGCAGGCGCAGGCCTTCGCGGCCGAACACAACTTGCCCGTGACCTTCGCCGGCTTTTTGAATCAGAGCGAAATTCCCGGCGCCTATGTCGCCGCCGACGCGCTGGTGCTGCCCTCCGACTTCGGCGAAACCTGGGGTCTGGTGGTCAATGAAGCCATGGCCTGCGGCCGCGCTGTGGTGGTCAGCGACCGCGTCGGCTGCGCAGCCGACCTGGTGGTGCCGGGGGACACGGGCACCGTGTTTCCGTTCGGCGACACCGCTGGCCTCGCACGTGCGCTGGTGGACATGGCGCAGGACCCCGCCCGGCTGCGAGCGATGGGCGAGCGTGCGCGCGCCCACGTCATGCGCAACTACACGGTGGAACGCTCGACGCAGGCGACCGTGCAGGCGGTCCGGCAGGTGGCATGTTCCACGTGAAGCACTCCACCGTCGCATGAGAGTCCTGCACGTCATTCCCTCGCTCTCGCCGGTGCACGGCGGCGCCACGCGCGCCGTGCTGCTGATGGAGCAGGCCCTGCAGGCCCAGGGCGTCGAGGTGGAAACCGCCGCGACGGACGACGACGGGCCAGGACGGCGCAACGGCAAGGCCTGCGGGCAGCCGCTGTGCGAAGACGGCATCGTGCGCTGGTACTTCCCCAAGCGCGCCGAGTTCTACAAGCCGGCGCCCGCCTTCGCCCGCTGGATCGCGGGCGCCGCGCGCGAGTACGACCTGCTGCACCTGCACGCCCTGTTCTCCTTCACCACGGCCGCCGCCGCGCGCGCGGCACGCCGCGCCGGCGTGCCTTACGTGGTGGAGCCGATCGGCACGCTGAACCGCTATGGCCTGGGCCGCCGTCGGCCGTGGCTCAAGCGCCTGTCGCTGGCGCTGGTCGAAGGCCCGGTGCTGCGCCATGCCGCCGCGCTGCGCTTCACCAGCGAGCAGGAGGCAGAGGAAGCGCGCGCGCTCGGCATCGCCTGGCGCGAAGCGGTGATTCCGCTCGGCCTGGAGGTCGCGGCGTTCAACGGCCCCGAGCGCCCGCCCGTCCCCGTCGTGGCCAGCCAGTTGCTGTTCCTCTCGCGCCTGGACCCGAAGAAGAACCTCGAAGGCCTACTGGATGCGCTCTCGGTTCTTGTGCCCGCACATCCACAACTGCGCCTGACGGTCGCCGGCGACGGCGACGCGGCCTACGTCGCACAGCTCAAGGCCCGCGCCGCAGGCCTCGGACTGGACTGGCACGTCACCTGGGCCGGGCACATCGAAGGCGCGCGCAAGGCCGAGGCGCTGCGCACGGCCGACGTCTTCGTGCTGCCGTCGTTTTCCGAGAACTTCGGCATCGCGGCGGCCGAGGCGCTGGCGGCCGGCCTGCCCTGCCTGTTGGGAGAAGGCGTCGCCATTGCCAAAGACGTGGCGCAAGCGGGCGCGGGGCTGGCCGTCGCGCCCGATTCCGCTTCCGTTACTGCCGGGCTGCGACGTATGATCGACGCGCAGGAGGATCTCGCGGCCATGTCGGTCCGGGCGCGTCGGCTCGCGCAAAGCCGGTTCTCTGCGCAGGCCATGGGCCTGCGTCTCAAGCAGTTGTATTCGGACATCCTCACCCCATGAAGACCGTCCTCGTCACCGGTGGCGCCGGCTATGTCGGCAGCCACGCATGCAAGGCACTCGCCGCGGCGGGTTTCGTGCCGGTCGCGTTCGACAACCTGTCGCGCGGGCACCGTGAATCGGTCCGCTGGGGCCCGCTGGTGCAGGGCGACATCCTGGACCGCCCGGCGCTGGACGCCGCGCTGCGCCAGTACGCGCCGCTGGCGGTGCTGCACTTCGCCGCCTTCGCCTATGTCGGCGAGTCGGTGACCGAGCCCGGCAAGTACTACCGCAACAACGTCACCGGCTCGCTCACCCTGCTGGAGGCGATGCGCCACGCCGGCGTGCACCAGCTGGTGTTCTCCAGCAGCTGCGCGACCTACGGCGTGCCGCGCACGCCGCTGCTGGCCGAAGACCACCCGCAGGAGCCGATCAATCCCTACGGCGCATCCAAGCTGATGACCGAGCGCATGCTGCGCGATTTCGACGCCGCCTACGGCCTGCGCGCCATCTGCCTGCGTTACTTCAACGCCGCCGGCGCCGACCCCGAGGGCGAGACCGGCGAGGAGCACGATCCCGAGCCGCACCTGATCCCGCAGATCCTGGACACCGCCGCCGGCCGCCAGCCGGTGGCCACCATCTTCGGCGACCGCCACGCCACCCCAGACGGCACCTGCGTGCGCGACTACGTGCATGTGTCCGACCTGGCCGAGGCGCACGTGCTGGCGCTGCGCGCGCTGCAGGACGGCTGCGCCAGCACCGCCTTCAACCTGGGCAACGGCAACGGGTTCTCGGTGCGCGAGGTGATCGACGCCGCGCGCGCCGTCACCGGCCGGCCGATCGCCGTGCGCATGGGCCCGGCC
>NZ_JACCWG010000148.1 GCF_013697775.1 Ramlibacter sp. | reverse complement strand
GCGCAGGCCCGCTACTGGGCGGGCCTGCGCCCGGCGACGCCCGGCAACGTGCCGATCATCGGGCGCAGCCGCGTGGGCAACCTGTACCTCAACACCGGCCACGGCACGCTGGGCTGGACGCACGCCTGCGGCTCGGGCCGGGCCATCGCCCGGATCGTGTCCGGGCTGCCGGCCGAAGTGGACTTCGCCTTCGCCGGGGCTTGATCCTCAGGCCGCGCGGCGCAGCTTCACCGCCGGGAAATCGACCGGCACGGCGAAAGCGACGTTGACGTAGTTGGTGAACAGGTTCAGTGCCACGTGCGCCACGATCTCCATCGCCTCCTCGTCGTCGAAGCCGGCGCCGCGCAGGGCGTCCACATCGGCCGCGTCCACCGCGCCGCGCGCCTCCACCAGCTGCAGCGCGAAGCGCAGCGCCGCCTGCGTGCGCGGGTCGGCAGACGTGCCGCCCTGCGCGTCGTGCATCTCCTGCGCGGAGGCGCCGGCCTTGCGGCCGAGTGCAGTGTGCGCCGACAGGCAGTAGTCGCAGCCGTTGCGGTCGGCCACCGCCACGGCGATCTGCTCGCCCAGCCGCGCACCGAGCCTGCCCGCGCCGAGTGCGCCGAAGAAGCCCCACATGGCCTGCAGCGCGGCGGGCGAATTGGCGACGGTCTTGAACATGTTGGGCGTGGCGCCGAAGGCGCCGTGCACCTGCTGCAGCAGCGCGGCGCGCTCGGCCGTGGTGTGGGCGGGGTCGATGAGGGGAATGCGGTTCATGTCGTGGTGTCCTGGTTGGGGATGGATGCGATGTGTGCCGGTACCCACGGACTGTGACCGCCCGTCTGGCATGATTAGCACCATTTCAGCCATAAAATCAACCGGATCGTCCAGAACCAATGAACAACACCGCCGCGCCGGTGGACCGCCTGGCGGGCCTGCTCGAGCGCTTTCGCCTGCGCGCGCACCTGTTCCACCAGGGGCCGCTGTGCGGCGTGACGCATTTCGATGCCAAGCCCGGGCGCGGTTTCCTGCACGTGCTGCGCGCCGGCGAAATGGTGCTCACGCACCAGCCGCGCACGCGCGGCGTGGCGCGGCGCCTGGCGGTGCGCGAGCCCACGCTGCTGTTCTATCCGCGCCCGCTCGCGCACGACTTCCACAATGCGCCGGCCGAGGGCTGCGACTTCGTCTGCGCGAGCCTGGATTGGGAAGGCGGCGAGCAGCATCCGCTGGCGCGCGCCCTGCCGGCCCTTGTGGTGGTGCCGCTGGCGCGCGTGCCGATGCTCGGGCAGACGCTGGAGCTGCTGTTCGCCGAAACGCGGCAGCTGCTGTGCGGCCAGCGCCTGGTGGCGGACCGTTTGTTCGAAGTGCTGGTGCTGCAGCTGCTGCGCTGGCTGCTGGACCATCCGGCCGAATGCGGGCTGCCGGCGGGGCTTCTGACCGGCCTGGCGCATCCCAAGCTCGCCCGCGCGCTGGTGGCGCTGCACGACGCGCCGGCGCAGGCCTGGAACCTGGATGCGATGGCGCGGGTTGCCGGCATGTCGCGCAGCGCCTTCGCCGCATGTTTTCGCGAGCAGGTGGGTGAGCCGCCGGCCGAGTACCTGATGCGCTGGCGCATCGCGCTGTTCCAGCAATTACTGCGCGCGGGCCAGCCGGTGAAGACGGCGTCGCTCGCCGTCGGCTACAGCCCGAATGCGCTGACGCGGGCGTTCACCGCGGAAGTCGGCATGCCGCCGCGTGCATGGCTGGCGTCATTGGGGAGCGAAGGCTGAAGGGAGAGTTGCGGTGGCTGCGTCCTCGGCGTCCTTCTGCTGGAGAGTGCTCGGCGCCACGCGGGCCCAGCATCGGCGCTGGGAGGTGCAAGGCCTCGGTGCCGAGGCGAAATCTGGTGCGGCTGGCGGGGATCGAACCCACGACCCTTGGCTTCGGAGGCCAATACTCTATCCACTGAGCTACAGCCGCTTCTCGCGAGGCGAAGCCGCATTATCCCTGAAGCGCGGGCCCGGGTCGGCGTGCATGGGCTGGCGGCAAGAGGTAAAAGCCCCCTGGCTATAATCGAGGGTTGATTTGAACGCCCGCTTTCTTTGAGGACGCCATGAGCGACAGCATGCAGGAAGACGCCCACACCGGCCCCATCAAGACGCCCAAGCAACTGCTGCTGACGGTGTTTTTTGCTTTCGTCATTCCGGTGTTCATCATCATCGGACTGGTGTCGTACGTCGTCTCCGACGACAAGCCCTCGGGCAGCACCGACATCGAGAAATACGCCCTGGGCGGCCTCACCGCGCAGGACATGGACCGCGGCGTCGCCGAGCGCATCCGCAAGATCGGCACGGTCGAGATCCGCGACGCCAACCGCCCGCTCAAGAGCGGCGAAGAGGTCTTCAAGGCCCAGTGCACCACCTGCCACACGGCAGGCGTGGCCGGCGCGCCGAAATTCGGTGACGCAGGCGCCTGGGCCAACCGCATCGCCACCGGCTTCGAAGCGCTGGTCAATTCCGCGCTGAAGGGCAAGGGCGCCATGCCGCCCCAGGCCGGCGGCGACTTCGACAACACCGAGATCGCGCGCGCCGTGGCCTACATGGCCAACGCCGGCGGCGCCAAGTTCGCCGAGCCGGCCGCGCCCGCCGCGCCGCAAGCGGCCGGCGCA
>NZ_JACCWG010000138.1 GCF_013697775.1 Ramlibacter sp. | reverse complement strand
GCCCTGGTCCGAGTGATGGATCACCGAATCGGGCCTTCGCGTGTGCAATGCCATGTTCAGCGCGGCCAGCACGAGCTCGGCCGTCATCTGCTCGCCCATGGACCATCCCACCACCTTGCGGCTGAATGCGTCGATGACCACGGCCAGGTAGACGAAGCCCGCCCACGTCGGCAGGTACGTCATGTCGGCCACCCACAGCTGGTCCGGCGCGTGGGCGCGGAAGTGGCGGTTCACCAGATCGGGCGCTGGACGCTGGCGCGCGTTGCGCTCGGTCGTGACCGTGAAGCCGCGCCGCCGGCTGACCCCACGGATACGCGCGTTGCGCATCAGGCGCGCCACGCGCTTGCGGCTGGCATGCTCGCCGTCCATGCGCAGCTGCGCCCGCACGCGGGGCATCCCGTACGTTTCGTCGGATGCCTTGTGGACTTGGCGAATCCTCTCGGTGAGCACGGCGTTGCAGATCGCTCGCGCGCTCGGCGCACGGTCGCGCCACTCGTAGTAGCCGCTGGGCGAGACGCCCAGCACCCGGCAGGCAGCTCGCACGCTCAGGCGGCGCTCGGGGTCGGCCTGGATCGCGCTCACGAGCTCGAAGACGGTGTGGACGTCTTGTCGTGCCTCGCGGCGAACCAGGCCGTAGCCTTTACCAGGATGTCGCGCTCCTGCTCCACTTGGCGCAGCTTGCGACGCAAGCGCACCATCTCCTCGCGTTCGCCCGTCGCCAGGCCTTCCTTGCCGGGCAAGGGCTTGCCGCTGTCACGCGCACTCTGCGCCACCCAGTTGCTGATGCTCTGCGCGCTCGGGCCGAACTCGCGCGACAGTTCCGCAGGCGTCCTGCCAGCGCGCGCAAGTTCAATGATCTGCTGACGAAATTCCGCCGGGTACGGCGGCTTTGATTTGGGCACTTCGGACTCCTTCTACCGTTACGGTAAGGTGTCCGTGAAAAGGGGTCAACTTCAACTTCAGTTGGCTGGTTCCGCTGTTGGTGTGCGTGTAGCCCGTGATGCGCCCGGCCGCGTCTCGCCCTACTGTCCTCAGCACCCCGGCCGCGTTGCCCGTGCCCGCCGGGTCACCCAATGTGTAGCTTTGCACCATGCCCGTGCTGTCATAGGTAATGGGGCGTGCCTTGCCGTCGCTCCACTGCCAGCCCGTGACGTTGTTCTCCGCGTTGTAGCCGATGCCGCTCAACAGCGCCTGGGCCGTGCTGCTCACCCCCACCCCATTGGCGTTCACCGCGTTCACGCTCACGCTGGTGACCCAGCCCTTGGCGTCGTAGCCGTAGTTCACCCGGCTGCCGCCCGGGTAGGTGATGCTGGTCAGCTTGTCCAGCGCAGTGCCACTGTCGCCCCAGCCGTAGCCCACCGTGAAGGTCTTCGCACCGATGGTCACGCTCTTGGCCGTGAGGCGCCCCATCGCGTCGTGCGTGTAGGTGGTCTGCCCCGATTCATCGGTGATCTTGGTCAGCTCCCCCTTCTCCTTGGCCGGCCCGCTTGGGCCCCCGTCGTATTCGAAGGTGGTTGATGCTCCCGTGGGGTAGCCGATGCTGGTCACCCGGTCCAGCACGTCGTAGCCGTAAGTGGTCTGCTTGCCCCGTGCATCCGTACTCGTCAGCAGGTTGCCCTTGGCGTCGTACGTGTTGCCGGTGTTGCCCCGGTCAGGACTGGTTTCCGCCTTGACGTTGCCCAGCCCGTCCGGGGTGTAGCCCGTGCTTAGGTTCCTCGGATCGGTCACGCTGGTCAGGCTGTCTTGCAGGTTCCAGCCGTATTGCGTCACCGTGGGCGTGCTCGCGCCCGTGTTGGGCGGCTGCTGCGTCTGGATCGCACGGCCCAGGCTGTCGTAGTACGTGTACGTCGCCTGTCCCCGCGGGTCGATCACCGTGTTGGGCCGGCCCATCGCGTCGTAGCCGTATTGCCAGGTGTAGCCGCTGCGCGCGTTCACCGTCAGCGTGATGCCGCTCGCACTTGCTGCCGCCTGGTTGTTCGCGTCCCCCGCGTAGCTGGCCGCCAGCGTGTGGCTGCCTTGCGCCAGGTTGGCCAGGGCAAGCGTCGCCGCCCCGCCCGTGACCGCCCCCGCGCCGATGCTCGTGCCCCCGTCGGTGAAGGTAACCGTGCCCGTGGGGCTGTAGCCGTTGATCCTGGCCACCAGCGTCACGTTCTCCCCCACCGTCGCGGGGTTCGGCGTCGCGCTCAGGGTCATCGTCGTTGCCGCGATGTTCACCGCCTGCGTGTAGCCCGCCGAGGTGCTTGCCGTGTGGTTGGCATCTCCCGCGTACGCCGCCGTGATCGCGTGGCTGCCGGGAGCCAGGCGCGTGGTTGCGAAGCTGGCGATGCCGCCTGCCCCCAGGTTGGCCGTGCCCAGCGTGGTGGCCCCGTCCTTGAAGGTGACCGCCCCGCCCGGGTTGCTGCCCGTCACCGTCGCCGTGAAGGTGACCGTCTGCCCCGCGTTGGTCGGGTTCGCGCTCGCCGTGAGGGTCGTCGTCGTGGTGAACGCCGCCACCGTCTGCGTCAGCGCCGCCGAGGTGCTCGCCGCGTTGTTCGCATCCCCCGCGTAGGCCGCCGTGATGGCGTGGCCGCCAGCCTTCAGCGTGCTTGTCGTCCAGCTGGCCGCCCCTGCCGCCACCGTGGCCGTGCCCAGCACCGTCGTGCCTTCCTTGAAGGTAACGGTCCCCGTCGCGTCGCCGCCGCCCGCAAGGCTGGCCGTGAAGGTGACCGTCTGGCCGTACGTGGACGGGTTCAGGCCCGAGCTCAGCGTGGTGGTGGTGCTGGCCACGCTGATGGTTTGCGTGAGTACAGGCGAGGTGCTCGCCGCGTTGTTGGCGTCCCCCCCGTACACCGCCGTCATGCTGTGGCTGCCGCCCGCTAGGTTCGCCTTGCTCCAGCTGGCAGCACCGCCGGCCAGCGTTGCCGTGCCCACCACCGTGGTGCCGTCCTTGAAGGTGATGCTGCCCGTAGGGCTGCCGCTGCCGGCCACACTGGCCGTGAAGGTGACGGTCTGCCCATAAGGCGCCGGGTTCAGGCTGGAGCTGAGCGCCGCCGTGCTCGCCGCCGCGTCGATGACCTGGGTGAGCGCCCCCGAGGTGCTCGCCGCGTTGTTGGTGTCCCCCGCGTACGCCGCCGTGATCGCATGGCTGCCGGCAGTGAGCGCATTGCCGGCCCAGGCGGCCGTTTGCGTGTTGCCGCTGCCCGCAAGCGCCACCGTGCCCAGCGTCGCCGCCCCGTCCTTGAAGGTGACGTTGCCACTCGGTGCGTTGCCCGCGATGCTGGCCGTGAAGGTGACCGTTTGCCCGTAGCCCGAGGGGGTGAGGCTGGTGGTGAGCGTGGCCGTGCTCGCCGCCGTGTTGATGACCTGCGCGAGCACCGCCGATGTGCTCGCCGGGTTCACCCCGTCGCCCGCGTACGCCGCCGTGAGGCTGTGGCTGCCCACCCCCAGGCTGGAGACGCCCAGGACGGCCGTGCGCGTGTTGCCCGTGCCCGCCAGGCTGGCCGTGCCCAGCGCCGTGGCGCCGTCCTGGAAGGTGATCGTGCCCGTGGGCGCCAGGCCGCTGACCGTGGCCGTCAGCGTGACCGTCTGCGCGTAGCTGGCCGGGTTGGCGCCCGAGCTGAGCACCGTGGCCGTGCTGGATGGGTTCACGTTTTGCCCCAGCGCCGCAGAGGTGCTTGCCGCATTGTTCGCGTCTCCGCCGTATTGCGCGGTGATGCTGTGCGCACCCATCGCCAGTGCGTTCGTCGCGATGCTCGCTGCGCCCGCCGTGACCGCGGCCGTGCCCAGTGTCGTGGCGCCGTCCTTGAAGGTGACCGTGCCCGTCGCGCTGCCGCTGCCGCCACCCACCGTGGCGGTGAAGGTGACGGTCTGCCCGGAGACGGACGGGTTCGCGCTGGAGGCGATGCTGGCCGTGGTGGCCGCGGCGTTGACCACCTGCGCGAGCGCCGCCGAGGTGCTTGCCGCATTGTTGGTGTCGCCTGCGTAGCTGGCCGTGATGCTGTGGCTGCCGCCGCCCAGAGCGCCCGTGGCGAAGCTCGCCGTGCCGCCCGCCAGCGTGCCCGTGCCCAGCGTGGTGGCCCCGTCCTTGAAGGTGACGCTGCCGCCCGGGGTGCCCGCGCCCGCCACCGTGGCTGTGAAGGTGACGGTCTGCCCGTAACCGGCCGGGTTCGCGCTGGAAGAGACCGTGGTGGTGCTGGCCGCCCTGTTGATGGCTTGCGTGAGCACCGTGGAGGTGCTGCCCGGGTTCGTGCCATCACCCGCGTAGACCGCGCTCAGGCTGTGGCTGCCCACTGCCAGGCTGGAGATGGCGAAGGTCGCCGTGCGCGTGTCCCCGCTGCCCGCCAGGCTGGCCGTGCCCAGCGTCGCCGCCCCCTCCTTGAAGGTGACCGTGCCCGTCGGCGCGAAGCCGCTGACCACCGCCGTCAGCGTGACCGTCTGCGCGTAGCTCCCGGGGTTCGCCCCAGAGCTCAGCACCGTGGTGGTGGCAGCCGGGTTGACCGTCTGCGAGACCGCCGAAGATGTGCTGGCCGCGTTGTTCGCGTCGCTGCCATACACCGCGCTCAGGCTGTGGCTGCCCGGACTCAGGCTGGAGATGGCGAAGACGGCCGTCGCCGTGTTGCCGCTGCCGCTCAGGCTGGTCGTGCCCAGCGTGGCCGCTGCATCCTTGAAGGTGACCCAGCCGGTGGGCGTTCGCCCCGTCACGCTCGCTGTGAGCGTGACGTTTTGTCCATTGATGCTCGGGTTCGGGCTGGTGCTGAGCGCGGTGGTAGTCGTGAACGGGTTGATCGTCTGGGTGAAGACGCCCGAGGTGCTCGCGTTGTGGTTCGCATCCCCCGCGTACACGGCCGTCAGGCCGTGCGTGCCGCCCTGAAGGCTGGACGTCGTCAGCGTGGCGATGCCCCCCGTGGGAGTCGCCGTCCCTATCGTGGCCGCCCCATCTTTGAAGGTGACCGTGCCGCTGGGCGCATAGCCGCCCGCGATCGTCGCCGTCAGCGTGACGCTCGTCCCGTACGTCGCAGGGTTGGCGCTCGAACTCACCGTCGTTGTTGTATTCGCCTTGCTGATGGTGAGCGTGGATGCGCTCTTGGTGGTGCTCGCTGTGTAGCTGCCGTCGCCCAGGTAGTTCGCATTCAACGCATGGCTGCCTGCTCCGAGGTTCGAGACGGTCAGCGCGCCGGTACCACCCGTGACGCTCACCGTGCCGATGCTCGCCGCGGCATCTTTGAAGGTGACCGAGCCCGCAGGCGCCGCCGGGTAGCTGCCCGCCATCTGTGCAGTGGCGTTGGCTGTGAGCGTCACTGCCTGCCCATAGACAGCGCTGGCCGTGCTCACCGAGAGGTTTACGTCGCTCCCTACCGGGCTGACCGTGACCGTGACAGGCGCCGAGGTGCTGCCGGCATTGATGCTGCTGCCGCCATAGACGGCCGTGACCGAGTGCGTGCCGCCGGGCATCCCGTTGGTGTTGAGCGTCGCGCTGCTGCCCCCGCCGACGTTTGCCGTTCCGAGCGCGTTGGCGCCGTCCATGAAGGTGACCGCGCCGGTGCTCACGTTGCCGCCCGCCTTGGTGACCGTCGCCGTGAAGGTGATCGTGCTGCCGTACAGCGAGCTCGCGCTGTAGCTGCTGATGGCCGTGCTGGTTGGCGTTCCCGTCACGGTCTGCGTCACTGGCCCCGACGCGCTCGCGTTGTTGGTCGCATCTCCCGCGTATTCCGCCGTCAAGCTGTGGCTGCCGGCCAGCAGGCTGCTGGTGACGAAGGTGGCCGTGTTGCCGCTCAATGCGGCGCTGCCCAGCACCGTCGCCGCGTCCTTGAAGGTGACGTTGCCCGTCGGGCTGGCGCCGCTCACCACCGCTTTGAGCGTGACGTTTTGCTGGTACGTCGACGGGTTCGGGCTGCTCGTGAGCGTGGTGCTCGTCGCCACCCCGTTGACCTGCTGGTTCACCGTGTTGGAGGTGGTCGCCGCGTTGTTCGCGTCGCCCAGGTAGCGCGCCGTGATCGGGTGCGTGCCCGCGCCCAAGGCAGTCGTCGTGTAGGTCGCCACGCCGCTGTTGAGCGTTCGCGTGACCAATGCGCTGCCGTTGTCCCGGAAGGTGACCTGTCCCGTCGGGCTGTTGCCCGTGACCGTTGCCGTGAATGTGACCGCCTGCCCCGCGTTGGTCGGGTTCGCGCTGGAGGTCAACGCCACGCTGACTTGCGCCTGCGCCCACAGCACCGGCATGAGCAGCACCATCACCAGTACACGCCCCGCCAAGCGCGCTGCCGCGCCCCCCCACCCCGTTATTGCTGCCCTCATCGCGTGGCTCCCTCTCGCGCGGCCGCCGCCTGCTGGCGCCAGCCTTTTGTTGTTGTCGTTGTGTTGTGTCAGTGCCCGCCGCCGCGCAACAGGCTTACTGCGCCGCGCCGCTGACTTGCTGCAGCCGGTTCAAGGCATCGAACGAGCGGCTGATGCTGCGCTGCAGCGTCCCGCTCGGGTCGCGCACTTCTTCGCCGGTCTTGTTGCCAGCCGCGTCCAAGATGTACGTGATCGCGTTGCCCCGCGCGTCCGTGACGCCCGTGAGCCGGTGCGCCGCGTCGTAGCCGTACCCCAGGCTCGTGCCGTCCGGCAGGCTCACCGAGGTGCGCTGCCCCGCGTTGTCGTAGCCGTACGCCGTCGTGCGCCCGCTTGCCCCGGGCGGCGTGAGCGTGACCGTGCTCACCCAGCCGCGCGGCGTGTACACGATGTCCGTCACCACGCCGCGGGCGTCCACGCTCTGGCGCACCCGCCCCGCCTTGTCGTATTGCGTGTATTGCGTCACGTGTCCCGCCGCGTTGCTCACCGTTTGCAGGTCTCCCGCCGTGTGCCCGATCGCGTCCGGGTCCACCCCCGTGAACGCCGTCGCCGCGTAGTACACGTTCGTGGTCGTGCGGTTGTTCGCGTCCGTGCTCGTGAGTACACGCCCGGCCGCGTCGTAGGTGTAGCTGGTGCTGTTCGCAGCCACCGTGGTGTCCACCGCCCCTGCGGCCGTCAGCGCCTGCTCCAACTGCTTGCATGCCAGCGGCAGCGCCGCGCCATTGGGTAGCGCCGCCGCGCTCGTGCAGTTGGCCACCGCCCCACCGTTGAACGGGTCCGGCTGGCCGTGGTAGACCGTCGTGGTCTTCTTCAGCGGCTGCGTCACCACCACCGGCAGCCGCCAGTCCGCGTGCCACGCCGTCGTGATCTTGCGCGACCCAGCAGGCAGCGTCGCCCCCGCTGCAATCACCCCCGAACACGCCGCCATCGTCGCCAATCCCTCCACCCGCACCGTCTCGCGGTTGCTCGCGTCGTACGCATAGCACACCCGCTGCCCCTGGAAATCATCCTTGCTCAAGACGTTGCCCACCGCGTCGTAAGTCATCGCACTGTTGGAAGCCGTGGACCCAGAGCCCGTGGGCTGGCTCGCGCCCGTCATCTGAGGAGTGCCAAGCACCGAAGTCGCATCCCAGGAGAAGGAAAGCCCGTTCGGTCCCGTGATCGAAATGCCCTGCGGAAGAATCGTTTCGTACCGTCGATACAGCAGCGCGGCGGGCCGGTCTTCCCACTCGTGCAGGAATGCCTGCGGCGGCACCTGGTACTCCACCGCATAGCTTTCCGCGCCCAACGGCCGCGCCGTTGCAAACGCGCGGCCCAGGGAGTCGTAGGACCAATCCGCGTCGCGCACGCTGTTTTCGTCGATGCGCCCCGTCATCGCCCACGGGGTGGCACTGTTTTCATAGCGGAACTGAAGCGCCCTGCCGTCGGGCCAGGTCGTCGATTGATGATTGCCCTGGCCGTCGTAGGCGATGTTGATGCTGCGCCCTGCGGCATCACTGACACGCGTTATGACGCCTTTCGTCAAGGCATCGGCACCGGTGAGGCCGACGGGAAGGGTGTACTGGAAGTTCAGCGCCCGGCCATCACCATCTGCGGCTTGCAGCAGGTAGCCTGGCGCCGGTGCCTGGGTATTTGCCGTCGTGCTGTACGTGAAGGTCAGCGACGATCCGTCCGCGCCGTCCACGCGGGTCAGGCGTCCTTGCGATGTGTAGCTCTCGACCGTCATGCGGGCGGCATCGACGTACTGGTATCCGCCGGACACCGCCTGCACGCGGTCGTTGACGTTTGCTTCGGGCACGTAGGTGCCTGCTTGCAACGCGAATGAAACGATGGTCCCGTCTCCGCGATGGACCGTGATGGCGTTGGCCGGCCCGCTCACAACCAGCTTGCGGTGCAGGCTTGAGCTCCACAACTCGCCAAGGGTCGACGGTCGCCGCCAGCGAACAGACGGGCGATTTGTCCACCGGGCTGTCGCGGTATGCGCGCCACCAGCAAAGCCTGCGCGCCGTGCGCGACCGCGTGGTCGGCGCCTGCGTGTACCCGCTGCTGCTGCTGGCCGTGGGCTCGGTCGTCGTCATGCTGTTGCTGGGCGTGGTCGTGCCGCGCTTCTCGCGGCTGATCGATGGCAGCGGCCGCGAATTGCCGCTGCTGTCCAAATGGCTGATGGCCTGGGGGCAGTTCGCGGACGCGCATCCCGCCGCGCCGCTGCTGATGCTCGGCGCCTTTGCCACGCTGGCCATGCTGCTGGTGTCGCAGTGGCGCAGCCCCGATGCGCGCAGGAAATGGCTGGCCCGTATTCCCGGCGTGGCGGGCGTGGTGCGCGAATTCCAGCACCTGCAGATGTACCGCACCACGGCCATCCTGACCTCGCGCGGCATCCCGATCCACAGGGCGCTGGTCTTCAGCATGGACCTGCTCGGCCCGGCCGACCGCGAGCGGCTGCAGGCCGGCCTCTTGCGGATGCAGCAGGGCGTCGCCATCAGTGCGGCGCTTTCGGGCTGCGGGCTCTCGGACGTGATCGCCACCAGCATGCTGGGCGTGGCCGAGCGCAGCGGCGCCCTGGCGGAGATGCTGGACCGCATCGCCGACTTCTACGAGCGCTCCCTGCAGCGCAACATCGACATCGTCAGCCGGCTCATCGAGCCGCTGCTGATGATCGTGTTCGGCTTCGTCATCGGCGGCATCGTGGTGCTGATGTACCTGCCGATCTTCGACCTCGCTTCCAGCGTGTCCTGACCACGCCGCCATGACCAGCGCACTCGCCGACCTCGCCGCCCGCTACGGCCTGCAGCCGATGACGCTCGCCGATCTGGGCCGCGTGCAGCCGGATTTCGGCGTGGCAAGCTTCGCCGAATGCCAGCGCCGAGGCTGCGTGATCGGCCGCTTCGGCGAGGAGGGCGACACGCTGGTGTTCGTGTGCCGAAACGCGGCCGACCTGGACACGCAGCTGTGGTTCGAACCGTTGATCGAGCGGGCCGCGCCGCGCCGCCTCGTGCGGGCGCTGGTGGACGGCGATGATTTCGCCGCGTACCTGGCCCAGGCGGAACAAGGCCTGCGCGCCATGGATTCTGTGCGCATCGACGCGCCGGCGGACGAGGCGCAGGCCGACGGCAACCTCCTGCTGCTGTCGATGGCCTCCATCGAATCGACCACGAACGCGACCGTGCGGCTGGTGGATTCCACGCTGTACGACGCGCTCAAGGTGGGCGCCTCCGACATCCACTTCGAGGTGCAGCCCAAGGGGCTGCACATCAAGTACCGGCTGGACGGCGTGCTGCAGGCCATCAAGCGCATCGACGGGCTGGAGACCGCGCACCAGGTGATCTCGCGCATCAAGGTGCTGGCCGACCTGGACATCGCGGAGCGGCGCATCCCGCAGGACGGGCGCTTTCGCGTGCTGCTGGACCGGCGGGAGATCGACTTCCGCGTGTCGATCATGCCCAACATGGTGGGCGAGGACGCTGTGCTGCGCATCCTGGACCGCAAGCACCTGACGGGCCAGTTCGAATCGCTGACGCTGGATGCGCTCAGCTTCGAGCCCGAGGTCAAGGCCTTCATCCGCCGCGCTGCGCACCTGCCCTACGGCCTGCTGCTTGTCACCGGGCCCACCGGCAGCGGCAAGACGACCACGCTGTACGCCGCCATCTCGGAAATCAACACAGGCCTGGACAAGATCATCACCATCGAGGACCCGATCGAGTACCAGTTGCCCGGCGTGCTGCAGATCCCCGTCAACGAGAAGAAGGGGCTGACCTTCGCCAAGGGCCTGCGTTCCATCCTGCGGCACGACCCCGACAAGATCATGGTGGGCGAAATCCGCGACAGCGACACCGCGCAGATCTCGGTGCAGGCCGCGCTCACCGGCCACCAGGTGTTCACGACGGTGCACGCGAACAACGTGTTCGACGTGATCGGCCGCTTCTCCAACATGGGGGTGGACAGCTACAGCCTGGTCGCAGCGCTCACCGGCATCATGGCGCAGCGGCTGGTACGCGCCGTGTGCCCGCAGTGCGCACGGCGGGTGTCGGAAGACGGCGTGCAGCTGACCAGGGCGGTGGGCTGCGCGCATTGCCGCGGCACCGGCTACAAGGGCAGGCTGGCGATCGCCGAAACCCTGCCCATCGACGACGAGATGCGCGACCTGCTGGTGCAGCATGCGCCGATCACGGCGGTCAAGCGCCTGGCGCGCGATAAAGGCTTCCAGGGGTTGCGCCAGTCGGCGCTGTCCCTGGCGCAGCGCGGGCTCACCACGACAGAAGAAGTCGACCGCGTCGCGCCGCTGGAGCTGACGTGAAGAACCGGCTGGCGATGGCCCTGTCCAGCGCGCACCTGCGCGCCGAGGTGTTGCGCCCTGAAAAACGAGGCATGCGCGGCGTGCTGCGCTCCTTGCTTGGCGGCGGCCAGACAGCGTATACGCCGGTCGCGCACATCGAGGTGCCGATGGCGGCGCAGCAGGCGGCGCTTTCCACATTGCTGGAACAGGCGGCGGCGAAGCTGAAGACCCGCCACGTCCCGGGGCTCGGCGGGCTGCGCCTGGAAGTGCAGCTCGGCCTGGAGCATGCCCATCTCGGGCTGATGGTGCTGCAAGACGGCGATGCCAAGTCCCTGCCCGCGTCCGCGCGCGAATCGTATGCCCAGGCCTGGGTGCGGCAGATGCTGCACATCGCGCCCGAAACACAGGTCATCCGCTGGCAGGTGTCGCCGGACGGGCGCCAGTTGCTGGTGTCGTGCGTGGACAGGAATGTGTTCGCGGCCCTGGAAGAATTCGCGGGAAAGCACGGCTTGCGCTTCGCCAGCTGCCGCCCGGCGGTGTTGTCCGCGGCGGCGGCGGGCCGCAACACGGGCGATCCCATCACCGTGGTTTGGACCGAGGCCGGCAGGGACGCGCAGCGTTTGGGCAGCGTGCAGCTGCTGCGCTTTTCGCACGGGCAGTTGACCGGCAGCTGGCGCGGCTGGATTCCCGTAGTGCCCGGCGGCGCGCAGAACGACGACGCAGCGCTGGAAGCCGCGATCCGTCGCTTCCGCGCGGGCGAAGCCGCACCGCACCCGGACGCCGTTCAACGCATCCATTGGCCGGACACGGCGTCCGGCGCAAGGGCATAGCAGCCATGTTCGTGCGCGATCCCTTCGACGTTGCCCCTGGGGCCAGCCGCCACACCCGGGCGAGCTGGCTCACGCTGATCGTGGGCCTGGTGTTCGCGGTGTTCTGCGGCTCGCTGTTCGAGCAAAGCCTGCAAGCGCAGCGGACTGCCGAGGAGAACGTGCGCCGGCAACGCGAGCTGCTGGACGCCCGGGCCCGCAAGGCGGCCGCCGCCCAGCGTGTCCAGCCGGTCGATGCGGCCGCGCTCGAGAAAATGCGCGCCCAGCAGGATCTGCAGCGCATTCTGCGCATGTCGTGGACCGGATTGTTCGATGCGCTGGAAGCCGCCGGCCAGCAAGTCGAGGGGCGCGCCACGGTGGTGTCGCTCGCCCCCAGCAAAACCCAGGCCGACGCGGCGCAAGTCAACCTCACCGGCCTGGCCGTGTCCAACACGGTGCTGGTGGATTACATCCGTGCGCTGGAGGCCAATCCGTACATCCGCCAGGCGCAGCTGATGGCGCAGCAGCCTGCCGTCAGCGCCGGCGCGCCGGTGGTCCGCTTCCAGCTGGCGGTGCTGTGGGATCCGCGTGGCCGGCCGATGGTCGGCCCCGTGACGGCCGGGGCGTTGGCGCCGCCCCCGGCGGGAGTGCGCCCGTGATCGGCAGGCGCATGCCCACGGGCTGGCCCGTGGTGGCCGGCTTGCTGGCCATTGTCGCCGGCTTCGGCCTGCTGGCAGGCGCCGCGACGATGAACCATCGCGCGGATGAACTGGCGGCATCGGTCGCCCTTGTGCCCGCCTTGCGTCCTGCCGTGGTCACCAGTCCCGCGCCGGAGAGCCCCGCGCTGATTGCACCGCCGTACTTCACGCAGCTGGACGACGTGAGCGCGCTGTTTCGCGTCGCCAAGCAGCAGGGCGTGGCGCTGGGCCCCATCAACTACAGCTCCGAATCCTTGCCGTCGCTGCCGGTGGTCGTGCGTATCGTGGAACTGCACGTGGACGAGGACTACCCCAAGCTGAAGGCCTTCGTCGCCGAGCTGCTGCGCACCATGCCGCATGCATACCTGCGCGAGATCCGCGTGGAGCAGAACACAGGCGCAAGCACGAAGGTGCGTGCCGTGCTGCAGCTGTCTTTCGTCTACCAGACCGGCAGCGACAGCGCCGGCTCCGCACCAGGAGCCTCCAATGGCAAACGCGGCTGACACGCGCGCCAAGCGCCTGCTGCGCGGCACCGGCCTGGTCCTGGCCGCCGGGGCGGCGTACTGGGTGGGAAGTGCGCTCAACGCACCGAGGTCCGCCGACGACGTCGTCGCGCCCG
This sequence comes from Ramlibacter sp., assembly GCF_013697775.1. Lineage (GTDB taxonomy): Bacteria > Pseudomonadota > Gammaproteobacteria > Burkholderiales > Burkholderiaceae_C > Ramlibacter. Next base: position 191 of record NZ_JACCWG010000138.1, on the reverse strand, counting down.
CCACGCCGGCTCGCGCACGCGCGGCCGTGCCTGCCTCCTCGCCCCGCAAGGACGAGCCCTGGATGACGGCATCCGCCGGTCCGGTCGAACGCTTCAGCGACACGGCCGTGCATAACCCGTTTGCCAGCCTGAACGTCGCCCCCCCCGCGCCGCCCCCCGCGCCCAAGGCGCCGGTGCCGAAGCCAGCGCGC
>NZ_JACCWG010000133.1 GCF_013697775.1 Ramlibacter sp. | reverse complement strand
GCTGTCGCCGGCCTGCACGCCCGCGCTGGCGCGCCAGCTGCGCGCGCCGGCCGACCTGGCACGGCTGCCGCTGCTGCGCTCTTACCGCAGCGACGAATGGAGCCGCTGGTTCGCCGCGGCCGGCGCGGGCACGGCGCCGCTGCTGCGCGGCCCGGTGTTCGATTCGTCGCTGGTGCTGGCCGCCGCGGCGATGCAGGGTGCCGGTGTCGCGCTGCTGCCGGTGCGGCTGTTCGGCGCCGAGCTGCGCGAGCAGCGGCTGGTGCAGCCCTTCACCGCCGAGGTAGGCGCCGGGCGCTACTGGCTCACGCGCCTGCAGTCGCGCCCGGTGTCGGCGGCCATGCGGCAGTTCCGCGGCTGGCTGCTGGCGCAGGCGGCGCCGGTCGAATGACGGCATCGCCCGAGAGCTACTTCGATCTCCAGCTGCGCTTCGCAGCGCACTACGCGCGGATCGCGCGCGTGCCGCTGCGCGCGGCCGTCGACACCTGCACCAATCTGCGCAGGCGCTTCGGCTGGATGGATGCCGGGCGCGCGGCGCACTGGGAGGCGTTTCTGCACGGCATTGCCGAGGGCGCGGACCACGCGCAGGTGCTGCGGCAGGCTTGCGAAACGCATGCGGCGCGCGGGCCCACCCCCACTCTCGCCAAGGCGTTCGGCTGTTTCAGCTACGAGGTGCATGCGCGCGAGGGCGTGCTGCGCATCCACTTCATGGAGCCGCAGCCGCGCGACCCACGCGCTGGCCCGCTCGCACGTCTGCGCATGCACGAGCGGCTCGCCGAGCTGCGCGCGCTGTTCGCCCATGTGCGCGCCCACCATCCGGAAGCGGTCACCGTGCTGGGCGTCTCCTGGCTCTACAACCTTGATGCCTACAAGCGCTTGTTCCCGCCCGGGTACGGCGCCTCGGCCGCGCTGCCGTCATTTCCGCTGCACCTGAGCGGCAGTTCCACCTGGGGCCAGGTGCTGGACCATGACCAGCAGGTCAAGCCGGACGTGCGCGACGCGTTGCTGGCGCGGCTCGATGCGATGGCGGTGCAGGCGCCGTGGCGCGTGTTTGCGCTGCAGGCGCTGGTGGCGTCGTCGCCCATCGCGTGCTTCCACGCATGGTACGGCTGAGAGTCCGCCCAGTCGCCCGGGGCGCAAGTGCCAACTTTTCCGGCCGATTGGCCCCGTGCGCGAGACAGTGCATCCCGCCAGCGCCCCTTTCTCCGGCGCGGCCGAGCGCCTACAGTCGTCTTTTGAGGACGACACCATGGAAACCACGCTGCCCACTCTTTTCATCTCGCACGGCGCGCCCACCTTCGCGCTGGAGCCGGGGCGCGCCGGCGCGCAGCTGGGCCTGCTCGGCCGCGCGCTGCCCAAGCCGCGCGCCGTGGTGGTCGTGTCGCCGCACTGGATGACGCGCGGCGTCGAGGTCTCGGCGGCGGCGCAGCCACGCACCGTGCACGACTTCGGCGGCTTCGACCGCGCGCTCTATGCCATGTACTACCCCGCGCCGGGCGACCCGGCGCTGGCGCGGCGCGCCGCGCAGCTGCTGCAGGCCGCCGGGTGGGACGCGGCGCTGAACGAACAACAGGGCTTCGACCACGGCGCCTGGGTGCCGCTGATGCACCTGTACCCGGAGGCCGACGTGCCGGTGGTGCAGGTCTCCATGCCCGCCACGCTGGACGCCGTGGGCGCCGTGCGGCTGGGCCGCGCGCTCGCGCCGCTGGCCGATGAGGACGTGCTGGTGGTCGGCTCCGGCAGCCTCACGCACAACCTGTATGAGTTCCGCGCCGGCACCGCGGTGCCCGCCGCCTATGCGCGCGAGTTCACCAATTGGATCCGCCAGGCCGTGCAGGCCGGCGACGGCGAACGGCTCGCGCAGGCGCTGGAGCGCGCCCCGCATGCGGCGCGCGCGCACCCCACCACCGAGCATTTCCTGCCGCTGCTGGTGGCGCTGGGCGCGGCGCGCGCGCTGCTGCCGGCCACCGTGCTGGACGGCGGCATCGTGCACGGCATGCTGGCGATGGAGTCGTATGTGTTCGGCCGGGAGCTGGTGCTGGAGCCGGCACCGGTGCAGCAGGAGGTCGCATGAACGATGGCGCGGAGCGTTCTTCCATCGTGGTGCAGCGGCCCGCCACCGCGCTGGACGAGCTGGTGCTGCTGTTCCACGGCGTCGGCGCCTCGGCCGACGACCTGGTGCCGCTGGCGCAGCGCGTCGCGCAGGCGCGGCCGCATGCCTTCGTGGCGAGCATCGGCGCGCCGTTCCCGTTCGGCATGGGCGCGGGCCGGCAATGGTTCTCCGTGCTCGGCGTGACCGAGCAGGACCGGCCTGCGCGTGTTGCCGCTGCCATGCCCGCCTTCGCCGGCGCGGTGGCGCATTGGCAGGCCGAGAGCGGCGTGGATGCCGCACGCACCACGCTGATCGGCTTTTCGCAGGGCGCGATCATGGCGCTGGAATCGACGCAGGCCGAGCTGCCGCAGCCGCTCGCGCGCCGCGTCGTCGCCATTGCCGGCCGCTTCGCGCAGCCGGTGCGCTGTGCGCCCGCCGGCGTGGCGCTGCACCTGATCCACGGCGCGGTGGACCCGGTGATTCCCGCGCAGCAGAGCGTGCAGGCGGTTGGGGCGCTGCGGCAGCTCGGCGCGGCGGACACCACGCTGGACGTGCTGCCGGGGCTGGGCCACGGCGTCGACGGGCGTGTGGTGGATCTGGTGCTGTCCCATCTCGACGCCGCCTGAGAGCGGCGCGGCCGTGGCGGATGGCCGCCACGCCGTTCGCGTTCAGATGCCGGCTTCGGCCCGCCACCCGTCGACACTGCGGCGCAGCACCTCGCCGCGTTCCGGCTCCATGCAGAACAGGTGCACCGACTGCCACGGCAGGTCGATGCGCAGGTCGCCGCCGTTGCCCTCGAACACGCCGATGCGCCCGCCCACCACGTTGTGCAGGACCTTGTTGCCGCTGCCGCGGCGAGGCGCCGAACCTCTACGAGAGTTTCTATGCCCTCACCATGCAGCGCCGCTTCGAGCCGCCGCAGTTGAAGGCGCTGCTGCAGCGCCCCGAGGCGCAGTCGCTGGCCGGCGTGGCCTGAGTGCCCTTATGGATGGGTTTCTCCGCCGTCCGGCCGCCAGGCCAGCTTGTAAGATGCCCCAGCGATGACCACCGTGGCACCGAGTGCTGTACAGAACGCGGAATCCGCCCGGACCGGCGGCGTTGCGCTGAGCGCCGAATTCGAATCCATCTTCGCGGCGGCTCCGGTCGGGCTGGCGCTGTTCGACCGCGACGGCCGCTACCGCCGCGTGAACGCGGAGTTGGCGCGCATCAACGGCCTGCCGGCCGAGGCGCATGCCGGCCGCCTCGTGCACGAAGTCGTGCCCGGGCTTGGCGACGAGGTGATGCGGGTGATCGCGCAGGTCCACGCCACCGGCGAGACGCTGCGCGACATCGAGGTGAGCGGCGAGACGCCGCGCGCACCCGGCCAGCTGCGCCACTGGCTGTGCGGCTTCTTTCCGGTGCGCGGCGGCGGCGGCGGCGGCGGCGTCGAGGCGGTGGGCGCCTGGGTTACCGACATCACCGAGCGCAAGCAGGCGCACCGTGCGCTCGAGGCCGGCCGGCTCAAGCTGCAGATGGGCATCGAGGCGGCCGGGCTGGTGATGGCGGAGATCGACTACCGCACCAACCAGAACAGCGTGTCGGCCGAGCTCGCGCAGCTGCTGGAGATCGCCGACACGGCCGTCACGGTGCCGCGCCAGGTGATCTTCGACCGCATTCATCCGGACGACCGCGAGCGCTACCTGCGCGGCATCGCGCAGGCCACCGACCCCAACGGCACCGGCCACCTGGCGATCGACGTGCGCGGACTCCTGCCCAGCGGCACGGTGCGCTGGCTGCACGTCCGGCTGCAGGTGATTTTCACCGTGGTGGCTGGCCGGCTGCAGCCGGACCTGGGCATCTGCGCCGCGCGCGACGTCACCGCCGAGAAGACCGCCGAGCGCAAGCTGCGCACGGCGCAGCGCCTGGCCGAGTCGGTGATCGAAGGCGCCGGCGCGCTGGTCTACGCCAAGGACCTGCAGGGCCGCTACTTCCTGTCCAACCAGGCCTGGCGCGCGCTGCATGGCCTCAAGCCCGAGCAGGCGCAGGGCATCACCGATACCGAGCTGTTCGGCGCCGATGCCGCGGCCGTGCTGCGCGCCAACGACCTGGCCGTGACCGGCAGCGGCGAGCCGCTGCTGGTGCAGGAGCGCGCGACGGTGCACGGCCAGGCCGTCACCTATCGCTCCAGCAAGTTCCCGCTGTACGACGAGGCCGGGCAGATCTATGGCGTGTGCGGCATGTCCACCGACATCAGCGACGTGGTCGAGGCCGACCGGCGCAAGAACGAATTCCTGGCCATGCTGGCGCACGAGCTGCGCAATCCGCTGGCGCCGATCCGCACGGGGCTGGAGATCATCAAGCGCTGCGGCGAGCTGCCGCCGCCGGCGGCCCGCGCGCGCGGCGTGATGGAGCGCCAGCTCACGCACATGGTGCGGCTGATCGACGACCTGCTGGACGTGGCGCGCGTCAGCCGCGGCCGGCTGGAGCTGCGCATCGCGCCGCTGACGCTGCAGGCGGTGGTGGAGCATGCGCTGGAGACCAGCCGCGGGCTGGTGGAGGTGGCCGGCCACGTGCTGGAGGTCGAGTTGCCGCAGGCGCCCGTGTGGCTGCAGGGCGACCTGACGCGGCTGGCGCAGGTGGTCGGCAACCTGATCAGCAACGCGGCCAAGTACACGCCGCGCGGCGGCCGCATCGACCTGCGGGCGGTGGCCGGGCACGACCAGGTGGTGATCGAGGTGCGCGACAACGGCCAGGGCATCGGCGCGGACGTGCTGCCGAACGTGTTCGAGCTGTTCGCGCAGGGCCACGACACCATCCACAACGCGCAGGGCGGCCTGGGCATCGGCCTGTGGCTGGTGAAGAAACTGGTCGAGATGCACGGCGGCGCGATCCAGGCGCACAGCGGCGGCGCCGGCCAGGGCAGCCTGTTCGTGGTGCGGCTGCCGGTGGTGGAGGCGGCCGGCGAGCCTCCAGGCGCCTAAGGAGATTCTGAACAAGCGTCGATTGCAGATGCTTGTGCGGATTCGACGGCGAATCTAGGCCTGATGAGGTGCGTGCAGAGGCCCCCCGCAGGTGCTGGCGGCCTATGAGCGCCGCTGCGGGCGCACCTATGCCTTCAAAGCACCCCGAACCATGTACAGGTTGGCCAG
>NZ_JACCWG010000124.1 GCF_013697775.1 Ramlibacter sp. | reverse complement strand
ACCCTGGTGCGCGGCAACCACGACGACCGTGCCGGCGACCCCCCGGCCGGCCTGGGCTTCGAGGTCGTCGACGAACCGCTGGTGCATGGCGGCTTCGCGCTGTGCCACCACCCGCGGCCGGTGGCGGGCAGCTACGTGCTGGCCGGGCACTGGCATCCGTGCATCAGCGTCGCAGGCCGCGCCTTCGAGCGGCTGCGCCTGCCGTGCTTCTGGATGGGCGACGACAGCGGCGCATTGCCGCTGCAGGCGGTCGGCGTGCTGCCGGCCTACGGCGCCTTCACCGGCATGCACCGCATCGAGCCGCGCGCGGGCGACCGCATCTTTCCGGTGGCCGGCGAGGTGGTGCGCGCGCTGCCGCCGCTGCCCGTGCCCTGAGCGCGGGCCCGGTGACGACGGCGCAATGGGTGAACGTTCGCAAAAAACGTCGAACAGCGCCGCGACTCCAGCGCTGGCAGCGGCTGCGCTAAGCGTCAGCTGACTGCGGCACCGACTTTCGCGCCAGCTTCGACGATCTCGGCCCAGGTCTGCTCGTCGATGCGGATGCCGTCGCGCTCGCGCTCGGCGCGGGCGCGGCGTTCGGGTTCGCCAGCCAGTTGAACGCCGTCGCCCTCGGGTGATGCCGGGCTTTGCTTGAGCCACTCGACGAAGGCCAGTGCTTCGGCTTCGAAGTTGGCCTGCGTGCCCAGGCGCTCGGGATCGACCACGATGGTGAACATGCCGTTGATGACGGCGCGCGCCGTGTCGGCCGGGCGGTGCCAGGTGCCGCCACCGGTGAGCGCACCCCCCAGCAGCTCGCAGGCGACGGCCATCCCGTAGCCCTTGTGTTCGCCGAACGGCATCAGCGCGCCGAACAGGCCGCTGGGCTGCGGCACGACGACCACGCCGGGGTCGGTGGTCGGCCGGCCCTGTTCGTCGATCAGGTGGCCGGGCTCCACCTGCCGGCCTTCGTTGTGCGCCACGCGCATCTTGCCCTGGGCCACGCGGCTGGTCGCGAAGTCCAGCACGAAGGGCGCGCGGCCTTTCAGCGGAATGCCGGCGCAAAACGGATTCGTGCCGAAGCGCCCGTCGCCGCCGCCCCAGGGCGCGACCACAGGGCGCGACAGCACGTTGGTGAAGTGGATCGACACCAGGCCCTCGGCCACCGCCATTTCGGCGAAATGCCCGATGCGCCCCAGGTGGTGCGCATTCGCCAGCGCCATCACGCAGCTGCCGCCGGCCTTGGCGCGTTCGATGGCAAGCGCCATCGCCTGTTCGCCCACCACCTGGCCGTAGCCGCGGCAGCCGTCCAGCGCCAGCATGGCGCCGGCGTCCAGCGTGGCGCGCACGGCGCTGTTGGGGGCCAGGCCGCCTTCGAGCACCGCGTCCACATAGCGCGGCACCATGCCCACGCCGTGCGAGTCGTGGCCGCTCAGGTTGGCCAGCACCAGGTTGCCGGCGACCTTGGCCGCTTCTTCGGGGGAACTGCCGGCGGCCTGCAGCACGCCGGCGACGGTGGCGCGCAGCGGCGCCGCTTGCAAGGTGACTGCCATGCTCACATCACCGCGCCGACCTGCCAGGGCACGAACTCGTTCTGCCCGTAGCCGTGCCTTTCGCTCTTGCTCAGCGCGCCCGACGCGGTCGCGAGCACCAGGCGGAAGATGCGCTCGCCCATCTCCTGGATCGAGGCCTGGCCGTCGATGATCTCGCCGCAGTTGATGTCCATGTCTTCTTCCTGCCGCTGCCACAGCGCGCTATTGGTGGCGAGCTTGAGCGATGGCGAGGGCGCGCAGCCATAGGCCGAACCGCGCCCGGTGGTGAAGCAGATCATGTTGGCGCCGCCCGCCACCTGGCCGGTGGCGCTGACCGGGTCGTAGCCCGGCGTGTCCATGTAGACGAAGCCGCGCTCGGTGACCGGCTCGGCGTACTCGTACACCGCCTTGAGGTTGGTGGTGCCGCCCTTGGCCACCGCGCCCAGCGACTTCTCCAGGATGGTGGTGAGGCCGCCGGCCTTGTTGCCGGGCGAGGGGTTGTTGTTCATCTCGCCGTCGTTGGCCTTGGTGTACTGCTCCCACCAATGGATCCGTGCGATGAGCTTGTCGCCGATGTCGGGCCGCACCGCGCGCCGCGTGAGCAGGTGCTCGGCGCCGTAGATCTCCGGCGTCTCCGACAGGATGGCCGTTCCGCCGTGCGCCACCAGCGTGTCCACCGCGGCGCCGAGCGCCGGGTTGGCGCTGATGCCGGAATAGCCGTCCGAGCCGCCGCACTGCAGGCCGATGGCGATGTGCTCCGCGCTGCAGGGTTCGCGCCGCACGCGGTTGGCCGCGGGCAGCATGCCTTTCACCAGCGCGATGCCGCGCTCCACCGTCTTGCGCGTGCCGCCGGTGTCCTGGATGTTGAACACCTGCAGCGTCTCGCCCTCGCGCAGGCTGCTGTGCGCGAGCCAGGCGTTGATCTGGTTGGCTTCGCAGCCGAGGCCGACCACCACCACCGCCGCGAAGTTCGCGTGCGTGGCATAGCCGGCCAGCGTGCGCTCCAGGATCTGCATGCCCAGGCCCTGGGTGTCCATGCCGCAGCCGGTGCCGTGCGTGAGCGCGACCACGCCGTCCACGTTCGGGTAGTCGCCCAGCGCGGACGGGTTGGCCTGCCGCGAGAAGTGGTCGGCGATGGCGCGCGCGGCGGTGGCCGAGCAGTTCACGCTGGAGAGGATGCCGATGTAGTTGCGCGTGGCCACGCGGCCGTCGGCGCGCCGGATGCCCATGAAGCTGGCTTCGCGGCGCGCGGGCTCGGGCTTCACGTCGGCGCCCATCGCGTAGTCGCGCGCGAAGTCGCCGCCGTTCGCACCGACGCCCAGGTTGTGCGTGTGCACGTGCTCGCCGGCGGCAATGGGCTTGCTGGCGAAGCCGATGATCTGGTTGTAGCGGCGCACCGGCTCGCCCGCGGCGATGGCGCGCATGGCCACCTTGTGGCCCGGGGGAATCAGGCCCCTGGCCTGGATGCCTTCCACCTGGGCACCGCCGACGAGCTGTGCCCTGGCGATGACGACGTCGTCCGCCGGATGCAGTCTGATGAAGGGAGTCATGGTCGGTCAAACATCCTGGTCATGAAAACATCCTGGGCAGCCACAGCACCAGCTTCGGAAAGTAGGTGATGATGGCCAGCGACCCCAGCAAGGGCACCAGCCAGGGCAGGATCGCCATCGTCGTGCGCTCCACCGACAGCTTGGCCACCCGCGCGAGCACGAACAGCACCATCCCCATCGGCGGATGCAGCAGCCCGATCATCAGGTTCAGCACCATCACCAGCCCGAAGTGGACCAGGTCGATGCCCAGCTGCTGGCAGATCGGCACCAGGATCGGCACGAGAATGGTGATGGCGGCGGTCGGCTCCAGGAAGCAGCCCACGAACAGCATCAACAGGTTGGCCAGCAGCAGGAACACCCACGGTTCCTTGGTGAACGCCAGCACCCACGACGAGATGGCCGCGGTGACGCCGGTGGCGGTGAGCATCCAGCCGAAGATGCTGGCCGCCGCCACGATGAACAGCACCGTGGCCGTGGTTTCCACCGTGTCCAGGCAGACCTTCACGAACATCTTCCAGCTGAGCGTGCGGTACCAGGCGAAGCCCAGCACCATGGCCCACACGCAGGCGGCAATGGCGCCTTCGGTCGGCGTGAACAGGCCCGTGGTCATGCCGCCGATCAGCAGCACCGGCGTCATGATGGGCAGCACCGCCTGGAAGCTGAACACCTTGTCCAGGCCGAACAGCACCACCAGGCCGGCCGCCACAGTGGCCTGCGGCGGCAGGCCCAGCTTGGTGATGAGGACCCACAGCGCCAGCGGCCAGGCGATCACCACCGCCGTCTCGGCCAGCGCCTTGACCACGCGCGGCCATTCGAACTTGACGTCCGCGCCCCAGCCGTTCTTGTGGGCGAAGTACGCCACCGTCAGCATCATCAGCACGGCCATCAGCGCGCCGGGCAGGATGCCGGCCAGGAACAGCGCGCCGACGCTCACGTTGGCCATCATCCCGTAGATCACGAAGGGCAGCGAGGGCGGGATGATCGGGCCGAGCGTGGCCGACGCGGCGGTCACGCCGACCGCGAACTCGGTGGCGTAGCCGTGGTCCTTCATCGCCTTGATCTCGATGGTGCCCAGGCCTGCCGCGTCGGCGATGGCGGTGCCGCTCATGCCGGCGAAGATCACCGAGCCCAGCACGTTCACGTGGCCGAGGCCGCCCTTGAGCCAGCCGACCAGGGCCAGCGCGAAGTTGTAGATGCGGTTGGTGATGCCGGCGTTGTTCATCAGGTTGCCGGCCAGGATGAAGAAGGGCACGGCCAGCAGCGGGAAGCTGTCGATGCCGCTCACCATGCGGTGAATCACCACGAAGGGCGGCGTGGTCTGCGCCCACAACAGGTAGATCAGCGAGGAGCCCGCCATGGCGATGGCCACCGGCAGCCCGCCGGCCATGAGGAACAGGAAAACGATCTTCAGCATGGGGTCAGGCTTTCCGGTGGCTGCGCGCAAGCGTGGAAGGAGCGGCCACGGGTTCGGGAGCCGGCACGTCCACGTCTTCCATCGCGGTCATGGGGTACTCCAGCACGCTCCAGCCGCGCCGCAGGTGCACCCGCATCACCCAGATCGAGCGCAGGAACATCGCGGCGAATCCCAGCAGGCACACGCCGTAGACGATGTTCATCGGCAGGTCGATGATGGTCATGCGGGCGCTGCCCAGCTTGATCATCATCTGCGTGGTCAGCACCACCGCCGCGCCGAAGAAGGCGATGCGCAGCACGTCCACCAGGCGCGACATCCAGCGGCCCAGCGCCGGCGGCATGTGCCGGTAGAAGAAGTCCACCTGGATGTGATTGTTCTTGGCCACGCCGATGGCCGCTCCGGTGAACACCGTGCCGATCAGCAGATAGCGCGCGATCTCCTCGGTCCAGGCGGCCGAGTCGTTCAGCACGTAGCGGGTGAAGAACTGGTAGAACACCGTCACGCCCAGCAGCCAGAAAAAGCCCAGCGCCACCCAGGCTTCGGGCGTGGTGCCGGCCAGCACCACCTCCTCGTCCTGGGCATGGAACTGCCCGTCGTCGCCCATCACCCTGGGCAGGTCCTCGATCGCTTGCATGGCAGCTCCGCTTACTTGATCGCGAGGATCTTGTCGTAGTCGGCCTGGCGGTAGCCCTGGTCGGTCGGCTTGGTGTTCTTCAGCACCGCTTCGCGAAAGGCGTTCTTGTCCACCGCGATGATGTTGATGCCCTTCTTCTTGAACTCGTCGACCAGCCGCGTCTCCGAAGCGATGATCTCGCGGCCGCTCTTGTCGGCGGCCTCGTGCATCACCTCGTCGAAGATCTTCTTGTCGGCCGCCGACAGCTTGCTCCAGGTCGCGCCCGACACCACGGTCAGCAGCGAGTCAATGATGTGGCCGGTGAGCGAGATGTTTTTCTGCACCTCGTAGAACTTCTTGGCCTCGATGGTGGGCAGCGGGTTCTCCTGCGCGTCCACCGTGCCGTTCTGCAGCGCCAGGTACACCTCGGCGAAGGCGATCGGCGTCGGGTTGGCGCCCAGCGCCTTCGGGAACGCCAGGTAAGCCGGCGCGTCGGGCACGCGGATCTTCAGGCCCTTCATGTCCTCGGGCTTGGCGATCGGGCGGTTGGAAGTGACGTGGCGCGCGCCGTAGTAGTTCAGCGCCACGATGTGGTTGCCGCTGGCCTTGTCGTAGCCGGCCGCGAGCTCGCGGAACACGTCGCTGGTGGCGTACTTCAGCTGGTGCTCGGCGTCGCGGAAGATGAACGGGAAATACGAGATCGCCAGCGGCGCGTAGCTGCGCGCGGCGAAGCTGGAGCCGGTGAGCACGATGTCCACCGTGCCCAGCTGCAGCCCCTGGTTGAGGTCGGCCTCCTTGCCCAGCGTGGACGCCGGGAACACCTGCACCTCGTAGCGGCCGCTGGTGCGCTTCTTGATCTCGTCGCCGGCCCACACCGACCACTTGTGGAACGGCTCGGAGGTCTCGTACACGTGTGCCCACTTGAGCTTGGTCTGCGCCTGCGCGAGCGCGGGCATGCCCAGCGCGGCGGCGAGCGCGGCGCAGGCGGCGAGTTTCAGGGTCGATCGCTTGGTCATCATCGCTTGTCTCCTAGTGTCCTGTCCCGATAATACGTGAGCAAAGTCGATGCAGCTTTTCAAGGATCGAATCGGCGGTCGCAGTCCATTTGAACGGCTGACAGTTTTGGTTGTGAGCGTTGACGAAATGGTCGATGCG
>NZ_JACCWG010000114.1 GCF_013697775.1 Ramlibacter sp. | reverse complement strand
TACCTGGGACAGCCCGAGCTCACAGCCGAGCGTTTCATCCTCAACCCCCACGGCGCACCCGGTGAGCGCATGTACAAGACCGGCGATGCGGCCCGCCTGTTGCCCGATGGCACCCTGGAATACCTGGTCCGCCTGGACGAGCAGGTGAAGGTGCGCGGTTACCGCATCGAACTGGGCGAGATCGAAGCCGCGCTGGCCGCGGTACCCGGTGTCAAGCAGGCGCTGGTGCTCGCACGCGAGGACCGCCCCGGAGACAAGCGCCTGGTCGCCTACGCCGTGTGCGAACTGGAGACGCGCGACGCGGCGACACTGCGCACCGCGTTGCAGCGCAGCCTGCCGCACTACATGCTGCCCTCGCACATCGTGCTGCTGGACAAGCTGCCGCTCACGCCCAACGGCAAGACCGACCGCAAGGCGCTGCCCGCGCCGGACCTCGGCGGCGAGGAGCGCACCTATGTGCCGCCACGCACGCCCACCGAGGAAACCGTGGCCGCGGTCTGGTCCGAGGTGCTGCACGTGGCGCGCGTCGGCGGCCAGGACAACTTCTTCGAGCTGGGCGGCCATTCGCTGCTGGCCACGCAGGTGGTGGCGCGGCTGCGCGAAGCGCTGGGCGTGGAGCTGTCGCTGCGCACGCTGTTCGGCGCGCCCAACCTGGCCGCGCTCGGCGCGGCGCTGGACGCCGCGCGGCGCGAAGGCGCGGGCCTGTCCATGCCGGCCCTCACCGTGCAGCAGCGGCCCGCGCGCCTGCCGCTGTCGTACGCGCAGGAGCGGCTGTGGCTGCTGGACCAGATCGAGTCCATGGGCGCGGCCTACAACATCAGCGGCACCGTGCGCTTCATCGGCCCGCTGGACGTGGATGCCTTCGCGCGCGCTCTGGCCGAGATCGTGCGGCGCCACGAGGCGCTGCGCACGCGCTTCGATGCCGACGACGAAACCATAGCGCAGGTCATCGACAAGCCGGGCCGCTTCGCGCTGGAACGCATCGACCTCGCCGGGCTGGAGCCTGCCGCGCGCCGCAGCGAGGCGCAGCGCGCCATGCACAAGGCGGCGTCGCGGCGCTTCGACCTGGCCGCCGGCCGCCTGTTGCACGCCACCTTGCTGCGCCTCGCGCCCGAGGAGCACGTGGCAGTGGTGGCGATGCACCACATCGTGTCCGACGGCTGGTCGCTGGCCGTGCTGATCCGCGAAATCGGCGCGCTGTACGGCGCCTATGTGCAGGGCCAGGAATCGCCGCTGCCGGAACTGCCCGTGCAGTACGCCGACTACGCGCTGTGGCAGCGCGGCTGGCTGCAGGGCGACGCGCTGGCGCAGCAGGTGGGCTACTGGAAGCGGCGCCTGCACGGCGCGCCCGCCACGCTGGACCTGCCGCTGGATCACCCACGCCCGCCGGTGCAGAGCTTCCGCGGCGGCAGCGTCATGCTGGCCCTGCCCAGGCCGCTGGCCGCACAGCTGCTGGCGCTGGCGCGTGCCGAGGGCGCAACGCTGTTCATGGTGCTGCTGGCCGCGTTCCAGCATCTGCTGGCGCGCTGGAGCGGGCAGCAGGACATCGTGATCGGCACCCCGGTGGCGGGCCGCACCGACCAGCGTACCGAAGGGCTGATCGGCTTCTTCGTCAACATGCTGGTGCTGCGCACCGACGTGTCGGGCGAGCCCTCTTTCCGCGCGCTGCTGGCGCGCGCCAGGGAAACCGCGCTGGAAGCCTTTGCACACCAGGAGCTGCCGTTCGAAAAGCTGGTGGAGGAGTTGAACCCGGTGCGCGACCTGTCGCGCCCGCCGGTGTTCCAGGTGATGATCAATTCGTTCCTGACCGAGAACCAGCCGGGCAGCCTGAACCTGCCGGGCCTGCGCACCGAGTTCCCACCGAACGAAGAAGTCGCCGCGCGCTTCGAGTTGATGCTGCGGCTGATGGGCGAGGGCGACGACGTCGCCTGCCAGTTCGAATACGCCACTGACCTGTTCGACGCTGGCACCATCGAGCGCTTCGCTGCGCAGTTCCGCGTGCTGCTGCACGCCGCCGTCGCGCTGCCCGACCGGCCGCTGGCGGAGGTTCAGCTGCTCAGCGATGCGGAGCGGCAGCTGGTGGTGCAGACATGGAGCGGACCGGCCGCCGCATCCGAATCCGCATCGGTCATGCATCTGTCCACCGGCGATGCCGCGCTCGATGCCGCCTCCAACCGCATCGCGCGGCACCTGGTGGCGCAGGGCGTGCGGCGCGAAACCGTTGTCGGCGTGGCGATGCAGGACGCGCCCGGCACGCTGGCGGCAGTTCTCGGCATCCTGAAAGCCGGCGCGGCCTGCCTGCCGCTGGACCCCGAGGACCCGCCCCAGCGCCGCAAGGACCTGCTGGCCGAAGCCGGCGCATCGCTGGTGCTGGACGCCGCGCAGGATGCGCAGCGCATCGCGTCCCTGGCCGGCACGCCGCTGGACGTTCGCATCGATGCGTCGCAGGCCGCCTGCCTGCTGCGCACCTCGGACAGCGCCGGTGCGCCCGTGCTGGCGCTGCTGACGCACAGCGGCCTGGCGAAGCGGCTGGGTGCAGGCGGCCCCCGGGCATTGCTCGCCTTGCTCCAAGGCACGGCCGGCGAGAGTGAAGACAACATCGCGCTCTACGGCCGCCCCGGCATCGACACACGCGCCTATGTGCTGGACGAGCGGCTGCAACCCGTGCCGACCGGCGTCTACGGCGAATTGGTGGTCGGTGGCGACTGGGCGCGCGGCTACGCGGGCCAGGCCGACGCAACCACGCGCGACTTCATCGCCTCGCCGTTCGTACCCGGCGAGCGGCTGGTGCGCACCGGCGAGTTGGCGCGGTGGCGCATGGACGGCTCGCTCGAGCTACCGGAGCGTCCGCGCCGCGTGACCCTGCAAGGACAGCGCGTCGAATTCGCCGAGATCGAGGCCGCGCTGAAATCCCATCCGGGCATTGCCGACGCAGTGGCCATGGTGCGCGGCGACGCGCAGGGCGTGCAGCAGCTGCTCGCCTACGTGGTGCTGGATGCGGCCGCCACGCCCGACATGGCGGCAGGCTGGCGCGTGGCCATCGCCCAGCACCTGCCGGAGCACATGGTCCCCGCGGCCGTGCTGCCGCTGGAGCGCATTCCGCGCATGCCGCGCGGCATGGTCGACTGGAAGGCGCTGCCCGCGCCCGGCGCGCGCGCCGCCGAGTACGTGACGCCGCGCACGCCGGAAGAAGAGAACCTGGCCGCGATCTGGATGGAGGTGTTGGGCGTGGAACGCGTGGGCGTGCACGACAACTTCTTCGAGCTGGGCGGCCATTCGCTGCTGGCGACCTTGATGGTGGCGCGGCTGCGCGAAGTGTTCGGTGTCGACCTGCCGCTGCGCACGCTGTTCGAGGCGCGCACCCTGGAGGCGCTGGCCGAGCTCATCGCCAACGTGCAGTGGACGCGAGGCGAGCCCCCCGCCCACGCGCAAGACGCAGGCGGCGAAGAGATGGGCGTGATATGAAGACGGGTACGTTCATTACAGAGGAGTCCATGCACCACGCCGACACGGCCATCCCGCCGCTGGCGCAACACGCCGCCGCCCGCATTTACCGGGGCGGTCCGCCCAAGGCGCGGCTGATCGACAGGACCACCTTGCCGCAGGTGCTGGCCGGCGCGCGGGGCCACGCGGCCGCGCCCGCGCTCACCTGGTACGAAGCCGAGCGCCGCGTGCTGCATTTCAGCTGGGGCGAGCTGCTGGCGCAAATCGAAGCCCTGGCGCGCTGGTTCGCGCGCGAGCAGGGCGTTGCGCGCGGCGACCGCGTGATCGTGCTGTCGGCCAATTCGCCGGAAGCCTTCTGCACGCACCTGGCGCTGATGTCGCTGGGCGCGGTGACGGTGCCGGTCAGCAACACCGAGTCGGCACGCGTGCTGCAGCTGATCGCCGACAAGACGCAGCCGAAGCTGGCCGTCACCGGCCGCGAGGTGGCGCCCGAATTGCGCGAGGCCCTGCGCGGGACGGTCGCCCTGCCGGCGCTGCCGCTGGCCGCGCAGCCCGACGATGCCGGCTTCGCCTGGCCCGCGCAGGAGGTGCAGCCCGACGACCCCGCCGTGATCCTGTTCACCTCCGGCACCACTTCGGCGCCCAAGGGCGTGTGCCTGAGCCACTACAACCTGCTGGTGAATGCCGAGGGCTTGTCGCGCATCCATGACCTGGCGCACCGGCGCGTGCACATGTGCGTGCTGCCGCTGTTCCACGCCAACGCCTTCGGCTTTTCCATGATCGCCTCGCTCTACGCTGGCAGCCACGTGGTGCTGAGCGCGGGCGTGGCCGGCCCGGCGCTGTGGGACATTCTGCGCACCGAGCGGGTGGACGTGATCTCGCTGGTGCCGGAGATCATCCGCGTGCTCACCCGCATCGCGGTGCCGCGCGCGACGCTGCCCGACCTGAAGTACGTGACCTCGGCCGCTGCGCCGCTGCCCAAGACCGTGTCGGCCGAATTCCGCGACAAGACCGGCATCGACATCCACCAGGGCTACGGCCTGAGCGAGTGCGTGAACTTCGCCGCCACCATGCCCTGGAACGTGGCCGATGCCGACCTGGAACGCGCCATGACGCAGTTCCGCGTGCCCAGCATCGGCCCGGCGCTGCACGGCTGCGACATGGACGTGAAGCGCGCCGACGGGTCTTCGGCCGACGCCGAGGAAGAGGGCGAGGTGGTGGTCACCGGCCACACGCTGATGCGCGGCTACTGGGACGCGGAAGACGCGACCGAGCAGGCGCTGGGCGACGGCTACCTGCGCACCGGCGACCTGGGCTTCCACGCCGTGGTCGGCGGCGAGCGCTTCTTCTTCATCACCGGGCGCAAGAAGGAAATCGTCATCCGCTACGGCGAGAACCTGTCGCCGCTGGCGATCGAGGCCGAGCTGGAGGCGCTGCGCGCGGTCGGCCGCTTCGCCGTCGCCGGTTTCGCCAACGAGGCGGCGGGCGAGGAGATCGGGCTGTATGTGGTGGCGCCGCGCACGCCCGACACCGAGCGGCGCGTGCTGGAAGCGGTGCGCGCCTGCAGCGTGCGCTACCGCCCGCGGGTGGTGCTGTTCGGCACCGAGCCGGTGCCCGCAACGCCCACCGGCAAGGTCAAGCGCGCGCTGCTGGCGCAGAAATTCAAGGCCTATGCCAAGCGCAGCTTCGGCAGCGACCCCATCGTGGGAAGCGTCGCCGCCTGAGCCCGCCGCCCTACACCTTCACCCACCTCTTTCCAACCGATTTCACGGGAGCCAACGAGACCATGCAAGCAACCATCGAACGACCCAGCTTCACCCCCTACCCGCTGGCCCATGGCCTGCTGTGCGACCTGCGCGACGACGGCTACCCGACCCAGCTGTGGGGCCTGTCGGAGCAGCCGCTGACGCTGCCCGCCGGCGCCACGCACTTCGGCTACGTGTACGACGGCAGCCTGACGGTGGAGCACGCCGCCGGCACGTTCACGCTGGGCGCGGGCATGTACTTCTCCGCGCCTGGCGAGACCAAGGTGCGCGGCAACGGCCGCGGCATCGCGGCGTCGCGCCTGGACTACGACGGCTTCTTCCAGATCGGCGGGCCGGTGGAGGAGCGCGGACGCTTGAAGTACATCGACGGCTGCACCGATTCGCTGCTGATTCCGCCGGTGATGATGGGCGACGCCTGCTTCAACCTGCTGTATTTCCCGCCGGGGGTGGACCAGACCCAGCACACGCATCCGTCCATGCGCGTGGGCATGGTGATCCGCGGGCGCGGCGAGTGCATCACGCCCAAGGGCAACATCGCGCTGATGCCGGGGCGGGTGTTCATCATCCATGCGGAAGGCCCGCACGGATTTCGCACCACCGACTCGGAGATGGCGGTGGTGGCCTACCACCCGGACAGCGACTTCGGCCCGACCCACGAGACGCATCCGATGATCAACCGCACCATCGTGGGCGGCGTGTCGGCCAGCCAGATCGCGGACATCCGCACCAAGTAAAACGGAATCGGGGCTCGAGCGCGGACGCGCGCTCGAGCCCGTGGGTCAGAGGTAGCCCAGCAGCGTCTGCCGGACCAGCTGCAGCACCTCGGCGCGGTGGGACTGCAGGAAGAAGTGGCCGCCGTCGAACCAGGAGACCTGGCAGGTGCCGGTGGTCTCCTCGGCCCATGCGTCCACCTGCGGGCCGACCACGCGCTCGTCTTTCGCGCCGGCCAGCACCGTCATGGGCATGGACAGCGGCGGCTCGGGCCGGTAGCGGTACTCGTCCACCATGCCGAAGTCCGCGCGCAGCATCGGAAGCACCAGGTTCATCAGCTCCTGGTGCTCCAGCAGCTCGGGCGGCGTGCCCTCGTACTCGCGCAGCATCGCAATGAACTCGGGCTCGGGCAGCTTGTGGCGCTCTTCCGGCGCATCGCGGTGCTGCGGCGCCGCCGCGCCCGAGGCGAACAGGTGGATCGGCTGGCGGATGCCGGCGGCGCGGCAATGGCGCGCGAGCTCGAACGCGAGCAGGCCGCCCAGGCTGTGGCCGAAGAAGGCGAAGGGCAGGTCGCCGTAGCGGTCGACCACGCCGCCCAGTTCCTCGATCAGCACCGGCATGGAGCCGATCGGCGGCTCGCGAAAGCGCGCGCCGCGGCCGGGCAACTGCACCGCGCAGACTTCGATGGAGGGATCGAGCACGTCCTGCCAGCCGGCGAAGGCATGGGCGCTGCCGCCGGCGTACGACAGGCAGAACAGGCGCATGCGGCGCGGAACGGAGCCCGGCTTGCGAACGAGCCAAGGAGTGGGTTGCATGCGAGTGAGGAAGAAAGGAAAACGATGCGGAAAGTGCCGCAGGCATCATAACGGGACCGCATCGCGCGCAAGCCGCGCGTGCGTGCATGGCATCATGCTTGCTGCTGCCGCATTCTCAGCGGCGGCTGATATATAAGGGCCGCTACCCGCGCCGTCGTAATGATTCACGGGCGCATGGATGCGGGAAATCACCGTTGTGCTGAAGACTCCACTCGGAAAGAGTGCAGCTCTTTGCGGATACGGTGCAGCGCTGGCCGATATCACGGTCGGCTGATATGGATGAAGAGGCTTGCGATGGACGACGACAACACCAAGGCACAGGAACCCCACTACGTGGTGGTGATGAATCACGAGGAGCAGTACTCCATCTGGCCGGCCGGCAAACCGATTCCCGAAGGTTGGCGCGAGAACGGCCCGACGGCGGACAAGCAGACCTGCCTGGACCATATCGCGAAGGTCTGGACCGACATGCGTCCTTTGTCGTTGCGGCGACAAATGGAAGGTGCCGCGGACGCATCGCGTTAACGAAGCGCACTTACGATTGAAGGAGCGGCCCGCGTCGAGCGGGCTGCTCTCGTTTCCCATCTTCAGTTTCCGGGTTCTTTTCAGGCCCGCGCGCAACCGGCCAGCCGCTGGGCACCGTGCTGCGCCCTTTCGCATTCCGCCCCGAGGCCCTCTGTGAAAAATCCACCCGCCGCGCCCCTGCTGACCCTGGTCGAGGTCCTGCGGCGGCGCGCACAGCAGCAGGGCGACACGGTCGCTTTCACCTTCCTCGACAACGGCGAGCGCGTCGGTGCGCGGCTGAGCTTTGCGCAGTTGGACCGGCAGGCGCGCAGCGTGGCGGTGCGGCTGCGGCAACGGTGCGTTCCCGGCGACCGGGTGCTGCTGGCGTATCCGCCGGGCCTGGACTACATCGGCGCGTTTTTCGGCTGCCTGTACGCGGGGCTGGTCGCCGTGCCGGCATTGCCGCCGGCCAATGCGAAGACGTTGCCGCGCCTGCTGGGCATGGTGCAGGATGCGCAGCCGCGCGTGGCGCTGTCGTCCGCCGACACGGTACAGCGCATGCGGGACCTCTCGGGCGCGCAGGACACACAATGGCCGAAGAGCCTGCAATGGTTCGACCTGGATTTGGCTGAAGATCTCTCGGCGGAATGGACTGCACCGGCGATGACCTCGCAGGACGTCGCTTTCCTGCAATACACCTCGGGCTCCACCGGCGCACCCAAGGGCGTGATGGTCACGCACGGCAACCTGCTGGCGAATGCCGAGGCCATCGGGCAGACGTACGGGGTGGGCGCGGGCGACGTGTTCCTGTCCTGGCTGCCGCCGCACCATGACTTCGGGCTGATCGGCAGCATCGTCGCGCCGGTGGTGCTGGGCGGCCACTGCGTGCAGTTCTCGCCGGCGGCGTTCCTGATGCGGCCGCACCGCTGGCTGAAAGCGATTTCGGACTGGCGCGCCAAGATCACCGGCGGGCCGAACTTCGCCTATGCCCTGTGCGCGCAGAAGGTGACCGAGGCGCAAAAGCAGGGCCTGGAGCTGAGCTGCCTGAAGGTGGCGGTGAACGGCGCCGAGCGGGTGAGAAGCGCGACCTTGCGCGAATTCGCGGACGCGTTCGCGCAGTGCGGGCTCAAGCCGAACGTGGTGACGCCGTCGTACGGCCTGG
>NZ_JACCWG010000111.1 GCF_013697775.1 Ramlibacter sp. | reverse complement strand
AAGCGACCCGGCATCACGCGCGCCGTGCTGGCCAGCAGGCGCGTGCGGCCGTGGCGCGTGCTTGCCAGCACCGGGCGTGCCGTGGCTTCCACCATGTCGGCGGCCAGCAGCACGTCGGCGGCGCCCCAGGGAATGCGGGCGCCGTGCAGCTCGCACGCCCGGTGCGCGACGCGGATGTGCGACTGCACGCCGCCGTTCTTCTGCGCCATGCCGGTCATGTCCAGCACCGACACGGCCAGGCCGTCGAGGTGCGCGGCCATGCCCATCAGTGCGCCGACCGTGACCACACCGGTGCCGCCGATGCCGGTGACCAGCAGGTTGTACGGCGTGTGCAGCGGCGCCTTCTGCGGCGCCGGCAGGGTGTCGAGCCCGGCCCGCCAGGCCGACGCGGACGCGGGTTTCCTCAACGGCGCGCCGCGCACCGACACGAAGCTGGGGCAAAAGCCCTCGGCGCAGCTGTAGTCCTTGTTGCAGGCCGACTGGTCGATGGCGCGCTTGCGTCCGAGCGGCGTCTCCAGCGGCACCAGCGACACGCAGTTGGACGCCTGGCCGCAGTCGCCGCAGCCTTCGCACACCTCCTCATGGATCACCAGCCGCCGCTGCGGGTCGGGGAAGCCGCCGCGCTTTCGCCGCCGGCGCTTCTCGGCGGCGCAGGTCTGCACGTAGACCAGCGCGGTGCAGCCCGGCATGGCGCGCAGCTCGCGCTGCACGGCGTCCAGCCGCGCGCGGTCGTGGATCGGGATGTCGGTCGGCAGGGCCAGGTCGGCGCGGCCGGCGTCAAGTTCCTGCGCCACCACGGCAACGTGCCGCACGCCCTCGGCGCGCAGCTGCGCCACCAGCATGCCGACGTTGAGCGGGCCGTCCACCGGCTGGCCGCCCGTCATGGCGACCGCGTCGTTGTACAGCAGCTTGTAGGTGACGTTCACGCCGGCCGCCACCGACGCGCGGATCGCCAGGATGGCCGAATGAAAGTAGGTGCCCTCGCCCAGGTTCACGAAGGTGTGCGGCGTGTCGGTGAACGGCGCCATGCCGATCCAGTTGCTGCCCTCGGTGCCCATCACCGAGAAGGTGCGGGTGTGCTCCGGATACACCGACAGCGCCATGTAGTGGCAGCCGACGCCGGCCATGGCTATGCTGCCGTCCGGCAGGCGGGTGGATGTGTTGTGCGGGCAGCCGCTGCAGAAGTACGGCTGGCGCACGGCGGTGCCATGGGCCTCGTCCACTTGCCGCGCTTTCGCGTCGAGGAAGTCCAGGTGCTGCCCGAGCGCGGGAATCTCCGCGTATTCGGCCAGCCAGCCGGCCAGGAAACGCGCCACCTGCGCCGCGTCTAGATCCGACGCCGCGGGCAGCGGCGCCGGCTGCGCGCCCGCATGCAGCTTGCCGACGATGCGCGGACGTGCATCCGGCGGCGCGTCGTGCAGCATCGCGCGCAGCTGCTCCTCGACGACGGGCGCCTTCTCCTCGACCACCGCCAGATCCTCCAGGCCTTCGCAGAACGCCCGCATGTCGCTCGGGTGCAGCGGCCACGGCGCCGTCACCTTCATCAGCCGGATGCCCAGCCCGGCCAGGTGGCGTTCGGTGACGCCCAGGTCGGCCAGCGCCTGCAGCACGTCCTCGTAGGCTTTTCCGGACGCGGCGATGCCCAGCCGGTCGCGCCCGGTGCGCGCCGTCACGCGGTTCAGCCCGTTCAGCCGCACGTACTCCTGGAACAGCGGCAGGCGGTGGTCCAGCAGCCGCGCCTCCTGCTGCCAGCGGTCGTCCACGGCGCGGATGCCCAGCGGCTGCGCACGCTGCGGCGCTTCGGGCAGCACCGCCTGCACGCGCTGCGCAGCGACGTCGACCACGCCGGTGGTCTCCACCGTGTCCGCCAGCGCTTTCAGGCCGATGTACAGGCCGGTGCAGCGCGAGGCCTCCCACGCGTGCACGCTCAGGTCCAGCATGTCCTGCAGGTTGGCCGGCAGCAGCATGGGCATGTGCCAGGCGCGCAGCACGC
Organism: Ramlibacter sp.; assembly: GCF_013697775.1. Lineage (GTDB taxonomy): Bacteria > Pseudomonadota > Gammaproteobacteria > Burkholderiales > Burkholderiaceae_C > Ramlibacter. The sequence goes on along the minus strand of NZ_JACCWG010000111.1, from coordinate 340 downwards.
CGTCGCTCTGGTGGTTGGTGGTGGTGGAAACGCCGCCGTGATCGTCGCCGCACAGCACCACCACGCCGCCGCGCGGCGCGCTGCCGGCCAGGTTGGCGTGGCGGAACACGTCGCCCGCGCGGTCCACGCCCGGGCCCTTGGCATACCAGAGAGCGAACACGCCCTCGACCTGCGCGCCGGGCAGCAGGCCTAGGTGTCGAGTTTCACTAGGTTGTTCATAGCCGGAATGCGGCTCATGGGCGGCTGGTGGTTCAGAGCGGAGTGTGGCCGAAGCCAGTTGTAGTGGTCAACGAAGGGCTGCAGAGCGGCTCGGCGCTGCTCTGAGCTTTCATAGGGCCTG
>NZ_JACCWG010000110.1 GCF_013697775.1 Ramlibacter sp. | reverse complement strand
GCGCACACCGGGCGACTCGACAGTGTCGATCGGGAACTCGGTGCGCGCGTTCACGCCTGCGCTTCCGGCAGCCGCGGCGCGAAGGCAACGGCGCTGGCAGGGCGCAGGTCGCCGGTGGTCCCCTCCTCCAGCCACTGCTTAATTTGGGCGGCCAGCGCGCGGCGCTCGCCCTCGCTCAGCACGGGAGGTCCTTCCACGCGCACGGGGCGCCGGCGTCCCGCGAACCATGCCACCAGCACCGCGAACACGGCGGCGATGGCGACGGCGGCGACCAGGGGTGCTTTCCATGCGTCCGCGGCAACAGGGCGCGCCGCCGGCACAGCCACCGCTGCCGCGGGCTGTGCGGACTGCGGCACCACGGCGCTTGCCTGCGCCGCCGTGTCGAACGCCTTGAGCGTCTGCACGACGATGGTGTCGCCGCGGTCGCCTACGCCGCCGACGGCGGCCGTCAGCAGCATGCGCGCCATCTCCAGCTGCTGCGCATCCAGCGGCTGGCGCACCACGGCCGCCACATGGATGCGGCGCACGGCACCCGGCTGCGTGACCACCTGCTCCACGCGCTTTCCGACCTGGTAGTCCACTTCGCGCTGGCTGTTGCTCGCGCGCAGGTCCTGCGCGCCGGCCAGCGGCGGGCCCGCGTCGCGCACCGTCTCGCGCTCGCGCACCACCACGCCGCTGGGCGACTTGCCGTTGTGGCCGGGCGTGCTGATCACGTCCTCGGTGGTCACGCGCACCTGGTCCATGTTGAGCGTGACGTCCACCGTCGCCATCGCCTGGCCGGCGCCGAAAGCGCGTTCCAGCACCTCGGTGGCCTTGCGCGTGAGCAGCTTTTCGGTGTCGCGTTTCAGGTCCAGCCGCGCGGAGCCGGATTCCGCCTCGGGCTCGCCGCCGGCCGCGCGCGTCAGCGCCACGCCCTGCTGGTCGACGATGGTCACGTCCTGCGCCACGATGCCCGGCACGGCCGCGGCCACCAGCCGCTGGATGCCGCTCACCTGGTCGGCGCGCAAGGTCTGCCCGGCCTTCATGGTCAGCGTGATGGCCGCCTTGGCCTTGCTGCTGGCGCGCTTGAAGAGGCCCTCTTCCGGCAGGGCCAGGTGCACGCGCGCGTCGCGCACCTCGTCCAGCGCCAGGATGGTGCGGGTGATCTCGCCTTGCAGCGCGCGCTGGTAGTTGATCTTCTGCGCGAACTCGGTCATGCCGAAGTCGCCGTTGTTGAACAGCTCGAAGCCGGCCGCGCCGTGCAGCGGCATGTCCTTGCCCATCAGCTTCAAGCGCGTGGCGTGCACGATGGCGCCGTCCACCAGGATGGTGGCGCCGCCGTCGGCCAGCTGGTAGGGGATCTTCTGCCGCTCGAGCTCGGCCACCATCATGGCGGCGTCCTGCGGCTTGAGTTCGGTGAACAGCACCTGGTTGTCGCTGCGCAGCAGCCACGTGGCGGCGCCGGCGGTGGCCAGCACGATGGCCACGACGCCGGCCAGCAGGGTGCGGCGCGCGCGCGGCGTCAGGCTCGCAAACAAATCGTTGAACATCTTTTTCTTTCTTCCGGCCCGCCGCTAGATCTGCATCTTCATGACGTCCTGGTACGCCTCGAGCAGCCGGCTGCGCACCTGCAGCATCAGCTGGAAGGACAGGCGGCTTTCCTCCAGCCGCACCATCACCTGGTGCAGGTTCTGGATGTCGCCGGTGGCCAGGCGCTGCAGGTCGGTCTGGCTGGCCAGCAGGTTCTCGTTCACCTGGGCCAGGCCCTGGGTGAACATCGCGCCGAAGCCGCCGGTGGCGTTCGCCGCCGCGGCGTTGCCGGACGCCATGGGGCCGCCGAACACGCCGGGCGGCAGGTCGCCCAGGATGTCCGCCGCGATGGCGTCGATGGGTGCCGGTCCGCTCACGCATTGCCTCCGATGTCCAGTGCCTTCAGCGCCAGCGTGCGCGCGGTGTTCATCGCCGCGATGTTGGCCTCGTAGGCGCGCGTCGCGCCCATCAGCGTCACCATCTCCGCCGCCGGATCGACCGCTGGATAGCTGACGAAGCCGCGCGCGTCGGCCAGCGGATGGCCGGGTTCCAGCACCATGCGCGGCTGCACCGGCGCGGGCTCGACGCGGAAGTCGGGCTTGAGCGCCGCGCCCGGCTGGCCCGAGAGCATCAGCGCGGCGAACGAGGCGGCCTGCGCGGGCAGGCCCACCACGCGCATCGGCGTGTAGGCGGCCTGGCCCGGCGCGGCGACGGTGTGCGCGTTGGCGAGGTTCAGCGTCGCCACCTCGACGCGGGTGCGCTCCAGCGCCATGCCCGCGGCGCTGACCGCGAAAGACGATGCGTAGTCCATGCGTGTTCCGGTTGTCCTGGTGTTGTTCTCAGCGCTTGCCGTCGGTGGCGGCGCTGTTGAGGATGGAGAAGTGCCGGCTGAGCGCCCGCACCAGCGCCTGGTACTGCACTGCGTTCTCGGCCATGTCGGCCATCTGCGCGTCCAGCTGCACCTTGGCGGGGCGGCCGTTGGCGTCCAGCATCGGCTGCAGTTCCACGCGCACCGCCGACAGCGACGCGGTGTCCACCGTGCCCCGGGTCTCCAGCGCGCGCCGCGCGTCTTCCATCTGCGAGGCGAAGTCCACCGTGACCGGCACATAGCCTTCGGTCGCGTGGTTGGCGATGTTCGCGGCGATGGCGCGCTGGCGCAGGCTGGCCGCGTCCAGCGCCAGGCCCAATGCGGCCGTGGTCAATGCTTCCAAACCTTCGGTCATCCTCTTCTCCTCTTACTGGACCACGAGTTCCGCATGCAGCGCGCCCGCGGCCTTCACGGCACGCAGGATGGAAATGATGTCGCGCGTGTTGGTCTTCAGGCGCGACAGCGACTGCACCAGGTCGGCCACGGTCGTGCCCGCCAGGGCGAAGCCCGGCGCGCCGCTTTCCTCCACGTCCACCCGCGAATTCGTCACCACGGCCGTCTGCACGCCCGGCGTTCCACGGCCGACCACGGTGGGCTGCGACACCGTGGTGTCGCTGGCGATCGACACCTTCAGGTCGCCGTGCGAGATGGCGACTTTCGAGATGCGCACGTCGCCGCCGGCCACCACCGTGCCGGTGCGCTCGTTGATGACGACCTTGGCGCGCCGGTCGGGATCGACCCAGACGCTTTCCAGCCGGGCGACGTAGCGCACCAGCTGGTCGCGCTGAGATTCGGGCACGGCAATCTCGATGCCGGCCGCGTCGTTGGCGCGTGCCGCCTCCGGCCCCAGCTGCGCGTTGATGGCCGCGGCCACGCGGCTGGCCGTGGTGTAGTCCGGCTCGTGCAGCACGAAGGTGAGCTTCTGGCCGGCGGCGAGCACCGTGGGTTGCATGCCGACTTCGACGGTCGCGCCGCCGGGAACGGAGCCCACGGTGGGGTGGTTCTTCTGCACCACGTTGCCGTTCGCGTCGTAGCGGTAGCCGCCAACCGACAGCGGCCCCTGCGCCAGCGCATAGACCTTGCCGTTGGCGGCCTTCAGCGGCGTCAGCAGCAGCGAGCCGCCGACCAGGCTGCGCGCATCGCCGGCCGAGTTCACCGTCACATCCAGGGTGTCGCCTTCGCGCGCGACCGCCGGCAGGCCGGCGCTCACCATCACCACCGCCACGTTGCGGCTTTGCACCTGCTCGGGCGGCACAGTCAGGTTGAACTGCGCGAGCACGTTGGACAAGGCCTGCCGCGTCGCGCGGTTGGTCGGCGAATCGCCGGTGCCGGCCAGGCCGGTGACGATGCCCCAGCCGACCAGCGCGTTCTCGCGCCAGCCCTGCAGCTTGCCCAGGTCTTTCACGCGCACGGCGTTGGCCGAGACGGCGGGCTGCGCATGCGCGGCCACCGTGAAGGCCGCGGCGGCCAGCGCGGCGAGCACGCGATGAAGGAAGAAACGCGCGGCCATCACATGCCCGCCCAATCCAGCAGCTTGCGCCACCAGGCGCGCTGCTGCCGCTGCGAGACTTCGCCTTCGCCCAGGTAGGTGATGCGCGCGTCGGCCAGCCGTGTTGACAGCACCACGTTGCCGTCCGACACGTCCTGCGGGCGCACCCGGCCTTCCAGCGTCACGCGCTGCTGCTCGTCGTTGATCAGCAGCTGCTGCTCGCCGGCCACGCGCAGGTCGCCATTGGGCAGGACCTCGCGCACCGTCACGCCGAGCGTGATCAGCACGCGGTTGGCGCGCTGCGTTCGGCCGCCACCGTCGAAGTCGCCGTTGACCCCGATGCCGGTGGCGTGTCGCTGCGACCCGTGCGTGAGCTCCGCACCCAGCGTGTTCTTGCGCCGCGTGCCGGTGTCGATGCTGGTGGAGGCGCTGGAGTTCTCGAATACCTGCACCGTCAGCACGTCGCCGACACGATAGGCCTTCTGGTCGGCGGTGAGCGGACGGAAGGTGGCCTCGTCGTACAGGCTGGTTGCGTGCGCGACGTCGAGCGCGGCCCACAGGACCAGCATGGCGATCGTGATGAATCTGCCGGTCATGGCATTGCCTCCACACGGCCGTTCGCAACGATGCGCGCGTCCACCGGCGCCGACCCACGCGCCATGCGCACGCGGACCACCTGGCCGAGCCCGCCACCCTGCAGCGCCTCGGCGCGGCCTTCCATCTGCACGGCGCCGGCGCTGAACTGCAGCGTCACCCAGTCGCCGCGGCTGACCGGCAGCGCCGCCGCCACGTTGTGCGAGGTGAGCGCCTCGCCGGCGCGCAAGGGCCGCAGGCTGCGCAGCGGCGCGGACCCGTCGCCATCGATCTCCAGCGGCACGCCGCGCGATGCGAGCTCCACTTCACGCCGCTCCAGCATCTGCGGCGCGATCGCAGCACCGGTGCCGACCGGCGTTGCGGCCACCCAGGCCTGCTTGTAAGCGTCGACCGCGAAACTCACCGGCACTGTGCGCACGAAGCTTCCGTCCACCGCCACGTCGACCCACACCACCATGCGCGTGGCCGGCTGCTGGTTCGCGGGGAACGGCCGCGCCGCAAGTTCCACGCGGCCGGCGGGCAGCTGCAGGCCGGCCGGTGCGCCCACGCTGTCCACGTCGAACCGGCTGCTGCGCGCGGCCAGCCAGCGCTGCAGCGCGCCGCGCGCGGTGCGTTCGATGTCGGCCGGATCGGCCTGCTGCGCGGGCGAGCTCAAGGCGCTGCGCTCGCTGCCGCTCCACTGCAGGCGCTCGCCGCCGATGCCCAGCCGGCTGCGGATCCAGTCGGCGACGGTTTGGCGCTCCAGCACCACGCGGGCACCGGCGCGCGGCGCCTGCCCCAGCGGCAGATCCACCAGGCGCCGGATGGCGGCGAGATCGGTGGTGCGGATGGTCGCCACGTCGCCCAGGCGCACCAGCCGCTGCGGCGCGGAGGCATTGGCGCGCAGCGCGATCTCCACCTGCCCCGGCGCGAGTTCCTGCGCAGCGGCGGTGCCTCCGCCTGCGCACCCGAGGGCGGCAAGCAGGGCGGCAATGACAAACTGACGCGGCATGGACATCACTTGCGCAGGTTGTTGACCATGCCGAGCATCTCGTCGGCGGCCTGCACCACCTTCACGCTGGCTTCGTAGGCGCGCTGCGCCAGCATGAGGTTGACCATCTCGTCGACCATCTTCACGTTGGAGCTTTCCAGCCAGCCCTGGGCCAGCGTGCCGATGCCCTGCTCGCCCGGACGCAGCGCGATCGGGTCGCCCGATGCGTCGTTGGCGCGGTACAGGTTGTCGCCCATGGCGGTGAGCATGTTGGCGCCGGTGAAGCGCACGATGTCCAGCTGGCCGAGGTCGACCAGGTTGGTCTGGTTGGGCATGCGCGCCTGCACGCGGCCGTCGCGCCCGATGACCAGCGCTTCGGCGGTGTCGGGCACCGCGACCGCGGGCTTGAGCGGATAGCCGGCAGCGGTGGCGAGCAGGCCGTCCTTGTTCACTTCCAGCGTGCCGCCGCGCACGAAACCGCTGCCGCCATCGGGCATGGTGACTTCGAGGAAGCCCTCGCCCTGGATCGCCAGGTCCAGCGGCGAATCGGTCTTCTTCACCTCGCCCGGATCGAACACCTTGCCGATGGACGACACGGTGACGCCGGCGCCCAGGCGCTGCGGCGCGCCGAGCACGCCGGCGCGCATGTCTTCCGCCGAGCCGGCGCGCGCGGCCTCGCGCACCATCAGGTCGGCAAAGCCCACGCGGCCCTTCTTGTAGGCCGGCGTGTTCATGTTCGCCAGGTTGTTGGCGATGGTCTCGACGCTGAGCTGCTGCGCCTGCATGCCGGTGGCGCCGATGGAAAGTGCGTCGAACATCAGGAGGTCTCCCCAAGTTTGCGGATGGCGGTGCCCAGCATGTCGTCATAGCCCTGGGCGGCTTTCTGCATCGCTTCGAAGTGGCGCATGGCCTGCATCAGCTGCGTCATCTCCTGCGTGGAGGCCACGTTGGAGTTCTCCAGGAAGCCCTGGCGCAGCTGCACCTCGCGCGGCTCCAGCAGCTTCATGCCCGCGTCCGCGCCGGCGGAGACCAGCCCGTCGCCCATGCGCTGCAGCGTTGCATCGCCGTCGAATTCGACGACGCGCAGCTGCGCCAGCGGCGCTTCCTCGTTGCCGTCCGGCCCGAGCACGGCGCCGCTTGCGGTGATGACGGGGTTGGCCGTGGTGAGGCGGATCTCGCCGCCGTTGCCCATGACCGGATCGCCTTGCGCCGTCACCAGCCGCCCCGCCGCGTCCAGCCGGAAGCTGCCCTGCCGCGTGTAGGCCGGCCCGTCGGGCGTGGCGATCTCGAACCAGCCCTTGCCCGCCAGCGCGAAGTCCAGCGGCTGGCCGGTGGCTTTCAGCGTGCCGGTGCGGCTGTCGCTGCGCAGGCTCACGGCCTGCACGCCGGCCAGCAGCGGGTCTTGCGCGCCGCCCGCGGCGGCCGTCGCGCCCGCCAGGTGCGCGGCGAAGGCAGCGCCGATCGGCCCCTGCACCGCAACACCGCGCTTGTAGCCGGGTGTCAGCGCGTTGGCCAGGTTCATCCCCACCTGGTCCACCCGCGCCATGTCCGCCTGCATGCTTTGCAATGCGACCGCCAGGACTTCATGCATGGTTCACCACCTCTAGGGCCTGTTCACACTGTTTTGCCAGTGCGAACGCAATGAAAACCGCGCCAATCTAGGCGCAGGACGACGCCAAGGCTGGCCGCCTTGGCTAGGAGTGCAACGATGAGTGGCGCGGTTTTCATCGCGTTCCCTTCGGGTTGCGGCCAAAAAGGCCATGCGCCGCGTTGCGAAGCCTTGCCGGACATTGAGTCCGGCTGCGTTTCGCGCCTTGCGCATGACCTTTTTGGCTGCAACGCATCTGGCAAAACAGTGTGAACAGGCCCTAGTCACAGCGTCACCACGCCATAGGATTTGAGTTCGATGCTCTGCGGAATCTCCGCCATGGACAGCACGCGGAGGTGCGGCATGGCGCGTTCGCACAGCGAGCGGATGTGCCGGCGCAGGTCGGGCGCGCACAGCAGCACCGGCAGCAGGTTGCTTTTCATCATCTGTTCGGCCTGCTGCACCATGCGCGCGAGGAATTGCTCGGCCAGCTTGGGCTCCAGCGCATAGGAGGGCTGCTGCTGCGCCTCGGCCGTTTGCAGGCCGTGCAGCAGGCGGCTTTCCACCAGCGGGTCCAGCGTCATCACGTGCAGCGCCGGCGCGTCGCCCAGCAGGCCCTGGCAGATCGCGTGGCCCAGGCGCCGGCGCACGTGCTCGGTCAGCACGCCGGCATCCTTGGTCGCGCGGCCGACGTCGGCCAGCGTCTCCAGGATCGCCTCGATGTGGCGGATCGACACCTTCTCGCGCAGCAGGCTTTGCAGCACCTTCTGCACGTCGCTGACCGACAGCACCGTGGGGATCAGCTCCTCCACCAGGCCCGGCTGGCTTTCGCGCACGCGCGCCAGCAGCCGGTCAGTCTCGGCGCGCGTAAGCAGCGCGGCCGATTCGCGGCGCAGTACTTCGGTCAGGTGCGTCATCAGCACGGTGGGCCCGTCCACCAGGGTGAACTTGGCGGCGGCGGCGGCGTCGCGCTGGTCGGCCTCGATCCACAGCGCGGGCAGCCCGTAGGTGGGGTCGCGCGTGACCTCGCCGGCGATCGACTTGGTGTCGCCGCTCGGATGGATGGCCAGCCACTGCTGGCTGCGCGCTTCGCCCTTGCCGGCGACGACGCCGTCGATGCTGATCTCGTATTTGTCGGTGCCCAGCTTCGGCGAATCCTTGAATCGCACGCGCGGCAGCACCAGGCCGAGGTCCTGCGCATGCTGCTTGCGGAACGCCTTGATGCGGTCCATGAACAGGCTTTCGGGCTGGTTCACGAGCTCCACCCAGTTGCGCCCGACGAAGACCTCGATCGGCTCCACCGGCAGCATGGCGTAGGAATCTTCGGCGCCGCTCTCCGCGATGCCGGCCGCATCGTCGGCCTTCTGCTTGTCCGCTGGCTCGCCCGCCTGCGACGTGCGGTAGGCGATGGCCGCGACGCCGAGCACGAAGGCCGCCAGCACCAGCGTCGGAATCACCGGGATGCCGGGCAGCAGCAGCAAGCCGCCCAGGGCGCCGGCCACCAGCAGCAGCGTCTTGGGGAACGACGTGATCTGGCGCAGAGCCTCGCGGCTCAGGTTTCCGTCGGAGGCCGAGCGCGTGACGATGATGCCGGTGCCCACCGCGATCACCAGCGCGGGCACCTGCGTCACGATGCCGTCGCCGATGGTCAGCAGCGTGTAGGTCTGCAGCGCCTGGCTCCACGGCAGGTGATGCTGCATCACGCCGATCAGCAGGCCGCCGACGATGTTGATCAGCAGGATGATGATGCCGGCGATGGCGTCGCCCTTGACGAACTTGCTGGCGCCGTCCATGGCACCGTAGAACCCGGCTTCCTTCTCGATGTTCTTGCGCCGGCGCTGCGCCTCGGCCTGGTCGATGAAGCCCATGTTCAGGTCGGCATCGATGCTCATCTGCTGGCCGGGCATGCTGTCCAGCGTGAAGCGCGCGGCGACCTCGGACACGCGCTGCGCGCCGCTGGTGACCACCACGTACTGCACCACGATCAGGATCAGGAACACGATCAGGCCGATGACGTAGTTGCCGCCGACCACGTAGGCGCCGACGGCGGAGATCACGCGGCCCGCGTTGCCGTCCGACAGGATCAGCCGCGTGGCCGCCACGTTGAGCGACAGCCGGAACAAGGTGGCGATCAGCAGCAGCGACGGAAAGGTGGAGAACTCCACCGGCCGCACCATGTAGAACGTGAGCAGAAGGATCAGGAAGGCGAAGCTGAAATTCGACAGGATCAGGAAATCCAGCACGCCGCTGGGAATGGGCGCGAACAGGACGATCAGCACGCCCAGCACCATCAGCACCAGGGCGATGTCGCTGTGCCGGCCGAAAAAGCGTTGCAGTGCCTTCATGTAGCGGCTCCTTGCGGCTGCGTGCGCGCGTCGCGCATGGCGAACACCCACACGAGAATCCGCGCCACCTGCGCATAGAGCTGCGGCGGCACGTGCTGCTCCACCTCCAGCCCGTGGAACAGCGCGCGCGCCAGCGGCGGGTTCTGTATGACGGGAATGCGGTTGCGGGCGGCGATCTGGCGCATCAGCGCGGCGACGCCGCCCGCGCCCTTGGCCACCAGTTGCGGCGACGCCATCTCGCCGTGCACGTAGCGCAGCGCGACGGCCACGTGCGTGGGATTGGTCAGCAGCACGTCGGCATTGGCGGTGTGGCGCGCGGCCATGCTGCGGCGCAGGGACTCGCGGCGCAGCTCACGCAGGCGCGCGCGGATGCGCGGGTCGCCCTCGCGGTTCTTGTGCTCGTCCTTCAGCTCGCGCTTGCTCATGCGCATCTTCTTGTTGAACTCGCGCCGCGTGTAGGCGAAGTCCACCAGCGCGATCAGGCACAGCATCAAGGCGATCTTCAGGCCCATGCCGGCGGCGTCGTCCAGCACGGTGCGCACCAGCATGGCGGGCGGCATGGCCGCCAGTTGCGGAAACTGCGGCGCGAGGCTCTTGATGCCCTGCACCACCACCAGCGAGAGCAGCACCAGCTTCATCACGGCCCGCGCGCCGTCGAACAGCGTGCGCAGCGAGAACAGCTTCTTCAGACCGGTGACGGGGTTCAGGCGCGAGAAATCCGCCTTGATCGGGTCCATGGACAGCACGGGGCCGGTCTGCATCAGGTTGCCGACGATGGCCGCGATCATCAGCGCGCCGAAGAACGGCGCCAGCGCGGTGAGCGCGTCGCGCACCATGCCGCCGACCAGCCACCACAGGCCGGCGGCGCTGCCGTCGAGCCGGCCGGCCTGCACCAGCAACGCATGGCCGTAGCGGAACTGCGACTGCAGGCCGTCCCAGCCTTTCCAATAGAAGTAGGCGACCGCCACGGTGAAGACGGTGGCCGACACCACGTCCGCGCTCTTGGCAACCTGGCCGCGCTCGCGCGCCTTCTCCAGCTTGTAGGGCGTGGCGTCCTCGTTGCGGTCGAGGTCCTGCTGTTCGGCCATCAGCGCACCACCGGCATCGCGAAGGCTGCCTGCCAGCCGCGGAAGATGAAGCCGTAGATGCGGCTCATGGAGTCGCCCATGCCGGCGAACCACAGCGCCAGCAGCCCCAGGCCCACCACGATCTTGACCGGCACGCCGATCACGAACATGTTGATCTGCGGCAGGTTGCGCGACACCACGCCGAGCGCCAGCTCGATCAGCAGCAGGCACACGACGACCGGCGCGGCCAGCGCGAAGCCCAGGCTGAAAAGCCCGGCCATCTGCTTGGCCACCAGCGGCGCCGCATCCTGCACCGGCCAGGGCCGCCCGGGTGGGAAGCGCTCCAGCGTGTAGGCCACGCCGCGCAGCAGCGCGTGGTGCGCATCGGCCAGGAAGAACACCAGCACGGCGAGCTGGTTGAACGCGCTGGTGAGCACGGGGATCTGGCGGCGCGTGACGGGGTCGAACACCTGCGCCATGCCGAAGCCGATCTGCACGTCGATGAGATGGCCGGCCATGGAAATGGCGGCGAACGCGATGAAGATGCCCAGGGCCAGCAGCGCGCCCAGCGCGAGCTCCGAGGCGGCGGCCGTCAGCAGCGGGCCGAGTTGCGACAAGGCTGCCGCATCGGCGGCTTCAAGCGGCGGCAGCCCCAGCGCCAGCGCGGCGGCGAGGCCCACGACGATCAGCCCGCGCACCGGCCCGGGCACGGCGCCGGCGGTGAGGATGGGGGTGAGCAGCAGCATGGCGCCCAGCCGCAACGACAGCAGGAACACCAGGAGCAGGAAGCCCGGCGCGGGCGCGGACGCGCCCAGTGCACTGACCCAATCGAAGCCCACGCGGCAGTCCGGTGAAGCGGGTCAGAACATCGAGGGAATGCCGGTCCACAGCCGCGCCGTGAACTGCGTGAGCTTGCGCAGCATCCAGGGGCCGAAGACGACGAGGGCGATGGCCGCGGTGACCAGCTTGGGGACAAAGGTGAGGGACATCTCCTGCACCTGGGTGACGACCTGCAGCAGGCTGATGCCCAGCCCCACCACCATCACCAGGCCCAGCACCGGCAGGCACACGACCAGCCCGGTCCAGAATAGGTCCGCCATCATTGCGATGGCCATGTCCGAATGCATGAAAACTCCCTCGTCCAGCTCTTTTGAAGCACTTTGGCTCGTCACAGATTTGTTGCTGAACGCAACGTCTGTGAGAAGAGGCGCAATGGTAGAGCTGAAACAGATGGGATGAAAGCACAGAAGGTTAGGGTTTCTACCCAAAACGACGTTCTTGTTAAACAAGTCACTGAAATCGGGGAAATACGGCGACGGGCGTGAAACGTGTGGGATGCGGCTGACCGCCTGACGTACAGGTTGCCCTAGCTGTCGAGTTTCACTAGGTTCATAGCCGGAATGCGGCTCATGGGCGGCTGGTGGTTCAGAGCGGAGTGTGGCCGAAGCCAGTTGTAGTGGTCAACGAAGGGCTGCAGAGCGGCTCGGCGCTGCTCTGAGCTTTCATAGGGCCTG
>NZ_JACCWG010000102.1 GCF_013697775.1 Ramlibacter sp. | reverse complement strand
CGCCGCGCGTGATGCGCGGCAGGCGCGCGGCGAAGAACATCAGCGGGCAGAACACCACCAGGAACAGGCCGAGCATGGCCTTGAACAGCGGAACGTCCATGCGCGGCAGGATCAGCAGGCCCAGCGGCAGGCCGGCCAGCGCACCCGCGAGAAACGGCCACAGGCGGCTCCAGGCAAAGCCGCGCCGCACCGTGAACGTGCCCAGCAGCTGCCCCGTGAGCCCGCCGAACACGGCCAGCGCGACCGCCAGCCGCGGCTCCAGCGTCCATGCCCAGATCGACATGCAGGTGAGGCTGAAGCCGAACCCGGTGAGGCCCTGGATGAAGCCGGCGGCCGCTGCGCCGAGGAGGATGGTGGGGAGGAGGTCCAAGGCGAACGATGGTAAGCCTTCCTCGTTGGCCGGCATGGGGTCGGGACCTCGCCTCTACGCCAAGATCGGCGCATCATCCACGGGTGACCACGCCCATCCCAACCCTCTACGAATGGCTCGGCGGCATCGATGCCCTGAACCGACTGACGGCGCGCTTCTACGAGCGCGTGCGGGACAACGCGATCCTTGCGCCGGTTTTCGCGCACATGGATGGCGAGCATCCACAGCACGTTGCGGCATTCCTGGCTGAAGTGCTTGGCGGGCCGGCCAACTACTCGGAAAGCCATGGCGGCCATCCTCACATGATCCAGCAGCACCTGAACCGCCACCTCAATCACATCCAAAGGCAGGAGTGGGTCGCGCTGCTCCTTGATACGGCCGACGCGCTGGAGATGCCGGACGATCCGGAATTCCGCTCGGCGCTGGTCGGCTACCTGGAATGGGGTTCGCGGCTCGCCGTGATCAACTCCCAGCCAGGCGTCGCAGTGGACCCGCATGCGCCCATGCCGAAGTGGGGCTGGGGCGAAGTCAAGGGCCCGTACTTGCCGTGAACCCGGCGGGTGTCAGTCCAGGGGCTTCTCGCCCGTGGGCACCGGTGCCGCTTCGTCGGGAATCTTCGCGGTGTCGGACGCATGGTTTTCCATGTGGGTCTTCTTGCCCGGCTGCGGCGTCTTGTCTGCCCCGGGAGCAATCGCCTCGCCCTGGTGCTTTTTCTCTTGCTGGACTTTCTTGTCGTGGGCGATGTTGCGCGGGTCGGTCATTGCGTGTTCCTTCGTTATTGAGGGCACATCCTTTACCGAATACGGTCCAGTTGGGGTAGGACAACCCGACATTGCACATCGGACGATGCGCCACGCGGCCGCTGAGGTTGTCATTGCCGTTTCACGCAGCGAGGCCAACAATGGCGCACCCGCATCGTCCGCGGGTGACAACGCGAGCAATCCAATGAACATCAAATTCCTGATCGCCGCCGTGGGGCTGGCCTTCCTGCAGGCGTGCGGCGGCTCGGATAACACCACGTACAACACCCTGGACGGCGCGCGGCCGCTGGTCATCGCGCACCGCGGCGCCTCGGGCGAGCTGCCCGAGCACACGCTGGAGGGCTACCGCCGCGCCATCGAGCAGGGCGCCGACTTCATCGAGCCGGATCTCGTGCTCACCAAGGACGGCGTGATGGTCGCGCGCCACGAGCCGGTGCTGGACGGCACCACCGACGTGGCCGCCAAATTCCCCGCCAGCCGCAAGACCACCAAGAACCTGGACGGCGTGCCGACCACGGCCTACTTCGCCAGCGAATTCACGCTGGCCGAGATCAAGACGCTGCGCGCCATCCAGCCGCGCACGGGCCGCTCCACGCAGTACGACGGCCTGTACTCGATTCCCACGCTCGACGAGGTGATCGCGCTGGCGAAGTCGACGAGCCGCACGGTGGGCATTTATCCGGAAATCAAGCACTCCACCTTCCACGCCACGGTGGCGGGCTTCGGCGCCAACGTGTTCGAGGACAAGCTGCTCGCCACGCTGCACGCGGCCTTCGGCAACAGCGCATCGGCGCCGGTGTTCATCCAGTCGTTCGAGGTATCCAACCTGCAGTATCTGAACGGCAAGACCAGCATCAAGCTGGTGCAGCTGATCGACGCCGATGACGTGAACAACGACGGCAGCCTGTCGCTGGTGGCGCCGTTTCGCCAGCCGTACGACTTCGTGGTCAAGGGCGACGCGCGCACCTTCGCCGACCTGTTGACCGACCCCGGCCTGGCCTTCGTCAAGAGCTACGCCGACGCCATCGGCCCGTGGAAGCCGTACCTGGTGAAGACGGTGAACGACGGCGTCGAGCGCACCGGCGATGCCACGCTGACCGCCGCCGACCGCCGCGTGGACGGCAGCACCGGCGTCATCGAGCGGGCGCACGCCAAGGGCCTGCTGGTGCACACCTGGACCTTCCGCAATGACGCAGGAACCTACGGCTTCAAGGACCCGCAAAAGGAGATCGAGTACTACTTCAAGCTGGGGGTGGACGGGCTGTTCACGGACTTCCCGGCGACGGGCGTGGCAGCGCGCGCGGCGATCTGACGGGCTGCGTGCTCTTCAACTTACTTCACCGCAGAGGCGCCGTCTGCACCTCTGCGGTGAATGCCTTCTGACGGCTTACTCGTCGTAAGCCGACACCGGCACGCAGCTGCAGAACAGATTCCTGTCCCCGTACACGTTGTCCACCCGCCCCACCGGCGGCCAGTACTTCGCGTGGCGGCGTTCGTCCAGCACCGCGGCGCCCGCTTCGCGCGAATACGCGTGCGCCCACTCGCCCTTGAGCAGCGTCGTCGCCGTGTGCGGCGCGTGCTTCAGGGGGTTGTCGTCCTGCGGCCATTCGCCGCGCTCGATGCGGCGGATCTCTTCGCGGATCGCGATCATCGCCTCGATGAAGCGGTCGATCTCGTCCAGCGTCTCGCTCTCGGTCGGCTCCACCATCAGCGTGCCGGGCACCGGGAAGCTGAGCGTGGGCGCGTGGAAGCCGTAGTCGATGAGCCGCTTGGCCACGTCTTCGGCCGTCACGCCGCTGGTGTCCTTCAGCGGGCGCAGGTCCAGGATGCACTCGTGCGCGACGTGGCCGTTGGGGCTGGCGTACAGCGTGGGGTAGTGGTCGCGCAGCCGCACGCTGATGTAGTTGGCGCTGAGGATGGCCGCTTCGGTGGCCTGCTGCAGGCCTTCGGCGCCCATCATGCGGCAGTACATCCAGCTGATCGGCAGCACCGCGGCATTGCCCAGCGGCGCGGCCGATACCGCGCCCACCGTGTGGCCGGTGTCGCCGCCGGTGGCGTGCCCGGGCAGGAACGGCACCAAGTCCGCCACCACGCAAACCGGGCCCACGCCCGGGCCGCCGCCGCCGTGCGGGATGCAGAAAGTCTTGTGCAGGTTCAGGTGGCTCACGTCGCCGCCGAACTCGCCGGGCGCGGCCACGCCGACCAGCGCGTTCATGTTGGCGCCGTCCACGTACACGCGGCCGCCGTGCTGGTGCACCAGGGCGCACAGTTCCTTGACCTGCGTCTCGAACACGCCGTGCGTGCTCGGGTAGGTGATCATCACGCAGGCCAGGTCGTCCTTGTGCTGCTCGCACTTGGCCTGCAGGTCCGCCATGTCCACGTTGCCGCTGGCGTCGCAGGCCGTCACCACCACATGCATGCCCGCCATCTGCGCGCTGGCGGGGTTGGTGCCGTGCGCCGACGACGGAATCAGGCAGACCTTGCGGTGGCCTTCGCCGCGGCTGGCGTGCCAGGCCTGGATGGCGAGCAGGCCGGCGTACTCGCCCTGCGAACCGGCATTGGGCTGCAGGCTGACACCGGCGTAGCCGGTGGCCTCGCACAGCCAGGCGCGCAGCTGCGCGTCCAGCTCGGCGTAGCCCTGCTGCTGCTCGCGCGGCGCGAACGGGTGGATGTGCGCGAACTCCGGCCAGGTGATGGGAATCATCTCGCTGGTGGCGTTCAGCTTCATGGTGCAGCTGCCCAGCGGGATCATGCTGCGGTCCAGCGCCAGGTCCTTGTCGGACAGCGCGCGCAGGTAGCGCAGCATGCTGGTCTCGCTGTGGTGCGTGTTGAACACCGGGTGCGTGAGGAAAGCGCTGGTACGGCGCAGCTCCTGCGGGATCAGCGGCTCGATGCCTTTCTCGAACGCATCGAACGAGGGCAGGGCCTTGCCGTCGCCGGAGAACACGCTCCACAGCAGCGCGATGTCTTCGCGCGTGGTGGTCTCGTCCAGCGAGATGCAGATGTAGTCCTGCCAGTACACGCGGATGTTGGCGCGCAACGCGCGCGCCTTGGCGGCGAAGGCGTCGGCCTGGCCCGGCACGTGCAGCGAGAGGGTGTCGAAGGCGGAGTTGGACCGCGCCGGCTGGCCCAGCTGCTCCAGGCCGCGCGCCAGGATGGCGGTGTAGCTGGCCACGCGCTGGGCGATGCGCTTCAAGCCCTGCGGGCCGTGGTACACGGCGTACATGCTCGCCACCACGGCGGGCAGCACCTGCGCCGTGCAGATGTTGGAGGTGGCCTTCTCGCGGCGGATGTGCTGCTCGCGCGTTTGCAGCGCGAGGCGGTAGGCCGGATTGCCGTGCACGTCCACGCTCACGCCGACCAGGCGGCCGGGCAGCGAGCGCTTGTAGTCGTCGCGGCAGGCCATGAAGGCGGCGTGCGGGCCGCCCGCGCCCATCGGCATGCCGAAGCGCTGCGTGGTGCCGACCACGATGTCGGCGTTGAATTCGCCGGGCGGCACCAGCAAGGTCAGGGCCAGCAGGTCGGCCGCGACGATGAAGGCGGCCTGTTTGGCGTGCACCGTGTCCACGTCGGCGCGCAGGTCGTCGATGCGGCCGCTGGTGGACGGGTACTGCACCAGCACGGCGAAGTAGTCGCTGGCCAGCAGGGTGGTCCATTCCTCGTGCGAGTTGGCCAGCACCACCTCGATGCCCAGCGGCCTGGCGCGCGTCTGCACCACCTCGATGGTCTGCGGATGGCAGTCGCCGGCCACCACGAAGCGGAGGCTCTTGCTCTTCACGCTGCGGCGCGCCAGCGTCATGGCCTCGGCGGCGGCCGTGGCCTCGTCCAGCATGGAGGCGTTGGCGATCGGCATGGCGGTGAGGTCGCACACCATGGTCTGGAAGTTCACCAGCGCCTCCATGCGGCCCTGGCTGATCTCGGCCTGGTAGGGCGTGTAGGCGGTGTACCAGGCCGGGTTCTCCAGCACGTTGCGCAGGATCACGCCCGGCGTGTGGGTGCCGTGGTAGCCCTGGCCGATGAAGCTCTTGAACACCTGGTTCTTCGAGGCCATCGCGCGCAGCTCTTGCAGCGCGGCGGCTTCGCTCGCCGCCGGCGGCAGCTGCATCGGCATGGCGCGCGCGATGGAGCGCGGCACGATGCTTTCGATCAGCGCGCGGCGCGAGGCCTCGCCGATCACCGACAGCATGTGGCGCTCGCCTTCTTCGTCGATGCCGATGTGGCGGGCGATGAATTCGGACGGGTTCTCGAGCTCGCCCAGCGGGCGGGCGGATTGCATCAGCATGGGTTTCCTCTTGGCTTCGACAGGCTCAGCCCGAACGGTCTTAGGCGTTGTCCTTGACGAACTTCTGGTAGGCCGGCTCGTCCATCAGCTGGTCGAACGCGGCCTTGTCGGTGATCTTCATCTTGAAGAACCAGCCCTTGTCCATCGGGTCGCTGTTGGCCAGCGACGGGTCGGCGCGCAGCGCCTCGTTGGCCTCGAGAACCTCGCCGTCCACCGGCATGAACAGGTCGGCCGCGGCCTTCACCGACTCGACCACGCCGGCCACCTCGCCCTTGCCGTAGGCCTTGCCGGTCTCGGGCAGGTCGACGAACACCACGTCGCCCAGCGCGTCCTGCGCATGCTGCGTGATGCCGACCACGGCATCGTCGTTCTCGTCGAGCTTGATCCACTCGTGCTCGGGCGTGTACCTGATGGTCGTCATGGCGTTCTCCTTGTGTTGCGGGCGTTCAGCCGCGGTAATAGCGATTGGGAATGAAAGGCATGGCGCTCACTTCCATGGGCACCGGCTTGCCGCGCACCACGGCGGTCACGCGCGTGCCGGCTGCCGCCAGCGCGGGCGGCAGGTAGCCCATGGCAACCGGCTTGCCGGTGCTCGGGCCCAGCAGGCCGCTGGTGACCTCGCCGACGCGCGCGCCCTGGGCGTCCTGCAGCTCGGTGTGCTCGCGCACCGGCACGCGCTCCAGCGCCACCAGCCCGACGCGCTTGCGCGCGAGCGGCACTGTGCCGTCCAGCTGGCCCAGCACCTTGTCCGCGCCGGGGAAGCCGCCGGCGCGCGCGCCGCCGGTGCGCCGCACCTTCTGGATGGCCCAGTTCAGCGCCGCCTCGACGGGCGTGGTGGTGGTGTCGATGTCGTTGCCGTAGAGGCACAGGCCCGCTTCCAGGCGCAGCGAGTTGCGCGCGCCCAGGCCGATGGGCTTGACCTCCGGCTGGGCCATCAGGGCGCGCGCGAAGGCGTCGGCCTGGCCGGCGGGCACAGAGATCTCGAAGCCGTCTTCGCCGGTGTAGCCGCTGCGGGTGATGAAAAGCTCGGCGCCTTGCCAGGCGAAGCGCTCGCCGGTCATGAACACCAGCTTGGCCACGCCGGGCAGCAGGCGCTGCAGCGCGTCCACCGCCTTGGGGCCCTGCAGCGCGAGCAGGGCGCGCTCGGGCATGGGAATGACCTGGCAGCGCATGCCGATGCGCGACTGGATGTGCGCGATGTCGCCCGCCTTGCAGGCACCGTTGACGATCACGAAGATGTCGTCGCCGCGGTTGGCGAACATCAGGTCGTCGATGATGGTGCCTTCCTCGGTCAGCAGCAGCCCGTAGCGCTGCTTGCCCACCGGCAGGTCGACCACGTCGACCGGCATCAAAGTCTCGAACGCGGCGGCCGCATCGGGTCCGACCAGGCGCAGCTGGCCCATGTGCGAAACGTCGAACAGGCCGGCGGCGTCGCGGGTGTGGAGGTGTTCGGCCATCAGGCCGGCGGGGTACTGCACGGGCATGGAGTAGCCCGCGAACGGGACCATGCGCGCACCCAGTTCCAGGTGCAGGGCGTGCAGGGGAGTCTTGAGAAGCTCTTGCGGGCTGGCTTGTTCTTGGGTGGACACGCGGGTGGCTCCAGGGGCGTTCGAAACCATGGCGGTGCGTATGCACCCACCATGGGCGGCCCCTGCTGTCCGCTTTACCTGAGAGATTCACCCCCTCGCGAGGGTTTGCTCCTTCGGTGGGCCGCCGGGGGCGGCCTCTCTCCAGCAAGGAAACGCCCCGCAAACGGGACGCTCGTCAGTCCTGGGTACCTGAGCGTTCGGCTGTGCGCCTGCGCCTTCGGTGGCCGCGGTTCTCGTGGAGCCCGCGGCACTCTCCTGACAGCGCGGATTGTAGCCGGCCGCGCTGCCGGATCCGCTACTTGTGATAGACCAGATCGCGCAGGCCCAGCGACAGGCTTGGCACGTAGGTGACGATCATCAGGCAGCCCAGCACCACCAGCACGAAGGGCAGCAGCGAGCTGATGATGCGGTCCAGCGAAATGCGCGCCACCGTGCAGGCGGCGAACAGGTTCACGCCGAAGGGCGGGGTGATCATGCCCAGCGCCAGGTTCACCACCATCACCAGCCCGAAGTGCACCGGGTCGATGCCGAAGTGCATGGCCACCGGCGCCAGGATCGGCGCCAGCACGATGATGGCCGCGCTGGTTTCGATGAACATGCCGATGACGAACAGCGCCGCGTTCACGCCCAGCAGGAAATAGCCGGGGCTCTGCAGCACCGCCTCCAGCCAGCGGCCGATGGCCTCGGGCACGCCGGCGCGCGTGATCAGGAAGGCGAACAGGCCGGCGTTGGCGATGATGAACATGATCACCGCCGACGACATGACCGACTTGCGCAGGATGGCGTACAGGGCCTTCGGGCTGATCTCGCGGTAGATCAGCATGCCCACCACCAGCGCGTACAGCACCGCCACGGCCGAGGCCTCGGTCGGCGTGAACACGCCGCCGTAGATGCCGCCCAGAATGATCACGGGCATCAGCAGCGCCCAGCCGGCCTGCCAAGTGGCGCGGCCGAACGACAGGCGGCCTTCGCCGTCGCTCTTGCCCCAGCCCTTCCACTTGCAGAACAGGTAGACGAACAGCATCAGCGCGCCGCCGATCAGCAGGCCCGGACCGAAGCCGGCGATGAACAGCTCGCCGATGGAGACTTCGGCGCTCACGCCGTACAGGATCATCGGGATCGACGGCGGAATGATCACGCCCAGCTCGGCGCTGGTGGCCTGCAGCGCGGCCGCGTAGCTGACCGGGTAGCCGTGCTTGATCAGCGCCGGGATCAGGATGGCGCCGATGGCGAAGGTGGTGGCCACCGAGGAGCCCGATACCGCCGCGAAGATCATGCAGGTGAGCACGCAGGTCATGGGCAGGCCGCCCTGCACGCCGCCCACGATGCTCTTGGCGAATTCGACCAGGCGGCGCGAGATGCCGCCGGTTTCCATCAGGTTGCCCGCCAGGATGAAGAACGGAATGGCCGCCAGCGGAAACTTGTTGATGGAATTGAACATCTCCTTCACGGAGATCAGCATCGGCGCGCCGGTGACCTGGATGCCCAGCATGGATGCCAGGCCGATCGACACGGCCACCGAGATGCTGAGCGCGAAGCACAGCACCATGGTGACGACCATCGCGGTCGTCATTGCACGAACCTCATCGCAGGCACCTCATTGCGCAGTTTCCAGTTCCATCCGTTTGGGGTCCAGCAGGTTGCCCACGATGCCCAGCGCGGAGAACACCGCGCCGACCGGCATGGCCAGGTAGGCCCAGAACATGGACACGTCCTCCAGCCCGATCATGGTCTGCACCCTGCCGCGCTGCGCGTAGTCCCAGCCCCACCAGAAGATGATGCCCACCAGCACCAGCGCGGCCAGGCACACCGCCCAGTCCAGCACGCGCTTGAGCGCGGGCGGGCTCCAGCGGTAGACCACGTCCACGCTGACCATGGCGCCCTGGCGGAACGCCATGGGAATGCCCAGGAACACCATCCAGATCAGGCTGAAGCGGATCATGACCTCGGTCCACTCGGCCGGCTGTTCCAGCACGAAGCGGGTGACGATCTGGAACACGCCCAGCGCGGAGGCGACCACCAGCATCGCGCAGGCGCCGGCCATGGCCAGCGTGCTGCACGCATGCTCGAAGCGCAGGAAAGCGGCGCGTCCCACCGCTTACTTGAAGTTGCGGATGCGGTCGATGTTGGGCTTGCCGAACTGCTTTTCGAATTCGGCGTTCACGGGTGCCAGCGCCTGCACGAACTTGGCCTTGTCGACGTTGTCGATCACCGTCATGCCCTTGGCGCGCAGGTCGGCCACGCCCTTGGCGTCGTCCTCGTCCACGCGGGCGCGGTTGGCCTTGGTGCCTTCGTGGGCGGCGTCGATGAAGGCCTGCTTGTCGGCCGCGCTCAGCTTCTCGAAGGAGGCCTTGTTCATCAGGAAGATGCAGGGCGAATACACGTGGCCTGTCAGCGTCAGGTGCTTTTGCACCTGGTCGAACTTGGCGGAGATGATCACCGACAGCGGGTTCTCCTGGCCGTCCACCGTGCCCTGCTGCAGGGCGGTGAACACCTCGGGGAAGGCCATGGGCGTGGTGACGATGCCGAAGCCCTTGTAGGCGGCAATGTGCACCGGGTTCTCCATGGTGCGCATCTTCAGGCCCTTGAGGTCCTCGGGCACCTTCACGTCGCGCTTGCTGTTGGTCATGTGGCGGAAACCGTTCTCCGCCCAGGCCAGCGCCTTGAAGCCCTTGGAGTCGAATTTCTGCAGCATTTCCTGGCCGATCGGGCCGTCCAGCACGGCGCGGGCATGCGCCTTGTCGCGGAACAGGAAGGGCACGTCGAGGATCTTGGTCTCGGGCACGAAGTTGGGCACCGGGCCG
The DNA here is from genome assembly GCF_013697775.1 of Ramlibacter sp. GTDB lineage: Bacteria > Pseudomonadota > Gammaproteobacteria > Burkholderiales > Burkholderiaceae_C > Ramlibacter. The sequence continues at coordinate 6,063 of NZ_JACCWG010000102.1, read as the reverse complement.
GTGGAGCTGAAGGCCAGCTCCTGGGTGCCCAGCTGCACCGCCTCGATCGACTCGCGCTCGCCGCCCAGGGCGCCGCTGTAGAAGGTCTGCACCTTGTAGCGGCCGCCCGTGCGCTTCTCGACTTCCTTGGCGAAGGTGTCGATCGCCACGCCCTGGTGCGAATTCTGCGCCACCGAGATGCTGATCTTCATGGTGGTCTGGGCCATGGCGCCGGACACCAGGCCAAGGCCGAGGGCCATGCCCAGAACGAGTCGGGTCAACTTCACTGCTGTCTCCTCAATGGTCATACGAAAGGGGGCCCGGGCATTCTGCCAGCTTCGGGGCCGCCAGCGCATGAGGAGAAACGCGAGCGGCGCCCGCGCTACATGTTGGTGTAGTTCGGCCCGCCGCCGCCTTCGGGCGTGACCCACACGATGTTCTGCGTCGGGTCCTTGATGTCGCAGGTCTTGCAGTGCACGCAGTTCTGCGCGTTGATCTGCAGCCGGTCGGCGCCGGCGTCGGTCTTCACGAACTCATACACGCCGGCCGGGCAGTAGCGCTGCTCGGGGCCGCCGTACTTGGCCAGGTTCACGTCCACCGGCACCGAGGCATCCTTGAGCGTCAGGTGCGCGGGCTGGTCCTCGCCGTGGTTGGTGTTGGAGATGAACACCGACGACAGCTTGTCGAAGGTGAGCTTGCCGTCCGGCTTGGGATAGGCGATGGGCTTGCAGTCGGCCGCCGGCTTCAGGGACACATGGTCCGGCTCGTCGCGGTGCAGCGTCCACGGCATGCGGCCGCTCAGCAGTTTCTGCTCGACGCCGTTCATGATGGTGGCCGGCAGCAGCCCCTTCTTGAACCAGGCCTTGAAGTTGCGCGTGCGGTTCAGCTCGTCGTGCAGCCACGACTTCTCGAAGGCTTCCGGATAGGCGGCGAGCTCGTCGTGCTGGCGCCCGGCGCCCAGCGCCTCGAACGCGGCTTCGGCGGCCAGCATGCCGGTCTTGATGGCGGCGTGGCTGCCCTTGATGCGCGCCGCGTTCAGGTAGCCGGCGTCGTCGCCCACCAGTGCGCCGCCGGGGAACACCTGCTTGGGCAGCGACAGCAGGCCGCCGGCCGTGATGGCGCGCGCGCCGTACGAGACGCGCTTGCCGCCTTCGAGGTACCAGCGGATGTTGCGGTGGGTCTTCCAGCGCTGCATTTCCTCGAACGGGTTCAGGTAGGGGTTGGCATAGTCCAGGCCAACCACGTAGCCGAGCGCGACCTGGCTGTTCTCCATGTGGTACATGAAGGCGCCGCCGTAGGTGTCGTTGGGCAGCGGCCAGCCGGCCGAGTGCAGCACCAGGCCCGGTTCGTGGCGCTTGGGGTCGACCTCCCACAGCTCCTTCACGCCGATGCCGTAGGCCTGCGGGTCGCGGCCGGCGTCGAGCTTGAACCTGGCGATCAGCTGCTTGCCCAGGTGGCCCCGGCAGCCTTCGGCGAACACGGTGTACTTGGCGTGCAGCTCCATGCCGAGCTGGAACGCCTCGGTCGGCTCGCCGTCCTTGCCGACACCCATGTTGCCGGTGGCCACGCCGCGCACCGAGCCGTCCTCGTTGTAGAGCACTTCGGCGGCGGGAAAGCCGGGGAAGATCTCCACGCCCAGCGCCTCGGCCTGCTGGGCCAGCCAGCGCGTGACGTTGGCCAGGCTGACGATGTAGTTGCCGTGGTTCTTGAACACCCAGGGCAGCGCGAAGTTCGGCACGCGCAAGGAGCCGGTCTCCGACAGGAACAGCATCGCGTCCTCGGTCACCGGCTGGTTGAGCGGCGCGCCCTTGGCCTTCCAGTCGGGGATGAGTTCACCCAGTGCGCGCGGGTCCATCACGGCGCCCGAGAGGATGTGCGCGCCCGGCTCGGAGCCTTTTTCCAGCACCACCACCGAGACTTCGCGCTCGTGCTCGGCGGCAAGCTGCTTCAGGCGGATGGCGGTGGCCAGCCCCGCGGGTCCCGCGCCGACCACCACCACGTCGTACTCCATGGCTTCGCGGGGGCCGTACTGGGAAAGGATGTCCTGGGGCGTCATGGTGTTGTTGTTTCTGCTGTGGACAAGGGTCGCCGGATTCTATCCAGCGGGGCGGCGTTTGAAGGGCCGATGCTGTCACCTGCGAACGCGGGCGATCCGCCGCTGTTGCGCCGCGGTGCCGCTGGCGTTACCGGCCATGCTATCTTCAGCGAGACCTTGTTACTGAAGATTTGGAAGAGATGAGCTACACCATCGACCTCTCCGGCCGCGTGGCCTTCGTGACGGGGGCCTCCAGCGGCCTGGGCACGCAGTTCGCCCGCGTGCTGGCGCGCTCCGGTGCCGCCGTGGTGCTGGCGGCCCGGCGCATGGAACGCCTGAAGGAGCTGCGCGCGCAGATCGAGGGCGAGGGCGGCGACGCGCATGTGATCGAGCTGGACGTGGCCGACACCGCCAGCATCCGCTCGGCCGTGGCGCACGCGGAAACCGAGGTTGGCTCGATCGACATTCTGGTCAACAACTCCGGCGTGGGCAGCACGCAGCGCCTGCAGGAGGTGACCGAGGAGGATTTCGACTTCGTCTTCGACGTCAACGTGAAAGGCGCGTTCTTCGTGGCGCAGGAAGTCGGCAAGCGCATGCTGGCACGCGCCCGCGGCGCGGCGCCGGGCACCTACACCGGCGGGCGCATCATCAACGTCGCCTCGATGGCGGGCCTGCGGCCTCTGCCGCAGATCGGCGTGTACTCCATGAGCAAGGCGGCGGTGGTGCACATGACCAAGGCCATGGCCGCCGAGTGGGGCCGCTACGGCATCAACGTGAACGCGCTGTGCCCCGGCTACATCGACACCGAGATCAACCACCACCACTGAAGAAGCTCATCGACATGCTGCCGCGCAAGCGCCTGGGCAAGCCCGAGGACCTCGATACGCTGATGGTGCTGCTGGCGTCCGACCAGAGCCATTTCGTCAATGGCGCGGTGATCGCCGCCGACGACGGCTTCGGCGTCTGATGGCCGTGCCGCGGTGCTGACCGGCGTCCTGGCCGGCCTGGCCGCCGGCGCCTTGTGGGGCCTGGTGTTCGTGGCCCCGCGCATGGTCGGCGGCTTCTCGCCGGTGGACCTGTCGTCCGGGCGCTTCGCCGCCTATGGCCTGGTGTCGGCCGCCGTAATGCTGCTGGGCCTGCGCACGCGCCGCCTGCCCACTGCGCGCCAGATGGGCGCCGCGCTCGGCATGAGCGTGCTGGGCTTCACCGGCTACTACCTGCTGCTGGTGCTAGCAATCCGTGACGCGGGCTCCGAAGTGCCCAGCCTCATCATCGGCACGATCCCCATCTGGGTGATGCTGCTGGGCAAACCGGCCGGCCTGCGCTGGTCGGCGCTGCTGCCCGGCCTGCTGCTCACGCTGGGCGGCCTGGGACTGATGATGGGCACGCAGCATGGCGGCGGCGGCGGTGATGTGGCGGCAGGCGCGCACTACTGGCGCGGCATCGCGCTGGCGGTCGGCGCGCTGGTCTGCTGGACGGCGTTTGCCATTCTCAACGCGGCCTGGCTGAAGCGCCACGCGGAAGTGAACGCCACCGACTGGGCCAACTGGCTGGGCGTGGCCACCGGCCTGGGCGCGCTGGTGCTGTGGGCCTTCGCCGGCTCCAACGCGCACGAGATGGCCGGCCGCGAGGGCCTGGGCCTGTTCGCGCTGCTGTGCGCGGCCACCGGCATCGGCTCGGCGTGGCTGGCCACCATTTTGTGGAACATCGCCAGCCAGCGTCTCTCGGCCAGCCTGTGCGGCCAGCTCATCGTCAGCGAAACACTGTTCGCGCTGGCCTATTCTTTCGCCTGGGACGGCCACTGGCCAACCTGGGCGCAGGCAGCCGCCTGCGTGCTGTTCACCCTGGGCATCCTCGCATCGATCAAGGCGCACCGATGAAGTTCGACATTCCCGAAAAGAAGAAGCTGGTCTACGGGATGGTGATTCCCATCCGCTGGGGCGACATGGACGCCATGGGCCACGTCAACAACACGGTGTACTTCCGCTACCTGGAGACGGCCCGCATCGACTGGCTGCGCTCCATCGGCTGCATGCCCGATCCGCGCGGCGAGGGCCCGGTGATCGTCAATGCGTTCTGCACCTTCAAAAAGCAGCTGGAGTACCCCGGCGATGTGCTTTTGAAGATGTACGTGAGCGACCCCGGCCGCAGCAGCTTCGAGAGCTGGTCCACGCTGGCGCGCACCGACGACCCCGACACGGTCTATGCCGAAGGCGGCGCCACCACGGTGTGGGTGGACTTCCCGAAGCAGAAGTCGGCGCCGCTGCCGGCGTGGCTCAAGGCAACGATGGAGTGAGCGCGAGGCCGACAGCGTAGAGCGCCAGCGCCAGCAGCGCGCCGGCCAGCGGAATGCGGAACCAGTGCAGCCGCGCCAGCACGGCGTAGCAGGCCAGCACCACAAGGCCCGCGGCGCGCAGGAACAGCGACTGCGCCAGCCAGTCGGCATGCCACAGCGCAAAGTAGCCGTACAGCGCGCCGAACAGCAGCAAGCCCAGGCCGTGGCTGGCGTTGAAGCCGATCCAGGCATTCCACACCGTGGTCTGCCGCGACAGGCGCAGGGTGTCGCCGCGCATCTGCGCCTGCGTGGCCGGATCGCGCGGCAGGAGCTTGGGGCCGCGGTAGGTGTAGACCAAATGCAGCGCCCCGAGCAGGGCCAGCAGGCCTGCGGCGGCGGCGATCAGGAGCGGGCCGGGCGGCGCGCTCACTGGGCCGGGCTCGGCTTCTTTTCCTTCGGCACCCGCCCCATCAGGTAGAACTCGGGGTTGGGCATCATGCCGGCGAAGCTGGCCATGCGGTTGGACAGGCCGAAGAACGCCGTGATGGCCGCGATGTCCCACACGTCCTCGTCGGAGAAACCGTGCGCGTGCAGCGCCTCGGTGTCGGCGTCGTCGACCTCGTGCGAGCGCAGGCACACCTTCATCGCGAAGTCCAGCATGGCGCGCTGGCGCGGCGTGATGTCGGCCTTGCGCCAGTTCACCGCGACCTGGTCGGCCACCAGCGGCTTCTTCTCGTAGATGCGCAGGATGGCGCCGTGCGCCACCACGCAATACAGGCAGCTGTTGGCCGCGCTGGTGGCGGTGACGATCATCTCGCGCTCGCCCTTGGTCAGGCCGCTCTCGCGCCCTACGGTGTCCGGCGCCATCAGCGCGTCGTGGTAGGCGAAGAAGGCGCGCCACTCGGCCGGCCGGCGCGCCAGCGCCAGGAACACGTTGGGCACGAAGCCGGACTTTTCCTGCACCTCCAGAATGCGTGCGCGCATGTCCTCGGGCAGGTCCTTGAGTTCGGGATGGGGGTAGCGGTTCGTCATTCCGTGAGATTAACGGCATTTGCATAGCAAATCGGCAACTCGACCGTGTGCAACATATGTGACGGCGGTGCACTCCTACGGTCCGGCTGGGCTATGTTTATGGCATGAAAGTTCCGCAGCACAAAGGCATGATCTTCGTCGGCGGCCTGCTTGTCGGGGCCATCGTCGGCGCCGGCATCCTGCTGGGGGTGCGCGACCCGCTGGTGCAGCGTCCCCTGGCGGAGCAGGCTTTCGCGACACCCGCGCCGAAAGCCGTTCCACGGGTCGCCAACTGCGTGTTCGCGCCCATCGTGGCCAGCGGCCCCAAGGGCGACGGGCTGTTCGCGCTGCCGCAGGACGCGCGCGACGCGACCGCCGCCGATGCCGCCGCCTACGTCATCGTGGGCCGCGACGCCGCCGCCCAGGGCCGGCCGCGCGACGCCGAGGTGGCTTTCATGACGTCCTGCCGCATGGCGGGGCCCAACGACACCGTCGAGATGGCGGAAGCCAAGTACCAGCTGGGCAGCCACTACGTCGCCATGGCGGCGACGGACGCGGCCATCCGGGCCCAGGCCCTGAAGCGCGCCGAGGCCCTGCTGTCGGACAGCGTGGTGCTGTACGGATCGCGCCTGGGCCTGGACAACGAGAAGACGCGGGTTGCCGCGGCCAGCCTGGCCGGCGTGGAGCGCACCCTCGTCGGGCCGGTGGAGCAAGCGCCGGGCGTGCCGCGCACGCTGCTGGCCGAACGCTCCCAGTACGACGC
>NZ_JACCWG010000062.1 GCF_013697775.1 Ramlibacter sp. | reverse complement strand
CCCGGCGACAACGTGACCATCACGGTCAAGCTGATCGCGCCGATTGCCATGGAAGAAGGCCTGCGCTTCGCCATCCGCGAAGGCGGCAAGACCGTCGGCTCCGGCGTCGTCGCCAAGATCATGGAGTAAATGCGAAGGGGTATAGCTCAATTGGCAGAGCGTCGGTCTCCAAAACCGAAGGTTGTAGGTTCGATTCCTACTGCCCCTGCCACCTGAGTGGCAAGCCTCCCAAGCAAGCCCGGCCGCGTGTCGGGCTTCAGTGTCTTCAAGGGCACGTCGAGACAGAGCAGGAAAACGCCGAAACATGGCCACTTCTCAAGTTGAAACCGTCAGCACCGGCGCCGACAAGGCGAAGCTGGGAGCCGCGATCGCCCTGGTGGTCGCCGCGCTGGCAGGCTTCTATGTGCTGGGCAAGCAAGGCCAGATCGCCCAATGGGGCGTGCTGATCGTCGGCCTGATCGCCGCGGCCGGCGTGTTCCTCAGCTCGGAAACGGGCCGGCAGTTCGTGGCCTTCGGCCGCGACGCCTGGAAGGAAGTGCGCAAGGTGGTGTGGCCGACCCGCAAGGAGTCGATCCAGATGACCGCCTACGTGTTCGGCTTCGTGGTCATCATGGCGCTGTTCCTGTGGCTGACCGACAAGACCCTGGAATGGGTGTTCTATGACCTGCTCCTGGGGTGGAAGAAGTGATGAGCGAAACCGATAGCCAAGACGAACACCAAGACCAGTCGGCAGAGGGCGTGCAGCCCGCGGCCGACGCCACGCCCGCCACGCCGGTCAATCCCGACCTGCGCTGGTACGTGGTGCACGCCTACTCCGGCATGGAGAAGGCGGTCGAGCGCAACATCCGCGAGCGCATCAACCGCGCCGGCATGCAGGACATGTTCGGCGAGATCCTGGTGCCCACCGAGGAAGTGGTCGAAATCAAGAACGGCCAGAAGCGCACCTCCGAGCGCCGCTTCTATCCCGGCTACGTGCTGGTGCAGATGATCATGAACGACGAGTCCTGGCACCTGGTGAAGCACACCAACAAGGTGACCGGCTTCGTCGGCGGCGCCAAGAACCGCCCCGCACCGATCTCGGACGACGAGGTCAAGAAGATCCTGGGCCAGATGGTGGAGGGCGTCGAGAAGCCCCGCCACAAGGTGGAATTCGTGGTGGGCGAGTACGTGCGCGTCAAGGACGGCCCGTTCACCGACTTCAACGGCACGGTCGAGGAAGTCAACTACGAGAAGAGCAAGGTCCGCGTGTCGGTCACGATCTTTGGTCGTGCAACGCCCGTGGAGCTCGAGTTCTCCCAGGTCGAAAAGACCTGAGAGTTTGTCAACCCCGGGGAGCCGCGGCCGCTTGGCCAGAGCGTTATCACCCGCAAGGAAAGTAAGACATGGCCAAGAAGATCGTCGGCTTCGTCAAGCTGCAAGTACCAGCTGGCAAAGCCAACCCGTCGCCGCCCATCGGTCCCGCCCTGGGCCAGCGCGGCTTGAACATCATGGAGTTCTGCAAGGCGTTCAACGCCCAGACCCAGGGCGTCGAGCCCGGTCTGCCGCTGCCCGTGGTGATCACCGCGTTCGCGGACAAGAGCTTCACCTTCATCATCAAGACGCCGCCGGCGACCACCTTGATCAAGAAGGCGATCAAGCTGGACAAGGGTTCGGCCAGCCCGCTGAAGGACAAGGTCGGCAAGATCACCCGAGCCCAGCTCGAAGAGATCGCCAAGACCAAGCTGAAGGACATGAACGCGGCCGACATCGATGCCGCGATCAAGACCCTGGCGGGCTCGGCCCGTTCCATGGGCGTGACCGTGGAGGGCGTGTAAATGACCAAGCTCACCAAGAAACAGAAAGTGTCCCAGGGCAAGGTCGACAGCACCAAGCTGTACCCCCTGGCCGACGCGCTGAAGATCGTGCAGGAAGCCGCCACCGCCAAGTTCGATGAATCCATCGACGTGGCCGTGCAGCTGGGCATCGACGCCAAGAAGTCCGACCAGGTCGTTCGTGGCGCCGTCGTGCTGCCCAACGGCACCGGCAAGACCAAGCGCGTGGCCGTGTTCGCCCAGGGCGCCAAGGCCGAGGAAGCCAAGGCCGCCGGTGCCGACATCGTCGGCATGGACGACCTGGCCGCCCGCGTGAAGGCCGGCGACATGCCGTTCGACGTGGTGATCGCCGCCCCCGACGCGATGCGCGTGGTCGGCACGCTGGGCCAGATCCTGGGCCCGCGCGGCCTGATGCCCAACCCCAAGGTCGGCACGGTGACGCCGGACGTTGCCACGGCGGTGAAGAACGCCAAGGCCGGCCAGGTGCAGTACCGCGTGGACAAGGGCGGCATCATCCATTCCACCATCGGCCGCCGCTCGTTCGGCGCCGACAAGCTGCAGGGCAACCTGGCGGCGCTGATCGATGCGCTGAACAAGTCCAAGCCGGCTGCCAGCAAGGGTGTGTACCTGAGGAAAGTCGCGATTTCGTCGACGATGGGTGTGGGTGTCCGCGTGGACATGCAGACGCTCACGGCTTCGGTGGCGTAATCGCACGTGGTGGGCCGCGGGGGTGATTCCGCGGGCCATCCAAGACCGTTGGTGCGGGGACGACCCCGCTTAATCGTGAGAACGCCAACGCAGATGGCGATCCCGCCGAAGACGAATTCGAGAGATTTCCGAAACGGTTGGTCGCTGCAACAAGGGCGCGCGACGGGGCAACCCCGAGCGCAATTTGCAAGGAGTAGACCTTGAGTCTGAATCGCAGTGAAAAGCAAGCCGTCATCGCAGAGGTGACCGGCCTCGCAGCTTCTGCCCAGACGCTGGTGTTGGCGGAATACCGCGGCATCACGGTCGCCGACATGACGAAACTGCGCACCACCGCGCGCAGCAACGGCGTGAACCTGAGTGTTCTGAAGAACACCTTGGCGCGCCGTGCTGTTGCGGGAAGCGCGTTCGAAGTGGCAAGCGAGCAGATGACCGGCCCGCTGATCTATGGCTTCTCCGTGGACGCTGTGGCCGCCGCCAAGGTGGTGGCCGATTTCGCCAAGACCAACGACAAGCTGGTCATTCGCGGCGGCGTGTTCGGCGGCAAAAGCCTGGATGTCAACGGCGTGAAGCAGCTGGCCAGCATTCCTTCCAAGGAAGTGCTGCTGTCCCAGCTGTGCGGGTTGCTGATGTCGCCCATGTCGCGTACCGCGGCAGTGCTGGCGGCGCTGGCCAAGCACAAGGAAGCACCAGTAACGGAAGAGGCAGTGGCCGCTTAACGGCCCTGCTGGTAACCAACTTATTTCGGAAAGTTCAAAATGGCATTCGACAAAGACGCATTTCTGACGGCGCTCGACAGCATGTCCGTCATGGATCTCAATGACCTGGTGAAGGCCATTGAAGAGAAGTTCGGCGTTTCCGCCGCTTCCATGGCCGCCCCGGCCGCCGGTGGCGGTGGCGCCGCTGCCGCGGTCGTCGAAGAGAAGACCGAGTTCACCGTGCAGCTGCTGGAAGCCGGCGCGAACAAGGTGCAGGTCATCAAGGCCGTGCGCGAAATCACCGGCCTGGGCCTCAAGGAAGCCAAGGACCTGGTCGACGGCGCGCCCAAGGCCGTCAAGGAAGGCATTGCCAAGGCCGACGCCGAAGCTGCCAAGAAGAAGCTGGAAGACGCCGGCGCCAAGGTCGAGCTCAAGTAACTCGATCCCGGCCCGAGGCTGGAGTGTCCCGAAAGGGCCTCCAGCCTTTGCTGCTTGATGAGGACAGCAGGAAATACGCCATCACGCGTCTTTCCTAGTGTCTTCTGACCCGACTGCAGAAGACTGCTTGGTTCGGGCCTGGTGCAATGCCGGGCTGTCCGCCAAGGTTGGTAGAGGCCAACCCGCCAAGAATGCGCCCGCCCGGCGCGCGACAGTTGACGAATTTTTCAGAAATTCGCTAGCCCGGAGATCTCATGGCCTATTCCTATACCGAACGCAAACGCATCCGCAAGAGTTTCGGCAAACGCGACAGCGTTCTCGAAGTGCCGTACCTGCTGCAGATGCAGAAAGATGCGTACACCGCCTTCCTGCAGGCGGACATGGCGCCGCAAAAACGCACCATCGAGGGCCTGCAGGCTGCATTCGACGCCGCCTTCCCCATCGTCTCCCACAACGGTTTCGTGGAGATGAAGTTCATCGAATACAACCTGGCCAGGCCCGCGTTCGACGTGCGCGAGTGCCAGACCCGCGGTCTGACTTTCGCCTCCGCCGTGCGCGCCAAGGTCCAGCTGATCATTTACGACCGCGAGTCGTCCACGCCGCAGTCCAAGGTGGTCAAGGAAGTCAAGGAGCAGGAGGTCTACATGGGCGAAGTGCCGCTCATGACCGACAAGGGCTCGTTCATCATCAACGGCACCGAGCGCGTGATCGTGTCGCAGCTGCACCGTTCGCCGGGCGTGTTCTTCGAACACGACAAGGGCAAGACCCACAGCTCGGGCAAGCTGCTGTTCTCCGCGCGCATCATCCCCTACCGCGGCTCCTGGCTCGACTTCGAGTTCGACCCGAAGGACATGCTGTACTTCCGCGTGGACCGCCGCCGCAAGATGCCGGTCACCATCCTGCTCAAGGCCATCGGCCTGACGCCGGAAACCATTCTGGCGAACTTCTTCGTCAACGACAACTTCCGCCTGATGGACAGCGGCGCGCAGCTCGAGTTCGTGCCCGAGCGCCTGCGCGGCGAGGTCGCCCGCTTCGACATCACCGACAAGTCGGGCAAGGTGGTGGTGTCCAAGGACAAGCGCGTCACGGTGCGCCACACCCGCGAGCTGGAGCAGTCCGGCACCACGCACATCAGCGTGCCGGAAGACTTCCTGGTCGCCCGCGTGGTCGCGCGCAACATCATCGACCCGGACACGGGCGAGATCATCGCCAAGGCCAACGACGAGCTGACCGAAGCGCTGCTCAAGAAGCTGCGCACCGCCGGCATCCAGGACATCCAGTGCGTCTACACGAACGAGCTGGACCAGGGCCCCTACATCAGCCAGACGCTGCGCATCGACGAAACCGCCGACGAGTTCGCCGCGCGCGTGGCCATCTACCGCATGATGCGCCCCGGCGAGCCGCCGACCGAGGACGCGGTGCAGGCCCTGTTCCAGCGCCTGTTCTACAACCCGGACACGTACGACCTGTCGCGCGTGGGCCGCATGAAGTTCAACGCCAAGGTCGGCCGTAACGAGTCGACCGGCCCGATGGTCCTGACCAACGAGGACATCCTCGCGGTCATCCGCACCCTGGTCGACCTGCGCGACGGCCGCGGCGAGATCGACGACATCGACAATCTCGGCAATCGCCGGGTGCGCTCGGTCGGCGAACTCATGGAGAACCAGTATCGTATCGGCCTGCTCCGCATGGAGCGCGCGATCAAGGAGCGCATGTCCAGTGTCGATATCGACACCGTGATGCCGCAGGATCTGATCAACGCCAAGCCGGCGGCCGCCGCGGTGCGCGAATTCTTCGGCTCCTCGCAGCTGTCGCAGTTCATGGACCAGACCAACCCGCTGTCGGAGATCACCCACAAGCGCCGTCTCTCGGCGCTTGGACCGGGCGGTCTGACCCGCGAGCGCGCCGGCTTCGAGGTGCGCGACGTGCATCCGACGCATTACGGCCGCATCTGCCCGATCGAGACGCCCGAGGGGCCGAATATCGGCCTGATCAACAGCTTGGCCACTTACGCCAAGGTCAACAAGTATGGCTTCATCGAGACGCCGTACCGCAAGATCGTCGACAACAAGGTGACGCTGGACGTCAGCTATCTCAGCGCCATGGAAGAGTCCAAGCACTATGTCGCGCAGGCCAACGCCGAGCTCGACAAGGA
>NZ_JACCWG010000054.1 GCF_013697775.1 Ramlibacter sp. | reverse complement strand
GGCGCCGTTCGCCATGCACCAGCGCGACGGCGCCGAGCGTGCGAAGCGCCTGTGCCTCGAACAGCTCGTGCATGCACGACTCGCCGGGGAAGGTCGCCTGCGTCGCGTTCCACTGCACCAGCAGCTGATCCCGCTCCACATCCGACAGCAGCGGCAGTTCCGCAACCGGACGTTCGGCATCCGCCACCATGGCTTCGAGCAGATTCACCAGGTATCCGGCGTAGCGCTCGATGGTGGCGTGCTTGAACAGCGCGCTCGCGTACTCGAACCCGCCGGCAATGCGGCCCTCTGCCTCGCCCATGTGCAGCGTGATGTCGAACTTCGCCAGCGTGACCGGTGCGGCCAGCGGCTGCAGTGCCAGGCCGGGCAGTTCGATCGCGCCTGGAGCGTCGGCCTGCCACGAGAACATGGCCTGGAACAGCGGCGTGTGGGCCATGCTGCGCTCGGGCTTGAGCAGTTCCACAACCTGCTCGAAGGGCAGGTCCTGGTGCTGCTGCGCGTTCAACGATTCCGCCTTGACGCGCGCCAGCAGTTCCACGGTGCTGGGGCTGCCATCCAGGTCGATACGCAACGCCAGCGTGTTTACGAAGAAGCCGATCAGCCCTTCGACCTCCGCACGCGTGCGGTTGGCCACCGGCGTGCCGATGACGACGTCGTCCTGGCCCGAGAGGCGCGAGAGCAGTGCCGCCCATGCGGCCAGCAGCGTCATGTACAGCGTGGTTCCCTGGCGCTGGCCGAGCGCCTTCAGGGCTGCGACCAGCGGCGCCTGCAGCGTGAAGCCCACCACGGCCCCGCGCTGGTCCTGCTGCGCGGGACGTGGATGGTCGGTCGGCAGTTCCAGCAGGGCGGGCGCGCCGGCCAAGCGGTCCCGCCAGTAGTCGCCCTGGCGCTGCAGCACCTCGCCTTCGAGCCATTCGCGCTGCCAGGTGGCGTAGTCGGCGTACTGGATCGGCAGGGGCGGCAGCGGGTCGTCCCGGCCTTCGGCGAAAGCACCATAGAGCGCGCCCAGCTCACGCGTTAGCACACCCAGGGACCAGCCGTCCGAGACGATGTGGTGCATGGTGATGAGCAGGACGTGCTCGGCGTCGCCCAGCACCAGCAGGCAGCCGCGGATCAGCGGGCCGGTGGACAGATCGAAGGCGGTGCCGGCTTCCCGCACGGCAAAGGCCTGGACGTCGGCTTGTGCATCGCCTGCACCGCGCAGGTCGTGCACCTGCAGCGTGAAGCCGACGTCCGCCGGCGCGATGCGCTGGACCGGCATGCCGTTCTCCAGCGCAAACGACGTGCGCAGCGATTCGTGGCGCGCGACGATGCGGTCCAGCGCACGCTGCAGGCCAGCGCGGTCCAGGCGGCCCGACAGTTGCAGGCCGATGGGCATGTGGTACGCGCGGCTGTCGGCGTCCAGCTGCGCCAGGAACCACAGGCGCTGCTGGGCGAATGAGAGCGCCAGGGATCGATCGCGCGGCGCGGGCTGGATCGCAGGCAATGCGCTGCGCTGCACGGCCCCCAGCGCGGCAGCCTGCGCGTCCAGCTGCGGATGCTCGAACAGCTCGCCGAGCGGCAGCTCCACGCCCAGGTCGGAGCGCAGGCGCGACAGCAGCCGCATCGCCAGCAGCGAATGGCCGCCGAGGGCGAAGAAGTCGTCGTGGCGGCCCACGCGGGGCAACTGCAGCAAGTCGCACCACAGCGCCGCCAGCGCGGTTTCCATTTCGCCTTCGGGCGGCTCGTAGGCGCGTTGCGCGTAAGAGAGCGCATCCGGCGCCGGCAAGGCGCGGCGGTCCAGCTTGCCGTTGGGCGTGAGCGGCATCGCATCCAGCTGCACGAAGGCGGCCGGCACCATGTACTCTGGCAGCACGGCGGAGAGCTGCGCGCGCAGGTCGCCCGCATCCAGGTCCATCTGCGCGCCCACGTTCGCATCCGTGTCGGCGATCACGTAGGCCACCAGGCGCTTGTCGCCGGGAGAATCCTCCCGCGCCAGCACGGTGGCCTGGTGCACGCCGGGGATCTGCGCGAGGCGCGCCTCGATCTCCCCGAGCTCGACGCGAAAGCCGCGGATCTTCACCTGGAAGTCGTTGCGCGCCACGAAGTCGAGGTTGCCGTCGGGCAGGTAGCGCGCCAGGTCGCCCGTCTTGTACATGCGGCCGCCGGCGAAGGGGTCCTGCAGGAAGCGCTCGGCGGTCAACTCCGGCCGGTTGAGGTAGCCGCGCGCCACGCCGTCGCCGCCGATGTACACCTCGCCCGTCACGCCGATGGGCACCGGCTGGCCGTGCGCGTCCAGCAGGTAGATGCGGGTGTTGGCGATCGGCCGTCCGATGTGCAGCACGAATTCGCTGCCGCGCCACATGGACATGCCGGTGGAGTAGGTGGTGGTCTCCGTGGGCCCGTACAGGTTGCACACGCGTTGGACCTGCGTCTTGGCGAAGAGCTGCTCCACCACGGTTCGCTTGAGCAGCTCGCCGGCCATGTTGACCGTGTGCACGGTCGCGGGCACGCCGCCCTCGTCCAGCAGCGCCGCCATGGTGGAGGCGACGGTGTTCACCAGGCTGGCGGGGATGCCGGGCGTGTGCACCAGCGCCAAGGCATCGGCCACGATCTCCACACAGGCACCGCTGGCCAGGGGCACCCAGCATTCGTAGACGTGCAGGTCGAAGCTGAGCGAGGTGGACAGCGGCGTGTGGCGCAGTTCGTCCGGCGCGTAGCTGGCGCAGGCCCAGGCGATGAAGTTCACCGCGTTGCGGTGTTCGAGCATCACGCCCTTGGGGCGCCCGGTGGAACCCGAGGTGTAGATGATGTAGGCCAGGTGGTCGGGGCGCAGGCCGATGGACGCGGCGGGGATGGGGCTGGCGGGCAGCCCGGCCCACAAGGCGGCATCGGCCGTGAGGTCGAACACAGGAAATTCGACGGAGCCGGCCAGGGAGTCACGCAGGCCGGCGGGAACGGGCCCGTCGGTGAGCAGCACGCGCGGCGCGCTGTCTTGCAGCATGTACGCCAAGCGCTCCGCCGGATAGGCCGGGTCCAGCGGCACATAGGCGCCGCCTGCCTTCAGCACGGCCAGCACGGCCACCACCATCCGCTCGGAGCGCTGCACGCAGACGGCCACGTGCGCATCCGGGCCCACGCCCAGCGTGCGCAGGTGGTGCGCCAGGCGGTTGGCCTGCGCGTCGAGCTCGGCGTAGCGCATACGGTGTTCGCCGTGCACCAGCGCGATGGCGTCGGGCGTGCGCAGCGCCTGCGCCTCGACCAGCTCGTGCATGCACAGCGCACTCGGGTATTCCACCTGCGTCGCGTTCCACTGCACCAGCAGCTGGTCGCGCTCGTGGGAATCCAGGATTTCCAGCAGGGCCAGTGGCCGGTGTTCATCCGCCACCATCGCTTCGAGCAGGCGGCAAAAGCGCGCGAGATGGCGCTCGATGGTGGCCCGGTCGAACAGCGCGGTGGCGTATTCCAGCGAGCCGCCGATGCGGCCGTTCATTTCCCCCATGCCCAACTGCAGGTCGAATTTGGACACCGTGTTCGGGGTGACCAGCGGCTGCAGCTGCAGCCCCGGCAGCGCCAGTTCGTCCGGGCTGGTGGTCTGCCACGAGAACATCACCTGGAACACGGGCGTGTGGGCCTGGCTGCGCGCGGGCTTGACCAGCTCCACCACCTGCTCGAACGGCAGGTCCTGGTGCTGCTGCGCGTTGAGCAGTTCGGCGCGCACGCGCCGCAGCATGTCCACCGTGCTGGGCTTCCCGCTGAGGTCCAGCCGCAGCGCCAGCGTGTTCACGAAGAAGCCGATCAGCCCTTCGACCTCCACCCGCGTGCGGTTGGCCACCGGCGCGCCGATCACCACGTCGTCCTGCGCCGCCAGGCGCCCGAGCAGCGCGCCCCAGGCCGTGAGAAGCGTGGTGTACAGCGTGGTGCCGTGCCGCTGGCCCAGGGCCTTCAGGGCGGTGGCGAGCGAGGGGTCGAGCTCAAAACCCAGCCGCGCTCCCGCGTGGTCCTGGTGCGGCGGGCGGGGGCGGTCGGTGGGCAGCTCCAGCAGCGACGGCGCGTCGCCCAGGCGCTGCTTCCAGTAGTCGCCCTGGCGCTGCAGAACCTCGCCGCCCAGCCATTGGCGCTGCCAGATGGCGTAGTCGGCGTACTGGATCGCGAGCGCCGGCAGAGGGTCGCCGCGGCCTTCGGTGAAGGCACCGTACAGCGCGGCCACTTCCCGCATCAGCACGTCCAGCGACCAGCCGTCGGACACGATGTGGTGCATCGTGACGAGCAACAGGTGTTCGTCCTCGCTCAGCAGGATCAGCCGGCAGCGGATCAGCGGGCCGTGCTGCAGGTCGAATGGCGCGCGGGCTTCGCCTGCCGCCAGGGCATCGATCCGCGCGGCGGCATCGGCGGCGCCGCGCAGGTCGTGTTCATCGAAATGAATGCCGGCGCCGGGCGGCGCGATGCGCTGGACCGGCAAGCCATCGACCAGCGCGAAGCTGGTGCGCAGCGCTTCGTGGCGCGCGACGATGCGGTCCAATGCTTGCCGCAAGGCCGCGCGGTCCAGCCGGCCTGTGAGGCGCAGCCCCAGGGGGATGTGGTACGCCGGGCTGTCGGCATCCAGCTGCGTCAGGAACCATAGGCGCTGCTGGGCGAATGACAGGGGGAGCATCTCGCCGCGTGCGGCAGGCTCGATGGGCGGCAGCACGCTGCGCGCCGCGCCGGGCACCGCGCAGGCCAGGGCCTGCAGCTGCGGATGCTCGAACAGCGCGCCGAGCGGCAGCTCGATCCCGAGTTCATGGCGCAGGCGCGAGACCAGCCGGACTGCCAGCAGCGAATGTCCGCCGAGCGAGAAGAAATCGTCATGGCGGCCGACGCGTGGCAGCTGCAGCAGCTCGCACCACAGGGCGGCGAGAGCAGTTTCCATCTCGCCCTCGGGCGGCTCGTAGGCAC
>NZ_JACCWG010000019.1 GCF_013697775.1 Ramlibacter sp. | reverse complement strand
GGTGCGGCACGCGCGGCGCCGGCGCGGGTGCCGCGCGGCGGCGGAACACGCGGGCCTGCGCGGCTTCGCGGATCTTGTCGGCGATGTCCTGCGCCAGGCCGTCGAGTTCGGTGAAGGCCGCCGGCTTCGGCACGAAGTCCACGGCGCCCAGCTCCAGTGCGCGGAAGGTCGCTTCCGTGCCCTGGCGCGTGAGCGAGGAGATCATCAGCACCGGCAGCGGGCGCACCGCCATCAGCTTGGCCAGGAAATCCAGGCCGTTCATGCCGGGCATTTCCACGTCCAGCGTGATCACGTCGGGCGCGCTGCGGCGGATGCGCTCGATGGCCAGCAGCGGGTCGGGCACGACGGCCGCCAGTTCCATGTCGGGCTGGGCCTCGACCACGCGGCCGAGGAAGGCCCGCATCACGGCCGAATCGTCGATGACCAGGACGCGGATCATCGCGGCGGCGAGAAGATTTCGACGTCGCCGCCGCCGCGCCGGCGGCGCAGCTCGGACAGGTACTCGCGCTCCTGCCGCTGCGCCTCTTCGGTGTGCAGCGACAGTTTCTTCACCTGCGCCTTGCCGGTGGCCGGAAAGAAATGCAGCTTGCGCGGATGCACGCCCAGCAGGTCCTGCGCGGCGATGCGGATGCCTTCCTCGTGCAGGAAGGCCAGCACGAACTGGCTGTTCTGCGCGCCCACGTCCAGCGTGTCGAAGCCCTGCAGCACGCGCGCGCCGCCGAACACCTTGGCCACCAGCCGCCGGCGGTCGGCGCCCAGGCGCAGCATCTCGTTGATCAGCACTTCCATGGCGTACAGCCCGAAGCGCGCCGACAGGCCCCAGGGCGAGACCGTGGCCGTGGGTTCGCCGGGCAGCATGAAGTGGTTCATGCCGCCGATGCGCGCGCCCGGGTCCCACAGGCAGGTGGACACGCAGGAGCCGAGCACGGTGGCGATGGACCCTTCGCCGGCGGTAGCGTAGTACTGCCCGGGCAGGATCTTCACCGCCTCGACCTGGAAGTCGCGGTCGAAGTAGCGGGCGGGTGCGGTGATGTCCATCGCGTTCAGCCCGGCGCGAAGTCGTAGGCGGTGCGCCCGGCCGCGCGGAAGGCGGGGTGCCCGGCGGGGAAGCTTTCGGCATGGCCCACCATCAGCACGCCGCGCGGGCGCAGCACCGTGGCGAAGCGCTCCAGCAGGCGCTTTTGCGCCTCGCGCTCGAAGTAGATCACCACGTTGCGGCAGAACACCGCGTCGAACGGCTCCAGCGCCGGCCAGTGCGGCGCCTGCAGGTTCAGCTGCATGAATTTCACCATGGTGCGCAGCTCGGGCCGCACGCTGACCCAGCCGGCGTTGGCGCCCACGCCGCGCAGCCAGTGCGCGCGCAGCCGCTCGCCGGTGAGCCCGCCGATGCGCTCCTGCGAATACACGCCGCCGGCCGCCGCGTCCAGCGCTTCGGTGTCGATGTCGCTGGCCAGCACTTCGCCCGGGCAGCCGGCTTCGCGCAAGGCCATGGCGATCGACCAGGCTTCCTCGCCGGTGGAGCAGGCCGAGCACCACACGCGCAGCGGCCGGTTCTCGCGCTGGCGGTGCGCCTGGGCGCGCGTGCGCAGCAGCTCGAAATGGTGCGGCTCGCGGAAGAACGCGGTGAGGTTGGTGGTGAGCGCGTTGACGAAGGCCTCGCGCTCGGCCGCGTCCGCCTGCACCAGATCGAGGTAGGTGGCGAAGCTGTCCACGCCGCGTGCGCGCACCCGGCGCGACAGCCGGTTGTGCACCATGTAGCGCTTGTGCGGACTGAGCTTGATGCCCGCGTAGTCGCCGATCAGGCGGCAGGCGAGCGTGAATTCCCGCTCGCCCAGCAGCTGCGCCGTGTCGCCAGAGGAGCCGGTTGACTGCTGCACTAGAACGCTTCCCAGTTGCCCGCCGGCGCACGGGAAGTGCGGGAGGCCGGCGGCAGCGCCGCGGCGGTGGACCTGGCCCGGACCGGCGCCGGCCCGCGCGGCGCGAAAGGCGCGTCCGCCGCGTCCTCCACCGTGAAGCGCGACACCAGCTGCAGCTGCAGCACGGCCTGCGCCTTCATCGATTCGGCCGCGGCGCTGGCCTCCTCCACCAGCGATGCGTTCTGCTGCACCACCTGCTCCATCTGCGCCATCGCGGTGTTGACCTGGCTGATGCCCGAGCTCTGTTCACGGCTGGCCGCCGCGATTTCCGCCACCAGGTCGCTGACGCGCTGCACCGAGGCCACGATCTCGCCCATGGTGCTGCCGGCGGCGTCCACCAGCTTGGTGCCGGCCTCGACCTTGCCCACCGAGTCGCCGATCAACGACTTGATTTCCTTGGCCGCCGCAGCGCTGCGCTGCGCCAGGCTGCGCACCTCGGCCGCCACCACGGCGAAGCCGCGCCCCTGCTCGCCTGCCCGCGCCGCTTCCACGGCGGCGTTCAGCGCCAGGATGTTGGTCTGGAACGCGATGCCGTCGATCACGCCGATGATGTCGCCGATCTTGCGCGACGACCCGGAAATGCCGTTCATGGTGCTGACCACCTGGCTCATCACCTGGCCGCCCTTGCGCGCCACCTCCAGCGCACCGACGGCAAGCTGGCTGGCCTGGCGCGCGCTGTCGGCGTTTTGCGCCACGGTGGAGGTCAGTTCTTCCATCGCGCCCGCGGTTTCCTCCAGCGTGCTGGCCTGTTCCTCGGTGCGCTGCGACAGGTCCAGGTTGCCCTGCGCGATTTGCGAGCTGGTATCGGCCACCGTCTGCGCGGCTTGCCGCACCTGGCGCACCACCATCTGCAGGTCGCGCGCCATGGCCTGGAGCGCCTCCAGCATCCTCTGCGTTTCGCCGAACGCGGACACGCCGACCTGCACGGTCAGGTCACCCTTGGCGACCCGGTTGACGAAGTGTTGGGTGGCCCGCACGGAACGCAGGATGCCGCGGTGGATCGCCAGCCGCAGCAGCAGGCCGAGGCCGGCGAAAACAACCAGCACCAGCAGCGACCCCCACAGCTTCTCGGCGGTGCCCACCACCTGCACGCCGACGGCGGCGGTCGCAAGGATGCCGGCCATCGTCAGGCCATACAAGACATTCACCTGGGCGCGTACGGACCAATTGGAAAGCATGATGCCCGGCTCCCGCTCAGAACTCTTCCCACTCGCCCGCCGGCGCGCGCGGCTTGCGCGTGGCGCCGGCGATTGCGGCGGTGTACACGGGCGGCAATGCGGCGTTGCCCGGCTTGCCCTGCACCTGGATCGGCGACGGAGCCACGTAGTGCGGCGCCGGCGCGGCGCCGGGCTGCAGCGGCGTGAGCGCTGTCTCGCCGCCCTGGCGGCCGCCCAGCTGGAAGCGCGACATCATCTGCAGCAGCGCGGCCGACTGGTCCTTCATGGATTCGGCGGCCGCCGTGGCCTCCTCGACCAGCGAGGCGTTCTGCTGCACCACCTGCTCCATCTGCGCCACCGCGGTGTTGACCTGGCCGATGCCCGAACTCTGCTCCTGGCTGGCCGCCGCGATCTCGGCGATCAGGTCGCTGACGCGTTTCACCGAGGCCACGATCTCGCCCATGGTGCTGCCGGCCGCATCGACCAGCTTGGTGCCGGCCTCGACCTTGCCCACCGAGTCGCCGATCAGCGACTTGATTTCCTTGGCCGCCGCGGCGCTGCGCTGCGCCAGGCTGCGCACTTCGGCCGCCACCACGGCGAAGCCGCGGCCCTGTTCGCCTGCCCGCGCCGCTTCCACCGCCGCGTTCAGCGCCAGGATGTTGGTCTGGAACGCGATGCCGTCGATCACGCCGATGATGTCGCCGATCTTGCGCGACGACTGCGAGATGTCGTTCATGGTGCTGACCACCTGGCCCACCACCTGGCCGCCCTTGCGCGCCACGTCCGACGCTGTCACGGCGAGCTGGCTGGCCTGGCGCGCGTTGTCGGCGTTCTGCGCCACGGTGGAGGTCAGCTGCTCCATCGAGCCCGCGGTTTCCTCCAGCGTGCTGGCCTGTTCCTCGGTGCGCTGCGACAGGTCCAGGTTGCCCTGCGCGATTTGCGAGCTGGTGTCGGCCACCACCTGCGCGCTGTGCACAACCTCGGCCACCAGCGTACGCAGGTTGGCCGTCATGTCCTCCAGCGCGCGGGCCAGCTTGCGCGTGTGCACCTGGTCCATGCCCTCGACCGTCACCGCCAGGTCGCCGTCGGCCACGCGCCGCACGACGTTGGTGGCCGCGCGCAGCGGCCCCGCGTTGGCGTTGCGGGTCCAGTTGCGCATGGCCCAGGTCAGCAAGAACGTGCAGGCGAACAGGATGCCCAGCACCCATCCGGTTTCGCGCACCTGGTCGGCGGCGCGCTGCTCGGTGCGCGCGCCCCGCTGCTGCACCAGCTGGTCGACCGCCGTGACGGCGTCGCCCCAGCGCTCCAGCGAGGGAGGCGGCTGGCTGCCGGCCGTGCCCTGCTGCAGCCGCGTGGTGTATTCCTGCAACAGATTCTTCTGCGCCTCGGCCGCCAGCGTGGCGCCGGCCACCGCCGCCGTGCCCTGGCGCGCCAGCAGCGCGCGCGCTTCCTCCAGCTGCTTGCGGATGCCGTCCTCGTGCTTGCGCACCGACTCCAGCCGCTGCTCGGGCGTGCCGGCCTCGAAGCCGCGCGCAAGCGCGCGGAACTCCAGCGACTGCGCGCGCGCGCCGGCCTCGGCGCCGTGCAGCAGGCCTGCCGCCAGGCCCAGTTCGCGCAGTACGCGCGTGTCGGCCGACGCCTGCTCCTGGACCTGCTGCACCGCGTACCAGCCGTAGCCGGCCGTGGCGGCGGTCGCCGCCAGGAGCATGCCCATGGTGAGGTGGAGGGCGGATTCCGCGCTGAGTCTGTTCATGGCTGGTACTGCTTTCGTGCCGGAATCAATGCATGGCGGAATCGACCAGCGCCATGTCGGCACCGGTCATGAGTTTTTCGATGTCCAGCAGGATCAGCAGCAGGTCCTCCACCGTGGCCAGGCCGGTGATGTACTTGATGTCGAAGGCGGACGATGCGAATTCCGGCGGCGGGCGCACCGCGTCCTCGGCCAGCGAGATCACGTCGGACACGGAATCGACCACCACGCCCACCACGCGCGAGGCGACGTTGAGGATGATGGCCACCGTGAAGTCGTCGTAGCGCGCCTCGGCCAGGCGGAACTTCACCCGCAGGTCCAGGATGGGCACGATCACGCCGCGCAGGTTGATCACGCCCTTGATGAAGTCGGGCGCGTTGGCGATCGCCGTGGGCGCCTCGTAGCTGCGGATCTCCTGCACCTTCAGGATATCGATGCCGTAGCTCTCCGCGCCCAGGCGGAAGGTGAGGAACTCGCTGGTCCTGCTTTCCACCTTGGGCGCGCCTTGCGAGGTGGCGCGGTAGCTTTGTTGCTGCATTCGAAACTCCTCTTGTTCTCTGGTGGCCTACAGCCGCATGGATCCCATGCCGCCGCCGGTGCGCACGATGTGGCTCACGTCCAGGATGAGCGCGACCGAGCCGTCGCCCATCACGGTGGCGCCGGCCAGGCCGGGCACCTTGCGGAAATTCGCTTCCAGGCTTTTCACCACCACCTGCTGCTGGCCGACCAGCTCGTCCACCACCAGCGCGGCGTACGCGCCGTCGGCTTCCACGATCACGGCCATGGCGCCCAGTTCGGCGGCGCGGCCGCGCGGCGGGAACACGCGCGCCAGGTGCACCACCGGCAGGTAGTCGTCGCGCACGCGCAGCGCGTCGCCCTGGTCGGGCAGCGCGTGCAGGTTGGCCGGCTCGACGCTCACGCATTCGACGACGGCCGCCAGCGGCAGCACGTAGGTCTGGCCGGCCACCGAGACGGTCATCGCCTCCATGATGGCCAGCGTGAGCGGCACGCTCACCGTGACCGTGGTGCCCTGGCCGGCGGTGGACACCAGGTCCACGCTGCCGCCCAGCGCCTGGATGTTGCGGCGGACCACGTCCATGCCGACGCCGCGGCCCGACAGGTCGGTGACTTCGCGCGCGGTGGAGAAGCCGGGCTGGAACACCAGCTGCCACACCTCGGCATCGGGCGCGTCGTGCGCGATCGGGATGCGGCGTTCGGCGGCGCGCGCCAGGATGCGCTCGCGGTCCAGGCCGCGGCCGTCGTCGCTGACGGCGATCAGGATGTTGCCGCCGCGCTGGCTGGCGCGCAGCGTCAGCATGCCGGTGGCCGGCTTGCCCTCGGCCTCGCGCTCGCCAGGCGGCTCCAGCCCGTGGTCGATGGCGTTGCGCACCAGGTGCGTGAGCGGGTCCGAGATCTTCTCGATCAGACCGCGGTCCAGCTCGGTGGCCTCGCCGAAGAAGCGCAGCTCCACCCGCTTGTCCAGCCGCTGCGAGAGCTCGTGCACCAGCCGCGGAAAACGCGAGAACACGTTGGAGATCGGCAGCATGCGGATGGCAAGCACCGCCTCCTGCAGGTTGCGCGTGTGGCGCGCGAGGTCGGCCAGGCCGCCTTCGGAAAACCCGCTGGCGTCGGCCGTGCCTTCCAGCATGCCCGAGCGCGCCAGCATGGCTTCGGTGATCACCAGTTCGCCCACCAGGTTGACCAGCAGGTCGATCTTCTCGGTGGCCACGCGGATGTACGCGGTTTCGCCTGCGGGCAGGCCGATCGGCTCGTGCAGCAGCGCGGTGTCGTCGCTCGGCTGCGGTTCGGCGAGGGACTGGCTGGCCGGCGGTTCGGCCGCGAGGGACACGATAGCCGCGGCCGCTGCGTCGGCGCCCGCGCGCTTGCGCTTGAATTCCTCGGGATCGATGAACAGCTCGTCGCCGTTGTCCAGCGCGATCGCCGGCGGCGCCGCCGGCGCC
>NZ_JACCWG010000469.1 GCF_013697775.1 Ramlibacter sp. | reverse complement strand
CGCGCTGGCCAAGACCCTGGCCGACCTGCACCAGGACCCGTCGCTGCGCGGCGGCTGGCGGCCGCCCGCACGCATCGTCTACGTGAGCTGCAACCCGGCCACGCTGGCGCGCGACGCGGGGCTGCTGGTGCACCAGGCGGGCTACCGCTGCAGCGCGGCGGGGGTGGTGAACATGTTCCCGCACACGGCGCACGTGGAATCCATGGCGGTCTTCGATTTGGATGCGTGACAAAGCAGAAAGGCCCCGAAGGGCCTTTCTGTGCAGGGCGCAACGGGTGCGCGGGCGATCGGATCAGTCGTCGCCCATGATCCCCAGCAGGACCAGCAGGCTCTGGAACACGTTGAAGATGTCCAGGTAGAGGGCCAGCGTGGCGGTGATGTAGTTGGTTTCGCCGCCGTCGATGATCCGCTTGAGGTCGTACAGCATGTAGGCGCTGAACACCGCGATGCACAAGGTGCTGATCACCATCGCGCCCATGGTGGAGCCGACGAACACGTTGATGATCGCGCCCACCATGATGACCAGGGCGCCGGCGAACAGCCACTTGCCCAGGCCGGAGATGTCGCGCTTGATGACGGTGGCCAGGCTGGCCATGACGAAGAACACGCCGGCGGTGCCGCCGAACGCCGTCATCACGATGCTGGGGCCGGTCTTCATCTGCAGGATCGCGCCCAGCAGGCGCGACAGCATCAGGCCCATGAAGAAGGTGAAGCCAAGCAGCACGCCGATGCCGGCGGCGGAATTCTTGGTCTTCTCGATGGCGTACATGAAGCCGAAGGCACCCGCCAGGAACACCACCAGCCCGAGGCCGCCACCCAGGCCGCGCATGATGCCGGTGCTGATGCCCAGCCAGGCACCCGCCACCGTGGGCAACAGGCTCAGGGCCAGCAGCCAGTAGGTGTTGCGCAGCACCTTGTTGCGCGCGTCGGCGGACACCGCAGTGCCGTAGCCCAGCGGTTGCACGCTCTGGATCGGGTCGGTCATGGCAGTTCTCCTTTTGTTGCCTTGCGGCAGTTAGATGGGCGCATTCTAGGGAAGGTTCAAGCCAGCGCAACGGTTATTCCTGCTCGCTTATGCTCGCGCTTTTGATCCTGGGACCGAGATGAAGAACAGATCCTTTCTGGAATTGGCGGACGTGAAGGCCATTGCCGCTGGCGCCGAAGCCGAAGCCGTGAAGAACAATTGGGCTGTCAGCTTCGCCGTTGTGGACGACGGCGGCCACCTGCTGTGGCTGCAGCGCCTGGACGGCGCGGCGCCGATTTCGGCGCAGATCGCCCCGGCCAAGGCCAACACCGCGGCCCTGGGCCGGCGCGAGAGCAAGGTGTACGAAGACATCATCAACGGCGGGCGCACCGCGTTCCTGAGCGCGCCGCATCTGCAGGGCATGCTGGAAGGCGGCGTGCCGATCGTGAAGGACGGCGTGTGCATCGGCGCCGTGGGCGTGAGCGGCGTGAAGTCGACCGAAGACGCGCAGATCGCCCGCGCGGGCATCGCCGCCCTGGGGCTGTAACCGCTACTTGGTGAGGATCAGCTTGCCCAGGCGCGTGGACTGCAGGCGGTAGACCTCGCCGTTGTGCGCGATTTCCACCATGCGCCGGCCCTGCAGCAGCTGCTCGCTGCGCAGCGGCGGCGCGGCCGGGGAGGACGCCGGCGCCGCATTGGACGGAGAAGTGCCGGAGGCCGGAGCGCCCGTTCCCGCGGTCACGGCGCCTTCGGTTCGGTGATGAAGCCGATCTTGTGCAGCCCGGCCTGCTGCGCCGCCGACATGGCCAGCGCCACGCGCTCGTAGCGCACCGCGCGGTCGCCGCGCAGGTGCAGCTCCGGCTGCGGGTTCTTGGCCGCCGCTTCGGCGAACAGTTTGGGCAGGTCGGCATCGGCCACCCGCCCCTCGTTCCACCAGTACTGGCCCTCGCCGTCCACCGACAGGCGGATGGTTTCCGGCTTGGCGTCCTGCGGCTGGCTGCTCGCGCGCGGCAGGTCGATGTTGACCGAATGCTTCATCACCGGCACGGTGATGATGAAGATGATCAGCAGCACCAGCATGACGTCGACCAGCGGCGTCATGTTGATCTCGTTCATCACCTCGTCGGTGTCGTCCTGCGTGCCGAAGGCCATGGTCAGCTTCCCTTCTTCATCGGCACGACCTTGGCCGCGTTGCCCGCCGACACGCGCGCGCCGGTCACGAAGTAGGCGTGCAGGTCGTGCGCGAAGCGGTTCAGCTTGGTCAGCACGCCCTTGTTGCCGCGCACCAGCGCGTTGTAGCCCAGCACCGCGGGAATGGCCACCGCCAGGCCCAGGGCGGTCATCACCAGCGCCTCGCCAATCGGGCCGGCCACCTTGTCGATGGTGGCCTGTCCGGCGGTGCCGATGGACAGCAGCGCGTGGTAGATGCCCCAGACGGTGCCGAACAGGCCGATGAAGGGCGCGGTGGAGCCGACCGAGGCGAGCACCGCCAGGCCGGACTGCATGCGCGCGGTGGATTCGTCGATGGAGTTGCGCAGGCTGCGCGTGAGCCACTCGCTGGCGCCCAGCGAGTCGTGCAGCTGCGCCTGCGCGCTGTGGTGCGCGGCGGCCTCGCGTCCCTCCATCGCCAATGCGCGGTACGGATTGGCGGGGTCGGTGCCCAGCTTGTTCAGGCCATCGGCGAAATCGCTGGCGTGCCAGAAGCTTTCGATGCTGCGCGACTGCTTCGCGTAGCGGCCGATGTCGAGCGCCTTGATGATGATCACCATCCACGAGGCGAGCGACATGGCCAGCAGCAGCACGGCGACGCTG
The DNA here is from genome assembly GCF_013697775.1 of Ramlibacter sp. Taxonomy (GTDB): domain Bacteria; phylum Pseudomonadota; class Gammaproteobacteria; order Burkholderiales; family Burkholderiaceae_C; genus Ramlibacter. The sequence continues at coordinate 445 of NZ_JACCWG010000469.1, read as the reverse complement.
CGCGTCACCAGGTCGCCCTGGCTCCACAGGTGCATGAGGCCGAATTCGGAATTCATTGTTGTTTACTCCAGCACGAAATTGATGGGGACGTCGAACCACATGGCTTCCGGCACGCCGTTGCGTTTGCCGGGCACGTAGCGCCACTTCTGGACGGTCTGCAGGCCGGCTTGGTCCAGCCGGTCGAAGCCGCTGGACTGCTTGATCTCGGCCTTCTGTGCGTTGCCGTCGGCGCCGATCAGCACGCGCAGCACCACCTTGCCCTGTTCGCCCATGCGCCTGCTCATGGGCGGATAGGCAGGCTTGGGGTTCTGCAGGTAGTCGGCATCGCTGGAGGGGAGCTCGACCTTCGGCGGTGCGGGAGGCGCCGGAGGTGTCGCCGGCGCCGGCGGGGCCGGTGCGGGAGCGACCGGCGCTGCGATGGGCGGGGCCGGCGGCTGCGGCTCGG
>NZ_JACCWG010000458.1 GCF_013697775.1 Ramlibacter sp. | reverse complement strand
ATTCGGCGCCGGCGATCATGACGCCAGCCTCGAGCGCTGGCTGCGCGCCAGCTCGCGCAGAGCCTCGCGCTGGCGCACCAGGTGCGTGCGCATGGCCGCTTCGGCGCCTTCCGGGTCGCGCGCCTTCAGCGCGGCGAACACCGCCAGGTGTTCCGACAGGCTCTGCTCCAGCCGACCCGGCGCGTGCAGTTGCTGCAGGCGCGCGAGCTTCAGGATCTTGCGCAGGTCGGCGATCGCCTGCGCCAGCCAGCGGTTGTCGGCCAGCGCAATGATCGCCTCGTGGATGGTGAAGTTGGCCTCGTAATAGTCCTTGATGCGGCGCGCGGCGGCGTGCCGCGCGAGCTTGCCGTGCAGCGCGTCCAGTGCCAGCAGGTCGGCGTCGGTGGCGCGGCGCGCGGCCTCGTAGGCGCAGCGGCCCTCCAGCAGCGCGATGACCGGGAAGATGTCGTCCAGGTCCTTCTCCGTCACCTCGGCCACGAAGCAGCCGCGGCGCGGCTCGTGGCGCACCAGGCCTTCGGCGGTCAGCACCTTCAGCGCTTCGCGCAGGGGCGTGCGCGAGATCTCCAGCTGCTCGGCCAGCTTCGCTTCGTCCAGGAAGCTGCCGGGCGCCAGGTCGCCGTCGAAGATGCGCTCGCGCAGGCGGGCGGCGGCTTCGTCGTGCAGGGATTGGTGGACCAGGCGCATCGATAATTTTCTGTAATTACCGATAATTATGGAGAGAGTCAGTGGCCTGCGCAAGAGGGAAAGCGGAGCCAGCCGTCCTGGTGGCTCCAGATCGACCCAGTGGCTCAGGCCTTGCGCAGATCGCGCCCGGACGCGTCGACGGGATCTCGCGTCTCGGCCCACACCCACAGCAGCACGCCGAACAGGATCATCGGCACGCACAGCCACTGGCCCATGGTCATGCCCAGCGCCAGTACGCCCAGGAACGCGTCGGGCTCGCGAAAATACTCGGCCGCGAAGCGCAGCGCGCCGTAGCCGATGAGGAACACGGCCGACACCTGCGCCGTCTTGCGTTCCTTGCGCGCGTACAGCCACAGCACGACGAACAGCAGCAGGCCTTCCAGCAGGAACTGGTAGATCTGCGAGGGATGGCGCGGCATGTTGCCCGCCTGCGGGAACACCATGCCCCAGGGCAGCGAGGGATCGGCCGGGCGGCCCCACAGCTCGCCGTTGATGAAGTTGCCCACGCGGCCAGCCGCCAGGCCAAGCGGCACGCAGGGCGCGACAAAGTCCATCACCTGCCAGAACGGCTTTCCGCGCGAGCGCGCGAACCACCACTGCGAGGCGATCACGCCCAGCATGCCGCCGTGAAAGCTCATACCGCCCTGCCAGATGTAGAAGATCTGCAGCGGGTGCGGCAGGTAGAACTCGGGCTTGTAGAACAGGCAGTAGCCCAGCCGCCCGCCGACGACGGTGCCCATGACGCCCAGGAACAGCATGTCCTCGACGTCCTTGCGGGTCCAGGCGCCGGGGCCGGTGATGGAGGCGTACGGCTGGTGCTTCAGCCGCATGGAGGCCAGCAGCATGAACAGGCCGAAGGCGGCAAGGTAGGTGATGCCATACCAGTGGATGGCAATCGGCCCCAGCTGGAGCGCGACGGGATTGATCTGCGGATACATCAACATGGGCCGTATTCTCGCCCAGCGGCAGCTCTACCTCAGGCGCGGACGCACGAAGTCGATGAAGCGGTCCAGCGCCGGCGTGGCCTGCGACCAGGCCAGCGTGGTCTCGCACACCGGCACCGCCGCCGCCTGCCGGCCGCCGAGCGCGCGGTAGACGATGCCCGGCCGCTGGAACTCGCGCACGCTGGCCGGCACCCAGGCAAGGCCCAGGCCCGCCGATACCAGGTTGACGATGGTCTGCATCTGGATGGCTTCCTGCGCCACCGGCGGCATGCGGCCGGCCGCGTGGTACATGCCGAAGATCGCGTCGTGCAGCGACGGCACGATGCGCCGCGGGAAAATCACCAGCGGCTCGGCCAGCACGGCCGCGAACGGCAGCCGGACGCTCTGCGCCAGCGGATGCTGCTGCGGCAGCGCCAGCACCAGCGGCTCGCGCGCGATGCGCAGGTGCCGCAGCCCTTCGGGCGCGAAGCCGGGCGAGTGCAGCAGGAAGCCGGCGTCGACCTCGCCGCGCGCCAGCCAGGGCAGCTGCAGGTCGCCGGTGGCTTCGATCAGCTCCAGCTGCACCTGCGGGTGCTGCGCGCGGAAGGCGCCCACCCATTGCGGCAGCAGCGAAAAGCCGACGGTGGAAACGAAAGCCAGGCGCAGGCGGCCGAGCTCGCCGGCGGCAGCGGCGCGCGCGTGGGCCGGCAGCGCGGCCGCGC
>NZ_JACCWG010000449.1 GCF_013697775.1 Ramlibacter sp. | reverse complement strand
GATGGGGGGCGGGCTGCCGTTGTTGCCGCTGCGCAGCAGCGCCGCCGTTGCCGCCGTGGCCCCCAGCAGCGCCAGGCCGGCGCCGCCGCCCAGGAAGCCCGCCACCGCCTTGTCGCCGACGTTCTGGATCGCCGCCCACAGGGCCGGGCAGTCGTCCTTGTCGCGCACCACCAGCGCCTGGTTCGGCTGCAGGCGGACGTCGCAGCCGTTGTCCATGCGCAGCAGCACGGTGCCGTTGGAGCTGGTGACGTAGCGGGTGCCGTCCACGACCGGCGCGCCATCGAGCACGCTGCGCACGGTGGAGCCGTCGCTGACGGTGACCAGGCCCTTGACTTCGGCGGATTTGCCGATCAGGGCAGCCTGCTGCGCCAGCACGGCGCCGCACAGGAGGGCACAGGCGACGACGGTCAATGTCTTCTTCAGCATGATTTCGGCTCCGGAAAGGAAACGGGCGGGCGGCAGACGCGCAAACCCCAGGTGAATATAGGTGGAAAGGGTTCGTAAGGTCAACCGTGCCGCCGTGCGAAAGGACCGTCTCACCGCAATTGCGCCAGCGACAGGTCGTCGAAGGCGACCGCGCCGCGGGCGCCGGTGCGCGCCTCGAAGGCGGCGGCCGGCTCCAGCCGCAGGCTGGCCACCGCGCCGCAGCCGCGCGGCACGGCGAATTCGAATTCGAACGGCTGCCACTGGGCTGCGCCCCCGGCCAGCGGCGCCGAGCGCAGCGGCGGGGTGTTCGGCGCGACGCACTGCAGCACCCAGGCCAGGCCCTGCTCCATGCGCAGCTGGGTGGCGCGGTACTGTCCGCGCAGCCGGTAGCGGCCCTCGCCCAGGAACAGCTGCTGGTGCAGCAACGGCACCGGCAGCGGCCGGCCGGTGAAGCGCAGCTCCAGCACGTTGCCGCGGCCCTCGGTGCCGACCTGCGTGAACAGCACGCCGGCGCGCGCGGGCGGCTGCTCGGCGGGCTCCCAATCGAAGCCGCCGGCCTCCAGTGGCTGGTCGAAGCTGGCGTTGAACAGGACCGGCACGGCGTTGCCGTGCAGCGCCAGCCACAGGCTGTAGGCATCGCCCCAGGCGCCTGCCGCCTTGAGGTCGCGCACGTAGCCGCGCATGGCGGCGTCGTCCAGCACGCCCTGGCGCCGGCCCTGCGCCACCAGCGGCAGCATGGCGGAGAACGGCACCTTGGTGTCCGGCAGCAGGCGCAGCACCGCGTCCAGCCAGTGGCTGCCGGCGGCCAGGTGCGGCAGCAGCACGTCGGTGTGGCCGGTGCCTGCCAGCACCGCCAGCGCGCGGGCGGCGTTGTCGTTGCGGTGGTGCTCCACCAGCGTCACCAGCAAGCCCGCGGCCGTGGTCCAGTCGCCGCGGTCCAGCGCGGTGGCGGCGCGCAGCACCAGCACCTGCGGATGGGTGGGTGCCAGCTTGGCCGCCGCCGCCAGGCTGTCCGCGTTGGCCGGGGCCTCGCGCAGCGCGAGCTGCACGTAGGCGGCCGTGTCGGCCGGATTGCGGGCAATGCGCTCGCGCAGGCCCGCCGCATCCGCGGACGCGGCGCCGGGCGCGCATAGCGGCAGATAGGGCGTGTCGTTCACGGTGCAGGCGCGCCGCAGGTTCAGGTCCAGCGCCAGCCAGGCGAGCACGGCTGCCGCGCCGAGAGCCACGGCCAGGCGCAGCGGACCGATGGCGGCGGCGGGGCGGGGCAGGGTCAATGCGGTGTCCATGCCGTCGGTGCTCAGGGCCGGCGCTCGGCGGACATGGGCTGCGCCCGCGCAAGCTGGGTCATCACCACCGCGCCGTCGCGCGAGACGAATTCGGCCTGCACGGCGAACTCGCGCGGCGTGGTGCCGGCCTGCGGGTCGCCCACCTGCATCAGCACCTGGCCGATGACGACCAGCCGGCCTTCCTGCGGTTCGGCGCGGAACTGCGCATTCGCCACCTTCACCTGGCGTGCGCCTTCCACCAGGTGGTTGTACTGGCGCAGCAGCGCCTGCGCCGCCGGCGCGGCGCGCGCATCGCGGTCCAGCAGGCCGATGACGCGCTCGCCGGCGCCGCTTTCCAGCTGCTGCAGCAGCCGGGACAGGATCGGGTGGACTTCGGCCATGGTGATGCCGGGGTTGGGCCGGGCTGCCGGGGCGGTCACCGGCGCGGCTGGCGCGGCGACCAGGGCCGCCACCGGTGGGGCGTTCAGGGGAGCACCGGCAGGCTGCGGCATGGCGGGCGGCGCCGCCAGCGCGAGGGCATTCGCGTTCGCAGGCGTCGGTGCGGGTGCGGGTGCAAACGCGGGTTCGGCGCGTTGCTGTACGGAAGGCAGCGCGGGCAGCGGCCGGGGCGACCGCGCGGGGATTGGCGGCAGGACAGCCATCGCCCCGCCCTTCAGAGGATCGGGCGCCGGTGCAAAGGCAGACGCAGGCCCCGGGTCGGCGCTGCGGGCGGCGGGCGGCGGTTCAGCGGCCGGCATGGTCAGCGCCACCATCTCGGCCAGCC
>NZ_JACCWG010000390.1 GCF_013697775.1 Ramlibacter sp. | reverse complement strand
TTTCGGCGCTGCGCTGATCGACGACGACACGCCGCCGCCGCCGCACGCGCGCTTCACCCGCGCGCGCCTGGCCATGGTGGCCGCAGCCGGCGCGCTGCTGTGGGGGGTGCCGCTGTCGCTGCTGGCCGCGTGGCAAGGCTGGCAGGGCACGCTGGCGCAGATGGGCCTGTTCTTCAGCAAGGCGGCGCTGCTCACCTTCGGCGGCGCCTATGCGGTGCTGCCCTATGTGTACCAGGGCGCGGTGGAGCACCACCACTGGCTGACCGGCCCGCAGATGATCGACGGGCTGGCCCTGGGCGAGACCACGCCCGGGCCGCTGATCATGGTGGTGGCCTTCGTCGGCTTCGTCGGCGGCTGGACCAGGCAGGTGCTGGGGCCGGAGGCGCTGTTCCTCGGCGCGGCGCTCGCCACGGTGGTCGTCACCTGGTTCACCTTCCTGCCCTCGTTCCTGTTCATCCTGGCCGGCGGGCCGCTGGTGGAATCGACGCACGGCAACCTGAAGTTCACCGCGCCGCTGGCGGCCATCACCGCCGCGGTGGTGGGCGTGATTGCCAGCCTGGGCCTGTTCTTCCTGGTGCACATCGCCCACCGGCCCGGCGCGCCGATGGGCGTGGACTGGGTGGCGCTGGGGCTGGCCGCCCTCGCGGCGATGGCGCTGCTGCGCTTCAAGCTGGGCGTCATCCCGGTGATCGCCGGCTGCGCCGTCGCCGGCATGGCGCTGCGGCTGGCCGGCATCGCCTGAGGCAGTTCTTGCATGACAAGCCTGTTCACTCCAGTCATCAACGGCGCCCGCCTGTCGGACCAGGTGGCGCAGCAGCTGGGCGACGGCATCCGCAAGGGACGCCTGGCCGCCGGCGAGAAGCTGCCGACCGAGGCCAGGCTGGTCGAGCAATTCCAGGTCAGCCGCACCGTGGTGCGCGAAGCCATCTCGCGGCTGAAGTCGCTGGGGCTGGTCGATTCGCGCCAGGGCAGCGGTGTGTTCGTGAGCACGACGCTGCGCTACACACCGCTGGACTTCGATGCGCGCCACAGCAGCTCGCGCGAGGCGGTGGTGCAACTGGCCGAGGTGCGCCGCGCACTCGAAGCCGAAGCCGCCGGCCTGGCGGCGCAGCGCCGCACGGCGGCCGACGTGCGGCAGCTGAAAGCGTCGGTGCAGGCGCTGGACAAGCAGGTGCGCGCCGGTGGAAACGGCGTGGCGGAAGACCTGGCATTCCACCGCGCCATCGCGCAGGCGGCGCACAACCCGTTTTTGATCGGCACGCTGGACTACCTTGCGCAGTTCATGCACGGCGCGATTGCCGTCACGCGTGCCAACGAGGCGCGGCGCGCCGACTTCGCCGCGCAGGTGCGGCAAGAGCATGCGGCGGTGGTGGACGCCATCGCGGCCGGTGAAGTGGCACGCGCGCGGCGGGCGGCGGCGCGCCACATGACCAACGCCATGCGGCGCATCCAGCAGGCGGAAACCGCGTTTTGGCAGGAAGAAGGCGCGCGCCTGGCGACCCCGCTGGTCAAGCACGCCTGAGCTGCCGCCCGCCGCGTGGCGCCGCCCGCCGACCTGCGCGCCGATGCGCGCGTGCACTTTATCGAAGGCGACCTTCCGGCGCTGGCCGGTGCGCGCGTGCTGCCGGCCGCCGGCACCGACGCGGTGTTCCACCTGGCCGCCGCCGTCAGCGGCGAATGCGAGAAGGATTTCGACCTGGGCATGCGCAGCAACCTGGACGCCACGCGCGCGCTGCTGGAAGCCGGCCGCGCGCTCGGCAGCCGGCCGGTGTTCGTGTTCGCGAGTTCGGTGGCGGTGTTCGGCAGCGCGCCGGGCCAGCCGCTGGCCGAACCGATCCGCGACGACACCCTGCCCACGCCGCAAAGCAGCTACGGCATCCAGAAATTCATCTGCGAACAGCTGGTGGCCGATTGCACGCGCAAGGGCTTCGTGGCCGGCCGCAGCGTGCGGCTGATGACGGTGAGCGTGCGCCCGGGACAGCCCAACGGCGCGGCGTCGAGTTTTCTCAGCGGCATGGTGCGCGAACCGCTGGCCGGCGAGCGCGCCGCGGTGCCGGTGCCGGCCGACACGGCGGTGGCGCTGTCGTCGCCCGCGCGCGCCGTCGAGGGCCTGGTCTGTGCGGCGGAGGCGAGCGATGCCGAATGGGGGCCGCTCACCGCGCTGAACCTGCCGTCGCTGCGCACCACCGTCGGCGAAATGGCGCAGGCGCTGGAGGCGGTGGCGGGCCAGGCGGCCACGCAGCTGGTGGACTGGACGCCCGACCCGCTGATCCACCGCGTGGTGAGCAGCTGGCCCGGCCACGTGGAGTGGGCGCGGGCCCGCGCGCTCGGCCTGCATGCCGACGGCGACTTCGCGTCCATCGTGCGCGACTACGCGCGCGAGAACGCTGCCGCGGTGAAGCTGCCGCTGCTGTAGGCGCGCATGGCCACGCCGCTGCTTCTGGGCTGCATCGCCGACGACTTCACCGGCGCGACCGACCTTGCCAACAACCTGGTGCGCGGCGGCATGCGCACGGTGCAGGCCATCGGCGTGCCGCGCGCACCGCTGCAAGGCGACGCGGACGCGGTGGTGATCGCGCTGAAGTCGCGCACCGTGCCGGCGGCCGACGCGGTGCGCGAATCGCTGCAAGCGCTGGCATGGCTGCGCGCGCAGGGCGCGCGGCAGATCTTCTTCAAGTGCTGCTCCACTTTCGACAGCACGCCCGACGGCAACATCGGCCCGGTGGCCGAGGCACTGATGGACGCGCTGGGCACGGACTTCACCATCGCCACGCCGGCCTTTCCGGACAACCAGCGCACGGTGTTCCAGGGACACCTGTTCGTGGGCGACATGCTGCTGAGCGACTCCGGCATGCGCGACCACCCGCTCACGCCGATGACCGACGCCAACCTGGGGCGCGTGCTGCAGGCCCAGTGCAGGCGGCGCGTCGGCCTCATCGACTGGCGCAGCGTCGCGGCCGGGCCGCAGGCGATTCGGCAACGCATCGACGCCCTGCGCGCCGAGGGCGTGGCGCTGGCGATTGCCGATGCGGTGTCGAACGAAGACCTGCTGCGCCTGGGCGCCGCCGTGGCCGACCTGCCGCTGCTCACCGGCGGCTCGGGCTTGGCGATCGGCCTGCCGGCGAACTTCGGCCTGTCGCCTGCGCCGGCAGCAAGCGCGCTGCCGCCGCCCACCGGTGCGCAGGCCATCCTGTCGGGCAGCTGCTCGCAAGCCACCAACCGGCAGGTGGCGGCGTTCATCCGCGCGGGCCACGCGGCTTTCGCGCTCGATCCGCCGCGCATCGCTGCCGGCGAGGACCTCGCGGCCGAGGCGCTGGCCTGGGCCGCACCTCGGCTTGCCGACGGTCCGGTGCTGGTCTACTCCACCGCCGAGCCCGACGCAGTGCATGCAGTACAGGACCGGCTCGGCGTGCAACAGGCCGGCGCGCTGGTGGAACGCACGCTGGCGGCGGTCGCGCGCGGGCTGGTCGCGCGCGGCGTCGGGCAGCTGGTGATCGCCGGCGGCGAAACCTCGGGAGCATGCGTGCAGGCGTTGGACGTCACGCAGCTGCGCATCGGGCCGCAGATCGACCCCGGCGTGCCCTGGTGCCATGCGCAGGGACCGCGCGGCGGGCTGCACCTGGTGCTGAAGTCCGGCAACTTCGGCGGCGACGATTTCTTCGCCAAGGCTGCGCTGCTCTGAGGCGCTGCGTTACCATTCCCGCAGCATGCAACCGGCCGCGCGATGAACGAATCCCAAGCCCGCGAAGAGATCTGCCGCATCGGCAAAAGCCTGTTCGACCGCGGCCACGCGCACGGCAGCGCCGGCAACATCAGCGTGCGGCTGGACGACGGCTTCCTCATCACGCCCACCGACGCCTGCCTGGGCTTGCTCGATCCGGCGGCGCTGGTGCGGGTCGACCTGGAAGGCCGGCCCGCAAGCGGCGCGCGGCCCAGCAAGACGCTGGCGCTGCACCGCGGCATCTACGCCGCCGCCCGGCACTACGACGCGCAGACGCGCTGCATCCTGCACACCCACAGCGCGCACGGCGTCGCGCTCAGCCTCGGCTCCGAAGGACTGGAGCTGCTGCCGCCGATCACGCCGTACTTCGTGATGAAGGTCGGCCACGTGCCGCTGGTGCGCTATGCGCGCCCAGGCGCGCCCGAGGTGGTGGAGGAAGTGGCGCACACCATCGCGCACTATGGCGACAGCGGCCGGCCGCTGCGCGCGCTGATGCTGCAGCGCCTGGGGCCGGTGGTCTGGCACGACACGCCCGCTGGCGCCATGGCGGTGCTGGAGGAGCTGGAGGAAACCGCCCGGCTCATGCTGCTGGCGCCCGTCTATCCCGAGCCGCTGTCCGAAGCGGACATCGACCAGCTGCGCCAGGCGTTCGGCGCGCGCTGGTGAACCACGCCGCTCCACCATGCCCCGCTTTGCCGCCAACCTCTCCATGCTGTACCCGGAGCATGGCTTTCTCGACCGTTTCGAGGCAGCTGCGCGCGACGGCTTCGCTGGCGTCGAATACCTGTTCCCGTACGAGCACGCACCCGAAGAACTCGCGGCGCGGCTGACGGCCAACGGCCTGCGGCAGGTGCTGTTCAACGCGCCGCCCGGCGACTGGAACGCCGGCGAGAAGGGCCTGGCCTGCCTGCTCGGGCGCGAAGCGGAATTCCGCGCCGGCATTGTCCAGGCGCTGCGCTACGCGCAGGTGCTGGCCTGCCCGCGCGTGCATGTGATGGCCGGCCTGGTGCCCGAAGGCACGGACCGCGCCGCGGTGCAGCCGACCTACGTGGCCAACCTGCGCTGGGCGGCGGCCGAAGCCGCGAAGCAGGGTGTTGACCTGCTGCTGGAGCCGATCAACACGCGCGACATCCCGCGCTTTTTCCTCAACCGGCAGGACCATGCGCACGAACTGCTTGGCGAGATCGGCGCGGCCAACGTCAAGGTGCAGATGGACCTGTACCACTGCCAGGTCGTCGAAGGCGACGTGGCGATGAAGATCCGCCAGTACCTGCCCACCGGGCGCGTCGGGCACTTCCAGGTCGCGGGCGTGCCGCAGCGCCACGAGCCCGACCTGGGCGAGCTGAACTGCGCCTACCTGTTCGGCGTGATCGACGAGGTGGCCGCGCAATGCGGCTGGGACGGCTGGGTCGGCTGCGAATACCGGCCCGCGCGCGGCAGCACTCCCGGCGGCACCAGCGCCGGGCTGGGCTGGCTGCAGGCGTGGCGCTGACGCTGCACACGCCGGTTCACAGCGAACTGGTCATCAAGAAAAGCCGCTTTCTCGGCTGCGTGCAGCCGGTGGCCGATCACGCCACGGCGCTGGCCGTGGTGGCGCAGCTGCACGCGCGGCACCCCGGCGCGGCCCATGTGTGCTGGGCACTGCTGGCGGGCGGTCATTCGGCCGCCAACGACGACGGCGAACCCGGCGGCACGGCTGGCCGGCCGATGCTGGAGGTGCTGCGCCACCAGGACCTGGACGGCGTGCTGGCGACGGTGGTGCGCTACTTCGGCGGCGTGAAGCTGGGTGCGGGCGGCCTGGTGCGCGCCTACACCGACGCCGTGGCGCAGGCGCTGCTGGGCGCCGAAAAGGTCCCGCTGCGCCGCCGCATCGCCTTGCGCTGCGCGGTGCCGTATGCCATGGAGGGGATGGTGCGGCGCGAACTCCAGCAGGCGGGCGCCGAACTGGACGAGGTGCTGCACGGCGACAGTGTGGCGTTCGCGTTCACCGTGGCCGAAGACGCTGTGGCGGCTTTGCGATTACGGCTCGACGACGCGGGGCATGGGCAGATCGCCTGGCCGCAGGACGCGCCGGCGGGCGGGAGCGCGTGACTTTTGCCGGCCTCCCGACGCACGGGAGCGACAGACATCTGGGAATTGTGCACATATCACAATTTCGTTCCGATGCCCTTCTTTTGACGCCGCCAACATGTTATTGTTAGTAACACAGAGAGGTGATCGTGCCTCTCGATCGCGCATTCGCGCAGCAGGCGGCGATGAACGGCTCGGAGAGGTTGACGGGCGGTCGCCGCAGATTGAGGGGATTCAATGCGTCGGCATCTGCATCGTTTGGCTTTCCTGGCGTTTTCGGGCGCGCTCTTCGCCAGCCTGGCCGCGTCCGCGCTCGCGCAATCCGCACCCCAGGACTGGAGCCACAGGTACGTGGTCTACGCCAATCCCGAAACATCCGACGAAGCGGCCGCAAAGGGCGCCGCCGCGCTCGAGCGCTGGAAGCTGAAGTTCAAGGACGCTCGTTTCGCCCAGCAGGTCGCGCGCAAGATGCGCTTGCAGCGGCCGGGCGCCGACGGCTTGTCGCCGCAGCACCTTGCCTGGTACAAGCGCTTCGACCGCCACCCCCCCACGGCGACGCAGGACATGCACCGCGACTGGAGCAACGTGCTGGGCGGCGCCAGTGGCGTCGGCCGCGCCGGCGTCTACCCCGCGAAATTCTCGTTTGACATCTTCGCCACCCCGAGCTGCGCCAACGACTTCGTGGTCTACACCACCACCTCCGACGGTGCCACGGGTTCCGGAACTGCGGCGAGCCAGACCGGGTCGTTCAGCAACAACCCGGCGGCGGGCGGCACCGTCACCCTGACCCGCACGGGCTCGCCGGCCATCGTCCTGACCGCCAGCGCAGGCTCGAATCTGGTTCGCAATTTCCAGATCGGCGCGAATGCCACTGCCACGGCCGTGAACCTCGCCGCGGCCATCACCCGCAATGGCGGCGCGGCCGGCATCCAGGCGACCAGCGCGGGCGCGGTGGTCACCGTCACGGCGCTCAGCCCTGGCACGGTGACCACCGTGACGCTGGCGGCTGCGCTGGGCAACTTCACCTGGGCAGGCAACAATCTGGCGGGCGGCTCGGGCACGACGGCCCAGCCGACCATCGTCGCCTTCAACCAGCTCTACGCGTCCTGCGGCACCACGCCCACCACGGCGGTTCCCACCACGTTCTGGTCGTACAACACGGGCGCCGGTGCCAACACGCTGACCTCGCCGGTGCTGTCTTTCGACGGCAAGCAGGTGGCCTTCGTCCAGAGCAGCAGCGGCAATGTCGCCAACCTGGTGCTGCTCAAGTGGAGCAGCACGGCGTCGGTCGGCACGGTCGGCGCGCCCACGGTCCCGGCCACCCAGACGCTGGCCAACTACCGCAACTGCACGGCCCCCTGCATGGCGGTGATCCCCTTCAGCGGCAGCCCCGACGACACCAACTCGTCGCCCTTTTACGACTACATCGGCGACACCCTCTACGTGGGGGCCGACAACGGCACGCTGCACAAGTTCACCGGCGTGTTCAACGGCACCCCGGCCGAGCAGACCACCGGCGGCTTCCCCGCGACGGTGAGCACCGGCAACATGCTGTCGTCGCCCGTCTACGACTCCGCCACCGGTTTGGTGTACGTCGGAAGCGACACCGGCGTGTCGACCGGCGGCCAGCTGCATTCCGTCTGCGCGGCCACGGGGATCAACGCCACCTTGTGCAGCGTGAGCGGCGCGGTGGTCAACAGCGGCCAGCTGGCGACCTTCACCATCCAGCAGGACGGCAACAACACCACCGGCGTGCGCGAAACCCCGGTACTGGACTCGACCGCCAAGCGCGTCTACGTCTTCGTGGAGTCGGACCCGAACAGCGCTTGCGGGGGAGTCAACTGCAAGGCGATCTACCAGCTGCGCACCGACATCTCGATCAACGGCAGCGTCGGAACCCGCGCGAACATCGGCCGCGGGCAGATCTACAACCGGGTCCTGTACGCGGGCGCGTTCGACAACACCTATTACACGAGCGCGAACCCGGCCAGCCCCAGCGGCTTCCTGTACATGTGCGGCGCGCTCGGCGACGGCAGCGACTCCAAGAAGCCCACGCTGTGGAGGATCCCGATCGCCAGCAACGTCATGGGTGCGGCGGTGGTGGGCCCCACGCTGGTTTCCACCGCGAACTTCACCGACAACGCCAATTGCTCGCCCGTCACCATGGTGATGAACGGGACCAACGAGTACCTCTACGTCAGCGTGAGTGCCATTGGCAACGACACCGGCTGCAGCGGCTCCTGCATCTACATGTACAACATGACCGGCAAGACCTGGAACACCAGCGCCACGGCGAACGCAGGCCTGTCGGCTCCCGGCGGCACCGGCGGCATCATCGTGGACAACATCTCCTCGACAGCCGGCGCGTCCCAGATCTACTACTCGACGCTCACCGGGCCTGGCAACGCCGTGCAGGCCAGCCAGGCCGGTCTCAACTAGGTATCCAATGCAAACGCACAATCCGAAGTCTCCGCCTCACGAGGGCGAGGGGCCTTCCGAAAAGAAAAAGCCGTACGTGAAACCCGCTTTCCGCCACGAGCGCGTGTTCGAGACCATGGCACTGGCATGCGGCAAGATCTCGACCACCCAGTCGTCCTGCCGCGCAAGCCGCAAGAACTCCTGAGACGGCTCATGCACGACCCCAGGACCGAACTGGCGGCGCAGACGCTGCGGCAACGCGGCCGGCTGCGGCTGCGCGTGACCGGCACCAGCATGCTGCCGTCGGTGCTGCCGGGCGACGTGGTGTTCGTGCGGCGTTGCGACGGCGGCGCCATGCAGTGCGGCGAACTGGTGCTGTTCCAGCGCGCGCAGCGGCTGTACGTGCACCGGGTGGTCGGGCGCGACGGCGCCGCGCTCGTCACGCAGGGCGACGCCAACCCGCAGTGCGACGGGCCAGTGCAGCCTTCTGAATTCCTCGGCCGGGTCGTGCGCCAGCTGCGCGGCGGCACCGCTTTCCGGCCGCTGCAGCAGCCGCAGGGCGTGGCGCGTGCGGCGGCGGCGCTGTTTCGCCGCTCGTCGCGCGCTTCGCGCT
>NZ_JACCWG010000338.1 GCF_013697775.1 Ramlibacter sp. | reverse complement strand
GCGCGGCGGCGGCCGCGGAGCGGGAAGCGGATGGATTGGGCGGCGCCATCAGGTCGCGGCGGGTGCGCGATTCGCGCCCAGGTAGGTGTCGATCACGCGGGTGTCGCCGGCCAGTTCGCGCGCCGGGCCCTGCAGCGCGATCTCGCCGGTTTCCAGCACGTAGCCATGGTCGGCCACCTCCAGCGCCGCACGCGCGTTCTGCTCCACCAGCAGGATGGACACGCCCTGGTCGCGCAATCTCTCGATGATGCGGAAGATCTCGCGCACCACCAGCGGCGCCAGGCCCAGGCTGGGCTCGTCCAGCATCAGCAGCTTGGGCTGACCCATCAGCGCGCGGCCCACCGCCAGCATCTGGCGCTCGCCGCCCGACAGCGTGCCGGCCAGCTGCGCGCGGCGCTCCTTCAGGCGCGGGAACAATTCGTACACGCGCTCCAGCTCGTTGCGCCAGTTGGGCATGCGCAGCTTGCGCGCGCGCCAGCCGCCCAGCACCAGGTTGTCTTCCACCGGCATGGTGGCGAACAGCTCGCGCTTTTCCGGCACCAGCGCCAGGCCCAGCATCACGCGGTCTTCCAGCGTGGTGCCGGCCAGGTCGGTGCCGTCGAACAGCACCTGGCCGCGAAACGGCAGCAGGCCGATCAGCGCGTTCAGCGTGGTGGACTTGCCCGCGCCGTTGGGCCCGATGATGGTGGCCACCTTGCCGGCCTCCACGCCGAAGTCCAGCCCGGCCAGCACCTCGGCGCGACCGTAGCCGGCGTGCAGGCCTTTCACCTGCAGCAGCGGTGGAAGGGGCGGCGCGGCCATCAGTGCTCCGTTCCCAGGTAGGCGGCGCGCACCGCGGGGCTGGCTTGCGCCTGGGCCGGCGTGCCTTCCATCAGCTTGGTGCCGAACTCCATCACCACGATGCGGTCGGCCAGGCCCATCACGAATTCCATGTCGTGCTCCACCAGCAGCAGGCTCATGCCTTCGCCCTTCAGCTGGCGCAGCACCTCGGCCAGCGCCTGCTTTTCCTTGTAGCGCAGGCCGGCCGCGGGCTCGTCCAGCAGCAGCAGCGCGGGGTCGGTGCACAGCGCGCGGGCGATCTCCATCAGCCGCTGCGGCCCCAGCGCCAGGTTGCCGGCGAGTTCATGCATGTACTCGGACAGCCCCACCCGCGCGAGCTGGCGCTCGGCCTCGGCGAACAGCCGTTTCTCCTCGGCGCGGTCCAGCCGCAGCATGGCGCGGATGGCGCCGCTGGCGCTGCGCATGTAGCCGCCCAGCGCCACGTTTTCCAGCACCGTCATGTCGGCCACCATCTTCACGTGCTGGAAGGTGCGCGAGATGCCGTGCCGCGCGATGCGGCGCGACGCCATGCCGCCGATGCTCTGGCCGCGCCAGCGCACCTGCCCTGCGGTGAGCGGCAGCACGCCGGTGACCAGGTTGAAGGTGGTGGACTTGCCCGCGCCGTTCGGCCCGATCAGGCCGACGATGTCGCCGCTGTCGATGGCGAAACTCACGTCGTTGACGGCGACCAGCCCGCCGAACTCCTTGCGCACCGCCTCCACCCGCAGCAGCGGCTCGCCCTGCGCAGGCTTGTCGCGCGCGGGCAGGGCGGGCGCGCCGTCCCAATCGCGCACGCGCCGCGGGCGCGGCAGCCGCGCGGAGATGAAGCTCCACAGGCCGTCGGGCGCGTACTTCAGCACCACCACCAGCACGACGCCGAACACGATGGCCTCGAAGTTGCCGCTGGCGCCGATGAGCCGCGGCAGCAGCACTTGCAGTTGGTCCTCGGTCAGCTTCACCACGGCGGCGCCGAGGAATGCGCCCCACACCTGGCCGATGCCGCCCAGCACCGCCATGAACAGGTACTCGATGCCCTTGCCGAGCGCGAACGGCGTCGGGTTCACCGTGCGCTGGAAATGCGCGAACAGCCAGCCCGAGACGGCCGCCAGCACGGCGGCCAGCACGAACACCAGCAGCTTGTAGCGGAAGGTGGAGATGCCCATGGCCTCGGCCATGGTGGTGCCGCTTTTCAGCGCGCGGATGGCGCGGCCCGGGCGCGAATCGAGAAGGTGCGTGCAGCCCAGCGCGGCCAGCAGCGCAATGGCCCAGATCAGCACGTGCAGCCCGCGGCCGGTGCCCAGGTCGGTGCCGAACACGTGCAGGGTGGGCACGCCCAGCAGGCCGTCGTACTTGCCCAGCCAGTCCATGTTGGCCATGGTGTAGTTCAGCGCCAGGCCCCAGGCGATGGTGGCCAGCGGCAGGTAGTGGCCCGACATGCGCAGCGTGACCGCGCCCAGCACCAGCGCCGCGCAGATGGCGAGGCCCACGCCCAGCAGCAGCGCGAGCCAGGGCGAGGCCGCCAGCTTCACCGTGAGGAAGGCCGTGGTGTACGCGCCGATGCCCACGAAGGCGGCCTGGCCGAACGAGGTGAGGTTGGCCACGCCGGTGAGCAGCACCAGGCCGAGCGCCACCAGCGCGTACAGGCCGATGTAGTTGCTCTGCGTGATCCAGAAGTCCGGCACCGGCAAGGCGGGCAGCGCGAGCATCAGCAGCGCGAACAGCGGGAAGGCGAAGCGCCGCGCCGCGTTCATCAGTGCTCCTCCGAATGCGGGTCGCGCAGCGACCGCCACAGCAGCACCGGCAGGATGGAGGAGAACACGATCACTTCCTTGAACGAGCTGGCCCAGAACGAGCCGAAGCTCTCCAGCAGGCCGACGCCTAAAGCGCCCGCCAGCGCCAGCGGATAGCTGGCCAGCCCGGCGAATACCGCTGCGACAAAGCCCTTCAGGCCGATCAGGAAGCCACTGTCGTAGAACACCGTGGTGGTCGGGCCGATCAGCAGGCCCGACAGCGCGCCGATGAACGCCGCCATGGTGAAGGCGAGCCGGCCGGCGCCGCTGGAGGAGATGCCCATCAGGCGCGCGCCGACGCGGTTGACGGCGGTGGCGCGCAGCGCCTTGCCGGTGAGCGTGCGCTCGAAGAACAGCCACAGCATGACGATCAGCGCGAAGGACGCCATGAAGATGATCAGCGTCTGGCCGGTGACGGCGAGCGTGCCGGCGGAAAAGCGCTGGTCCCAGAAGCTCGGGTTGCGAAAGCCCTCGGCGCCGAAGAAGTACAGGCCCAGTCCGACCAGCGCGAAGTGCACGCCCACCGAGACGATCAGCAGCACCAGCACCGAGGCATCGGCCAGCGATTCATAGGCCAGCCGGTAGATCAGCCCGCCGAACGGCGTGACCAGCGCCAGCGTGAGCAGCGCCTGCACCACCAGCGGAAAGCCCTTGGGCGCCGCCCACCATGCGACGGCCGACGCGACCACCGGCCAGGCCAGCGTGCGCACCACGCGCAGCACCACGCGCGCGGGCGGCAGGCGCTGGCGCCAGCCTTCCACCACGTCGGCCAGCGCCGCCAGCACGGCCAGCGCCAGCAGGAACCACACGGTGCCGGGCACCTTGCCGGTCTGGAACAGCGCGAGCGTGAGCGCCCCGAAGGCGACGAACTCGCCTTGCGGGATGAAGATCACGCGCGTGACCGCGAACAGCAGCACCGTGGCCAGCGCGAGCAGCGCGTACACGGCACCGTTGGTCAGCCCGTCCAGGGCCAGGATGCCGGCGATCGAGAGGTCCAATTGCGCTTGCTTCCCGCGTTTACTTCTCGACCACGAACTTGCCGTCGGCCACCTTCAGCATCACGCCGGTTTCGTTGGTGTAGCCCCAGTGGTCGTCCTTGGTCCAGTTCATCATGCCGTGGGCGAACACCGTGCGGCCCATGCCTTCCAGCGCGTCGCGCAGCGCGGCGCGGAATTCGGGCGTGCCGGGCTTGGCCTTCTTGAGCGCGACCGGCACGATCTTCTCCATCACCACCTGGAAGTCGTAGGCATGGCCGGCGAACTGGTTGCGCGAACCGGCGCCGTTGGCCTTCTCGAACTTCGTCACGAAGTCGATGGCGGCCTTCTTGGAGGGGTGGCTGTCGGGCAGCTGCTCGGCCACCACCGCCGGGCCGGACACCACGTAGGTGCCTTCCACGTCCTTGCCGCCGATGCGCACCAGGTCGGGCGTGGCCGCGGCGTGGGTCTGGTAGATCTTGCCTTTGAAGCCGCGCTCGACGATGGCCTTCTCGGGCATGGCCGCGCCGGAGCCGGAGGCCACAACCACCATCGCATCGGGGTTCGCGGAGGTGAGCTTCAGTGCCTGCGGCGTCACGCTGGTGTCGGTGCGGGCGAACCGCTCCACCGCCACCACCTTCATGCCGTTCTTCTCGGCTTCGGGCGTCAGTGCTTTGAGCCACTGCTCGCCGTAGGCGTCGGTGTAGCCGAGGAAGCCGATGGTCTTGACGCCCAGCTTCTTCATGTGGCCGACCATCGCGTGGGCCATCACCTCGTTGCCCTGCGGCAGGCGGAACAGCCACTGGTCCTGGCCGGGCGGCACGCCCACCGGCGAGCCGGCCAGCTGCACCGTCTTGTTCTCCGCGGCCACCGGGGCCATGGCGGCGGCCACCGGCGTCAGGCAGGAGCCCAGGATGATGTCGACCTTGTCTTCGGTCAGCAGGCGGCGCAGGTTGCTCACGCCCTTGCCCGGGTCGCTGGCGTCGTCCAGCAGGATCAGGTTGACCTTCTCGCCGCCGATTTCCTTGGGAAACAGCGCCAGCTGCTTTTGCATCGGGATGCCCAGGCCGGAGCCGGGGCCGGTGAGCGACAGCACGACGCCGACGTTGATGTCGGCCAGGGCGCCGGCGGAGGCGAGCAGCGCGGCCACGGCCAGCACGGTCTTGCGGAATGTCATGGTGTTGTCTCCTGGAATCGGGGAAAGAGAGAGGAAAAAGCGCGTTTTTATCGTTGTCTGTGGGGCGCAGGCTCAGCGCGGCGCCATGCGCAGCGCGCCGTCCAAACGGATCACCTCGCCGTTTAGGTGGCCGTTCGTGACGATATGGCAAGCCAGCTGTGCGAACTCTTCGGGTTTGCCCAGGCGTGCCGGAAAAGGAATGGACGCGGCCAGGCTCTGCTGTACCGCCTCGGGCAGCTGCTGGAGCAGCGGCGTGGCGAACAGGCCCGGCGCCACGGTGCACACGCGGATGCCGTGCTGCGCCAGGTCGCGCGCCATCGGCAGCGTCATGGCCACCAGCCCGCCCTTGGACGCGCTGTAGGCCTGCTGGCCCACCTGGCCGTCGAACGCGGCGACCGAGGCGGTGAACAGCATCACGCCGCGCTCGCCGTCTTCCAGCGGCGCGAGCCTGGCGCATTCGGCGGCGAACAGGCGCGCCATGTTGTAGCTGCCGACCAGGTTGACGTTGATCACACGGGCGAAGTCTTCCAGCGGCGCGGCGCTGCCGTCTTTCTGCACCACCCGCTTGGCCGCGCCGATGCCGGCCACGTTCATCAGGATGCGCGCCGGGCCATGCGCGGCGGCGGCCTGGGCGATGGCCGCGGTGGCGCTTGCGGCGTCGGTGATGTCGCAGCGGCAGGCGATGCCGCCAATCGATGCGGCCACCGCCTGTGCCGCCGTTTCGTTGACGTCCAGCACGGCCACCTTGGCGCCCAGGCGCGCCAGTTCGCGCGCCGTGGCTTCGCCCAGGCCCGAGCCGCCGCCGGTGACCAGCGCCGCGTGTCCTTCGATGTTCATGGTGTGTCGCTTCGCGTGGGTTGCAGGGTGAGCGGCAAGGTGCCGGCGTGCAGCGCCTCCACCAGCGCGTCGCGGTGCTGCAGCACCGCGCGCTGGTTGATCGAGCCCTTGTCGGTGATCTCGCCCTTGTCGATGGAGGGCGGCGCGTGCAGCAGGTGCAGCCGCGCGACGCGGTTGGCGCTGCCCGTGGCCGACGCGGCCAGGCCGTTCAGCACCTTCTGGAAATGCGCCTGCACCGCGGGGTGCTCCAGCACCGTTTGCAGCGGCGTATCGGCCGCGGCGCCGGCCAGTTGCCGCACGGCGGGCGTGGTGAACACCAGCGCGCCGACCTCGTTGCGGTTCAGGCCGGTGATGACAGCGTCCTGCACGTAGGGCGCGCCGGCCGCGATGATCTTGGCGCGCAGCGGCCCGACGCTGACGAAGGTGCCGGTGGCGAGCTTGAAGTCTTCCGCGATGCGGCCGTCGAAGCGCAGGCCGCGGTGCGGGTCGGCGTCGTCGATCCAGCGCACCGCGTCGCCGGTGCGAAAGAACCCTTCATCGTCGAAGGCCTCGGCCGTGGCTTCGGGCGCGCGCCAGTAGCCGGGCGTGACGTTCGGACCCCTGTAGCGCACTTCGGTCTTGCCGTCGGAGGGCACCAGCTTCAGTTCCATGCCGGGCGTGGGCAGGCCCAGGTGGCCGGACTGCACGTCGGCGCTGGTGACGAACACGGCAAAGGGCGAGGACTCGGTCATGCCCAGGCCGGTGCCCATCACGATGCGCTCGCCGACCTCGGCTTCCTGGATGGCGTGCAGCAGGTCCCACAGCGGCTGCGCCAGCGCCGCGCCGGAATAGAAGAACATGCGCACGCGCGACAGCAGGTTGCGCCGCAGCACGGCGTCGTCCTTCATCGCATGGGCGATGGCCTCGAAGCCGGTGGGCACGTTGAAGTAGATGGTGGGCGCGACCTCGCGCAGGTTGCGCAGGGTTTCGCCGATCAGCGCCGGCACCGGCTTGCCGTCGTCGATGTAGAGGCTGCCGCCGTTGTACAGCGTGAGCCCGACGTTGTGGTTCCCGCCGAAGGTGTGGTTCCACGGCAGCCAGTCCACCAGCACCGGCGGCTCCTCGGCCAGCACCGGCATCGACTGGCGCATCTGCTGCTGGTTGGCGCACCACATGCGGTGCGTGTTGACGACCGCCTTGGGCAGCTTGGTGGAGCCCGAAGTGAAGAGAAATTTGGTGATGGTGTCGGGCGTGATGGACTGCATCGCCGCGTCGACGGCGGGAGTGGCTTCGGTGGCGAGCAGGGCGGAGAACGGCGTGACCGTGTGCGCCCCCGCTTTCGCTGGTACCCCATCCGTTCGCACTGAGCTTGTCGAAGTGCTTGCTGGGCCTTCGACAGGCTCAGGCCGAACGGCTGGGGGGAGTTCACCAACCACCACCTCCACATCCGCCGGAACGGCCGCTGCGATCGCCTTCGCATACCGCGCGCCATCCGCCGCGAACACCATTCCGGGCGTCAGCGTCTCCAGCACGTGGCGCAGCTTGGCGAAGTCCTGGCTGACGATGGAATAGGCCGGCGACACCGAGCAGTGCGGGATGCCGGCCACCAGGCAGCCGAGCGCCAGCAGCGCGTGCTCCAGCCCGTTCTCGCTCAGGATGGCGACCGGCCGCTCGGCGCTCAGCCCGCGCGCCAGCAGCGCCGTGCCGATGCGCCGCGCGCTGTCCAATGCTTCGGCGTAGGAGATGCGCCGCCAGTCGCCGGTGCTGCCGTCGGCGTTGCGCTCGCGCCGCGCGATGAAGGTGCGGTCCGGCGCGGCGGCGGCCCAGTGCAGCAGCCGGTC
>NZ_JACCWG010000310.1 GCF_013697775.1 Ramlibacter sp. | reverse complement strand
CATCGACCATTTCGTCAACGCTCACAACCAAAACTGTCAGCCGTTCAAATGGACTGCGACCGCCGATTCGATCCTTGAAAAGCTGCATCGACTTTGCTCACGTATTATCGGGACAGGACACTAGCGGCCTCGTCCTACAGTGCTGCCGTTTGCGTGGGCGGAGTCCGGAATGCGCGGCTATAAGCGCGGCTGAACGCTGCCGTGCTGCCGAAGCCGGCGCGCTGGGCTACCGCCTTCACCTTGTCGCCGCCTTGCAGCTGCCGCCGCGCGAGCGTGAGGCGCCAGCCCGAAAGAAATGCGCCCGGCGTGGTGCCCAGGCATTCGCGGAATTCCAGCATGAAGCGGCTGCGCGACATGCCGGCCACCTGTGCCAGTTCCTCCATGCGCCAGGGCTGCTGCGGCGCATCCAGCATCGCCAGCACCGCGCGGCGCAGCAGCGGATGGGCCAGCCCGGCCAGCAGGCCGGGCTGCGCGGCCTGCGCATCGACTGCCTGCCGCAGCACCAGCAGCACCAGCAGTTCGCCGATGCGCGCCAGCGCCGCCGGGCCGCCGCAGCGCGGCTCGGCCGCCTCGGCGATGAAGAAATCGGCGAGCGCCGCGGCCCGCGGATCGTGCGCGGTCTGCAGCACCAGTTCGTCGGGCAGGGCGCGCAGCAGCGGGTTGTCGGCACCGCCGAAATCCACCACCGCCGCGGCCAGCACGCTGCCCGCGACGTGAGGCCGCGGCGCGGCCTGGCTGCGCAACACGATGCGCTTGTGCCCCGCGCGCGAGGCCAGCACGAACAGGTGGGCCGGCGCCGCGTGGCCACCTGGGGAACGACGCGCACGCTGAGGGAGAAGGCGGCGAGGAAGGCGCTCAGGCGGTCGCGCGGCGGCCTTTGCGCGGTGGTAGGACCTTCTGGACTATCGATCAATGGTTTTGGACTTGGCATGACCATCAATCTGGCACCCTCTGGCCATGCTGTCAACCAACGAAGGAAGCTCCATGCCCATCCCCCGCCAGCCTGCCCCCGCGCTGCAGGTCCCGCTGCTCTCCGGCGGCGAATTCCGTCTTGCGGACGAAACCCCCGAGCGCTTCACCCTGGTGTGCTTCTACCGTGGCCTGCACTGCCCGATCTGCGCCAGCTACCTGAAGGAACTCGAAAAGCAGGTGCCCGCCTTTGCCGAGCGCGGCGTGAGCGTCGTCACCATCAGCGGCGACACCGAGGAGCGCGCCCGCGCCATGGCCGGCAAGGTCGGCGCCGAGCGCTTGCGCATCGGCTGGGGCCTGCCGCTGGAGGTGGCACGGCAATGGAGCCTGTCGATCTCCGCCTCGCGAGGCAAGACCTCCCTGGGCATCGAGGAGCCGGCTCTGTTCTCCGAGCCGGGCGTGTTCCTGCTGCGGCCGGACCAGTCGGTCTACTGGTTTTCGGTGCAGTCGATGCCGTTCGTGCGGCCGAATTTCGCGGAGATAGTGCAGGCGCTGGACTTCGTCATCAAGAACGACTACCCGGCGCGCGGTGAATACACCGGCCCGCTGCGCTGAACCGTTCACAGCGGCGGGCCAAGAAAAGGCCACCGGTAGAATCCGGCGCAAGAGGCTGCGCTCCGGCGGCCTCTTGCCTTTTTTTATTCCGGAGCCATGTCGAGGAACACCATGTACAAAAACCTCGCCGCCGCGGCATGGCTCGCGGCAGCCGGTCTCTTTTCGTTTTCCCCTGTCTTCCCCGCCGCCGCGCAGCAGCAGCAGCCCAGGCCCGCCGATCCACTCAAGGTCGGCTTCGTCTACGTCACGCCCGTCACCGAAGCCGGCTGGGTGCACCAGCACGACGAGGCGCGCAAGGCGGTGCAGGCCGCGTTCGGCGCCCGGGTGAAGACCAGCTTCGTCGAAAACGTGGCCGAGGGCCCCGATGCCGAGCGCGTGATCCGCGACTTGGCCCAGCAGGGTCACAAGCTGATCTTCACGCCTAGCTTCGGCTACGCGGAGCCGACGCTGAAGGTGGCCAGGGAATTTCCGGACGTGAAGTTCGAGGCGGTCACCGGCTACAAGACCGCGCCCAACGTGGCGGTGGCGAATGCGCGCTACTACGAAGGGCGCTACCTGGCGGGCATCGTGGCCGGGCGCATGAGCAAGGCCGAGATGGCGGGCTACGTAGCAGGATTCCCGATTCCCGAGGTGCTGCAGGGCATCAACGCCTTCACGGCGGGCATGCGCTCGGTGAGCCCGGACGCGCAGGTGAAGGTGATCTGGCTCAACACCTGGTTCGACCCGGCCAGGGAGCGCGACGCGGCCATGACGCTGTTCAACCAGGGCGTGGACGTGATCGCCTTCCACACCGGCTCGAACGCGGTGATGGCGGCGGCGCAGGAGCGCGGCAAGATGGCCGTGGCCTACCACTCCGACATGCGCAAGGTGGCGCCCACCGCGCAGATCGCTGCCGTCACGCACGTCTGGGACGATTACTACAAGCAGCGCACCCAGGCGGTGCTGGACGGCAACTGGAAGCCGGGCCGCGTGTGGGGCGGCGTGAAGGAAGGCATGGTGCGCGTCGGCGACTTCGGCCCCAAGGTGCCCAAGGCCGTGCGCGACGAGGTAGCCGCGCGGCAGAAGGACATGGCCACCGGCCGCGTGCATGCATTCCGTGCCGGCAAGATCGGCATCGACGACAACGTGGGCCGCGAGGTGATCGCACCGGGCAAGACGCTGTCGGACGAGGACATCCTCAACATGAGCTGGCTGGTGGACGGCGTGATCGGCAGCGCCTCGGGCAAGTAGGCGCGGGCTGCGTTAACCTCGCCGCATGAGAGCCTGGCGCGCCGCCCTGTTGCGATTCGACGAAGACACCCGATCGGCCCTGTACGAGGAAGACGGCCTGCTGGTCGTCGGCCCCGATGCGCAGGGCCGGCCGGTGGTGCGTGCGGCCGGCGCATATTCCGCGCTGGCCGACCGGTTCCCTGGCGTGGCGGTGGAGCACCTGCCGGGCCGCATCCTGGCGCCGGGCTTCATCGACCTGCACGTGCATTTCCCGCAGACCGACGTGATCGGCTCGCCGGCCGAAGGCCTGCTGCCCTGGCTGGAGAACTACACCTTTCCGCACGAGGCGCGCTTCGCCGACGCCGCTTACGCCCAAGGTGTGGCCACCGTGTTCCTGGACGAACTGCTGCGCAACGGCGTGACCACGCCGCTGGCCTTCGCCACCTCGCATCCGCATTCGGTGGACGCGCTGATGGAGGAAGCGCAGCGGCGCGGCCTGCGCCTGATCGCCGGCAAGGTGCTGCAGGACCGCCATTCGCCCGACGGCGTGCGCGAC
This sequence comes from Ramlibacter sp., assembly GCF_013697775.1. GTDB lineage: Bacteria > Pseudomonadota > Gammaproteobacteria > Burkholderiales > Burkholderiaceae_C > Ramlibacter. Next base: position 4,292 of record NZ_JACCWG010000310.1, on the reverse strand, counting down.
GATACGGAGCAGTCGCTGGTGGACACCGAGGCGCTGATCCGCCGCTGGCACGGCGTGGACCGGCTGGGCTACGCCATCACGCCGCGCTTTGCGCCTAGTTGCAGCGAAGCGCAGCTGCGCGGCGCGGGCGAACTCGCGGCGCAGTACCCGGATGTGTGGATCCAGTCGCACGTGGCGGAGAACAAGGACGAGATCCGCTGGGCGCGCGAGCTGTTTCCGGCGTCGCGCAGCTATCTGTCCATCTACGACGACTTCGGGCTGATGCGCGAGCGCGCTATCTACGCGCATTGCATCCACTTCGACGACGACGACCGCGCGCTGATGCGCGACACCGGCGCGGCGGCGGCGGTGAGCCCGACCAGCAATCTGTTTTTGGGCAGCGGGTTCTTCGACTACGAAGGCGCTCAGCGCATCGGCTTTCGTCACGGGCTGGCATCGGACGTGGGCGGCGGCACCAGCTTCAATCCGTTCCATACCATGCTGGCCGCGTACTACGTGGGACGCGAAGGGCAGACCAAGCCGGGGCTGAGTTTGGGGCCGCAGAATTTGTGGTGGCAGCACACGGCGGGGGCGGCCGAGGCGCTCGGTTTGTCCGGTGTTGTCGGCAACCTGGTGCCTGGGTGCGAGGCGGATTTCATTGTGTTGAATCCGCAGGCGACGCCACTGCTGGCGCGCAAGGTGTCGCATGCGCGGGATCTCGATGAATTGCTGTTTTCGATCATCGTGCTGGGGGACGACCGGGTTGTTGATCGCGTGTACGTGGGTGGGCAGGCTGTCGTACCGTCTGTTGCGTAGACCGCGCGGCGCGGCTGGCGGCGCCCGGGGCGGCCCGCCTGCCGCGCAGAAGCGATGGCGGCGCGGCACCAGTTGCGTTCCACTATCGTCTCCAGCGGCGCGAGCCGCAGCCCGCCTGCACGCGGCTCTGCGCGGTCGCAGCCCGAAGCAGGCAGCCCCCTACAATTCCGCCCAACAGAGGTGAACGCATGACGATCAAGAGCGACAAGTGGATCCGCAAGATGGCCGAACAGCATGGCCTGATCGAGCCGTTCGAGCCCACGCAGGTCCGCGAGGTGAACGGCCAGCGGGTCATCAGCTACGGCACGTCCAGCTACGGCTACGACATCCGCTGCGCGCCGGAATTCAAGGTGTTCACCAACATCCACAGCACGGTGGTGGACCCGAAGAATTTCGACGAGAAAAGCTTCGTCGACTTCTACGATGACGTCTGCATCATCCCGCCCAACAGCTTCGCGCTGGCGCGCACGCTGGAGTATTTCCGCATCCCGCGCAACGTGCTGACCATCTGCCTGGGCAAGAGCACCTACGCGCGCTGCGGCATCATCGTCAACGTGACGCCGTTCGAGCCCGAGTGGGAAGGCTACGTGACGCTGGAGTTCAGCAACACCACGCCGCTGCCGGCCAAGATCTACGCCGGCGAAGGCTGCGCCCAGGTGCTGTTCTTCGAAAGCGACGAGGTCTGCGAAACCAGCTACAAGGACCGCGGCGGCAAGTACCAGGGGCAGCGCGGGGTGACGTTGCCGAAGGCGTGATCTGAGGGCGTCAGCCCCAGGCCTTCAGCCGCTCCGCCTCCGAGCGCTCCCGCGCCACGCACCCTGGAACATGGTCATTCACCAGCCCCACCGACTGCATGAACGCATACACCGTCGCCGGTCCGACAAAGTTCCATCCGCGTGACTTCAGATCTTTCGACAGCGGCTTGGCAAGCGCATCGCTTGCATCCTTCGGCATCTTGAGTACTGCGAATGCCTTGAAGTAATCGCGCAGCGCGCCGAACTCTTTTCGCAGTTCCACCGCGCGCTTCGCGTTGTTCACCGCCGCCTCGATCTTGCCGCGGTGGCGGATGATGCCGGCGTCGGCCAGCAGCCGCGTTACGTCGGGCTCGCCGAAGCCGCTCACCTTGCCAACGTCGAATTCCGCGAAGCCGCTGCGAAAAGCGTCGCGCTTGCGCAGCACCGTCAGCCAGCTCAGGCCCGACTGGAAGGTTTCCAGCGTGAGCGCGCCGAACAGGTCCACATCGGTTTGCGCGGGGCGGCCCCATTCCTCATCGTGGTACGCCGTCAGCAGGTCCGATCCCTGGCACCAGGCGCAGCGCGTCGTTTCACTCATCCAGTCCTCTTGGTCCTCTTTGGTCGTCTTGGCGCGCGCCTCAGTTGCACACGCCATAGACATAGTACTGGCTGCCGATGCGCACCAGCGGCGCGCTGTCGTACACGTTGTAGTAGCCGATCCAGCTGCCGCCGCCGCGCGAGTACGCGTAGCAGTTCACGCACACCGCGTTGGCGCGGTATTCGCCGGTGTAGCTCTCGTAGTCCACGTGCGTGTAGTTGTTGCTGCGGTAGGCGTCGCACGATGGCGGGGTGGCGGCCGTAGCCTTGCTCACCGTTGCCGAGGCCGCGCTTTCCACGCTGCCGGCATCCACCGCCTTCACCGTGTAGTAGTAGGTGGTGCTCGCGCCCAGGCCGCTGTTCGCATAGCTGGGGCCGGCGACGGGCGTGGCGTTGAGCTTTGTCATCGCGCAGCCGGAGCAGGTGCCCCGGTACACGTTGTAGCCGGTGGCGCCGTTCACCGGCGTCCACACCAGGTCCACGCGGTTGTGCGTGCTGTCCTGCGCCGCCAGGCCGGCGGGCGCGCCGAAGCCGCCGGCCGGCGTGGGCGTCCAGCCGGTGTAGCCGCCCGACAGGCGCGTGAGCATGGCGCGGATCGCCTTGACCTGCGCGCCTTTCTTGGTGGCGTAGTTCTGGTTGCCGCTGGTGTTCTGGTCGTAGTCCACGTTGTAACCCCACCAGTCCCAGCAGCCTTCGGGGTTGTTGCGGTCCTGGAACACGCCGTTGAAGTCGTAGCTGCGGCTCGCGGTCTGCGGGTACAAAACGATCATGTTGTTGGTGTCGGCCCATTCGTTGTAGCCGGCCTCGGCCACGTACTGCGTGCCCAGCGTGTCGTGCGACTGCGTGCAGCCGTGCAGCGCCACGTGCACCCGGCAGGGCTGGCCGGCCGCGCAGGACGCCGGCACGTACACCCGCCCGGTGGACGACATGCTGACCGACGAAGTGCTTGCGAATTCGCTCTGGTAGAACTCCAGGAGCTGGCCGGCCGGCGTGCCGGCGCGCGCGTTCAGCCTGCCGTACACGTGGTTCAGGATTTCACCGGCCACGTCGGTGCCGCAGTTGTTCAGGTAGGGCGACGCGGTGGCGGCGCAGCCCTGGTGCGTGGCGCGGTCGGTCACCATGGCGTGGCCGGCGCGCTGGTTGTTCTTGTAGTAGATGTTGGCGGGCGCGATGTAGTTGGCGTAGTAGTTGGCCAGCGGGTCCACCGCGGTGCGCTGCTTGACCATGCCGTCGTTGTAGCCGCTGTAGATGTAGACCTTCTGCCGCGCCATGTTGGCCACCGGATCGATCCGGCCGTCTGCGGCGAAGGTGCCCGTCAACGTGACCAGCGGCGCGATGTCGGGCGCCGTGATCCGGTTCATGCAGTAGTAGTAGCCGGTGAAAAGGTTGTTGGTGTAGGCCGAGCCCGGTTTGGGAACCTGCGCGCAGCCATAAGGCCCGCCCGCCACGATGCCCACGCCCTTGACGATGGACGACCACGCCACGCCGAACTGCGCCGCCATCAGGGCGCCGGAGGAAATGCCCGAGACCGAGGTTTCGTCCAGCTTGACGTTGTAGGCACCCAGGTTGACGGCGGCGCCGGCCCCGGCGCTCGCCGCAGCCAGCAGCACGCCCGCGATGGCCGGCCGCAGCGCGGCCCACGGATGGCCGGCCCACTTGTCTTTGCGCATGGTGTTGTCTCCCTGATGTGTCAGCAGTTGTACTGCTGCGCGCGCGTGGTCAGCGCGGCTGCGCTTACGCGCGACTACCTAGGGACGAATGCGCTTGTTGCTGCACCGCGCAACGCGCCGCCGCCAGGTCCCAGCCGCCCCAGCCGCAGCTCTTGAACAGCACCGGCCCGCGCATGGGCCGCGTGCCTGTTGCCGGCGTATCCGCCAATACGTCGCGCAGGCTGGGCAGGGCGGCCACGTCCAGGCCGGCCTGCAGCAGGTCGCCGGCCTCGTGCAGCGCGTCGGGCGTGTCCACCGCGATGAAGCCGCGCTGCGCGACGTCGCGGCACAGCGCGGCGCCGAGCTCGGCCATCTGCGGCGTGTAGGCGCCGACGGCCGCGATGAAAGCGTCAGCGCGCGGCGTGGCCGACAGCACGGTGCCGCGCGCCGGCGTGCAGGTGACCACCAGCGGGCAGTCGGGCAGCGCCGCATCCGCATCGGCGACCACGCGCGCCTC